>NZ_CP061718.1:2369001-2675502 GCF_014764365.1 Roseococcus microcysteis
AGCCAGGCCGCGATGGCCAGCGCCAGCCCCGCCATCACCGCGCCGAACAGGAAGGCCGCGCCCGGCCCCGCCAGCGCGTCGAACAGCCCGGCGAAGGCGAAGGACAGCGCCCCCGCCAGCCCCACCCCCGCCGCATGCCAGGACACGGCGCGGGACTGCGCGGCGCCCTCCAGCGGATCGGCCAGCGCCTTGAGGCCGGGCATGTAGCAGGCCGCCCAGCCCACCCCCGCCATGGCCCGCAGCAGCATCCCGGACCAGAACCCGTCCGCCCAGACCACGAAGCCCAGATGCGAGGCCAGCGTCAGCGCCGCCCCGCACAGGTAGATGCGCCGCGGGGCCATGCGGTCGGTCAGGGCCAGCAGCACCGGCACGGCGGGCACATAGGCGGCGAAGAAGATGCCCACCAGCCAGCCCGCCTCGGTGTTGGACATCTCCCACCGCGCCATGAAGCCCGGCAGCAGGGCGGGCAGGGTGAAGGCGCCGACCTGCACGCCGAACTGCGCCAGCACCATGCCCCGCAGGAAGGCAGAGGTGCCGGGGGCCGGCCTCACAGCGCCTCGCCCGCCGCCCAGCCGGAGGACCAGGCCCATTGGAAATTGTAGCCGCCGAGCCAGCCCGTCACGTCCACCGCCTCGCCCACCACGAAGAGGCCGGGCACCGCGCGCGCCTCCATGCTCTGCTGCGACAGGGCGCGGGTGTCCACGCCGCCCAGCGTCACCTCGGCCTTGGCGTAGCCCTCGGTGCCCGCGGGCTCGAGGCGCCAGGATTTCAGCAGGGCGGCCAGGCCGCGGAGGTCGGCATCGCGCGTGTCGGCCAGCCGCGCGGGCAGGTGCCGCGCGGCCAGGGCCTGCGCCAGGCGCTGCGGCAAGGCCTCCGCCAGCAGGGTGCGGCCCTCGGCGCGGGGACGGGCGCGCTTGCCCTCCAGCAGCCAGGCGGTGGCGTCGCGGTGGGGCAGCAGGTCCAGCACCAGCGCCTCCCCCTCCCGCCAGTAGGAGGAGGCCTGGAGAATGGCCGGGCCGGACAGCCCGCGATGGGTAAACAGCATCGCCTCCTCGAACGCCATGCGGCCGCAGCGCGCCACCGCGCCCAACGCCACGCCGGAGAGCGGCCGCATCAGCTCCAGCGCCTCGCCCGCGAAGGTCAGGGGCACCAGGCCGGGGCGCAGCGCCGTGACGGGCAAACCAAAGCGCCGCGCCACATCATGCGCGAAGCCGGTCGCACCCATCTTGGGAATGGAAAGCCCCCCCGTCGCCAGCACCAAAGCGGGCGCGGTGAAAACGCCCTGGCTGGTTTCCACGCGATAGCCCGTGTCGCGCGCGATGTCGGTGATGCGGCAGTTCAGCCGGATCTCCACACCCGCCGCCGCGCATTCCGCCAGCAGCATCGCCACGATGGCCCGCGCCGAGCCGTCACAGAACAGCTGCCCCAGCGTCTTCTCATGGAACGGGATGCCGTGCCGCCGCACCAGCGCGATGAAGTCATGCTGCGTGTAGCGCGCGAGGGCGGAGCGCGCGAAATGCGGGTTGGCCGAGAGGAACCGCTCCGGCACGCAGCCCGTATTGGTGAAGTTGCAGCGCCCACCGCCGCTGATCAGGATCTTCTTGCCGGCGGCCTCGGCATGGTCCAGCAGCAGCACCCGCCGCCCGCGCTGCCCCGCGCGCATGGCGGCGAAGAGCCCCGCCGCGCCGGCGCCGATCACCACCGCGTCATAGTGGTGGTTCACGCCGCCGCCTGGGACAGCCCCGCCATGTCGCGCCCCACTGCCTCGGCCACGCGGATGCCGTCCACCCCGGCCGAGAAGATGCCGCCCGCATAGCCCGCGCCCTCGCCCGCCGGATACAGCCCGCGCGTGTTCACGCTGTGGAAGGACGCGTCGCGCCGGATGCGCACGGGCGAGGAGGTGCGCGTCTCCACCCCCGTCATCACCGCATCCTCCATGTCGAAGCCCGGGATGGACCGCGCGAAGGCGGGCAAGGCCTCACGGATCGCCGCCACGACGAAATCGGGCAGGCAGAGCGAGAGGTCGGTTGGCGTCACCCCCGGCTTGTAGCTCGGCACCGCGCTGCCGAGATGGGTGGAAGGCCGCCCGGCCAGGAAATCCTCCACGCGCTGGGCCGGCGCGCGATAGTCGCCGCCGCCCGCCACGAAGGCACGTTCCTCCCAATGCCGCTGGAAGGCGATGCCGGCCAGCGGCCCGCCCGGGTAGTCCACCTCCGGCGTGATGCCGACGACGATGCCCGCATTGGCGTTCCGCTCGGCGCGCGAATACTGGCTCATGCCGTTCGTCACCACGCGGCCGGGCTCGCTGGTGGCGGCGACGACGGTGCCGCCCGGGCACATGCAGAAGGAATAGACGCCACGGCCATTCGCGCAGTGGTGCACCAGCTTGTAGTCCGCCGCGCCCAGGATGGGGTTGCCCGCGAAATTTCCGAAGCGCGCCCGGTCGATGACCGATTGCGGGTGCTCGATCCGCACGCCGATGGAGAAGGGCTTCGCCTCCACATGCACGCCGCGCGCGTGCAGCACCTCGAAGGTGTCGCGGGCGGAGTGGCCGATGGCCAGCACGACATGCTCCGTCTCGATGGTCTCGCCCGCCTCGGTGACGACGCCCGCCATGCGGCGCACCCCGTCGCGCCCCGTCTCCACCAGGAAATCCGTCACCTTGGTGCCGAAGCGGTATTCGCCGCCCAGCGCCTCGATCTTGGCGCGCAGGCTTTCCACCATGGTCACCAGGCGGAAGGTGCCGATATGCGGCTTGGCCACCCAGAGGATTTCCTCGGGCGCGCCGGCCTGCACGAACTCCGTCAGCACCTTGCGGCCCAGATGCTGCGGGTCCTTGATGCCCGACCAGAGCTTGCCGTCGGAGAAGGTGCCCGCGCCGCCCTCGCCGAATTGCACATTGCTCTCGGGCGTCAGCACGCCGCGGCGCCACAACCCCCAGGTGTCCTTGGTGCGTTCCCGCACCACCTTCCCGCGATCGAGGATGATGGGCCGGAAGCCCATCTCCGCCAGGATCAGCGCGGCGAAGAGCCCGCAAGGCCCGGTGCCGATCACGACCGGCCGGCGCGCGGGCGGCTCGGCCGCATGCGCCACATGGCGGTAGGTGGTGTCGGGGCGCGGGCCCAGCGTGCGCGCCAGCGCCTTGTCGCCCGCGGCGCGCTTGAGCAGCGCGGCCTCATCGGCCACGGCGAAGTCCACGGAATAGACCAGCTCGATGGCCGAGCGGCGGCGCGCATCCCAGGCCCGCCGTGCCACCTCGTGCGAGAGCAGTTCGCCCGCGCGCAGCCCCAGCCGCGCCACCAGCGCGGCGGCGATGGCGTCGGGCGCGTGGTCCAGCGGCAGGCGCAGTTCGGTCAGTCTCAGCATGGCTCGTCTCTCAACGGTCCTGGATAGGGCGCGGCGCGGCATTTGGCGACAGTCGGCGTGTCATTCCGTTAACCTGTCATTTCCGCTTGACCTCCGTTGCGTCTGCCGCCATCCGCATCGGCCAAGAATGTCGCGAACGACACCGGGCGGGCATTGATATTTCACGATGGATTTTCTGGGGGCAGGACACGTATGGCGCAGACACGCCCGAATGACGACGTGAACACCGAGATCGAGGATCTCGAATTCGCCAGCGCGCGCCGCGAACTGCCGGGGCTGCAGGGCATGATCTGGCGCGCCGCCGCCACCGCCTTCGTCTCCTTCCACCTCTGGATCCTGCTGGTGCAGCCGGTGGACCCCACCGTCTCGCGCGCCATCCACGTCTTCTTCGGCGCGGCGCTGGGCTTCGCGCTCTTCGCGCCGCGCGCCAGCACCAACCTGGTGCGGCCCGTGCCGCTGTATGACTGGGTGCTGATCGGCCTCTCCCTCATCATCCCGTTCCACTACATCTTCGACGCCGACGGCATCGAAATGCGGACCTTCATGGGCCCCAACCTGCAGGACATGCTGGTGGCGGGTGTCGGCATCCTGCTGGTGCTGGAATTCGCGCGGCGCACGGCGGGGCTGGTGATGCCGCTTATCGCCGTCACCTTCATCGCCTATTGCTTCGTCGGGCCCTGGATGCCGGGCATCCTGTTCCATCGTGGCGTGGCCTTCGACCAGCTGCTGGTGGAGCTGTTCAACAACAATGGCGTGCTGGGCACCATCGTGCAGGTCAGCGCCAGCTTCATCATCATGTTCGTGGTGTTTGCCACCTTCCTCCAGAAATCCAACGCGGGCGAGTATTTCAACGACGTGGCCCTCGCTTTGGTGGGAAGGCTGCGGGGCGGCCCGGCCAAGGTCACGGTGCTGTCCGGCATCATGTTCGGCGCGGTCTCGGGCTCGGCCGTGGCCAATGTGGTGGCGTCCGGCGCCTTCACCATCCCCATGATGCGCCGCGTGGGCTATGATCGCGCCACCGCCGGCGCCATCGAGGCCACCAGCTCCACCGGCGGGCAGATCACCCCGCCCGTCATGGGCGCCGGCGCCTTCATCATGGCCGAGGTGCTGGGCATCCCCTACACCGAGATCGCGCTGGCGGGCCTCATCCCCGCGCTGCTCTTCTACTGGGCCAACTACACCCATTGCGACCTGAACGCGCGCAAGCTCGGCATCCGGGGCCTGCCGCGCGACGAGCTGCCGCGCTGGACGACCATCCTGCGCCGCCTCTACATGGCTTCGCCGCTGATCCTGCTGATCTTCATGCTGGTGCAGGGCTTCTCGCCCTTCCGCGCCGCGGCCTGGGGCATCGCGGCGACGCTGGTCATCATGATCGTCACCTCGCTGGTGCACCGGGTGTGGCTGCAGCGGCAGGGGCTGTTCACCGGCACCGCCTCGGCCGTCATCGAGACGGCGGCGCAGATCTATGACGCGCTGCATGGCTCCATGAAGGAGGTGATGCAGCTCATCGCCGTCTGCGCCGCGGCCGGCATCGTGGCGGGCGTCATCGGCGTGACCGGCGTGGGCGGGCGCTTCGCCTCCATGCTGCTGGAGGTGGCGGGCGCCTCCTCGCTGGTGGCCATGATGTTCGCCATGTGCGTGGCCATCATCCTGGGCATGGGCGTGCCCACCACCGCCGCCTATGCCATCGCGGCGGCCGTGGTGGCGCCAGGCCTGATCCGCATCGGGGTCGAGCCGCTGGTGGCGCACATGTTCATCTTCTACTTCGCCATCCTCTCGGCCATCACGCCGCCGGTCGCGCTCGCCTCCTTCGCGGCCGCCTCCATGGCGCGGGCGGATATGTGGCAGACCAGCGTGATCGCGCTGAAACTGGGGCTGGCCACCTTCATCGTGCCCTACATGTTCTGGCTCTCGCCCGCGCTGCTGGCGCAGGGCTCCTTCCTGGAGGTCCTGCCCGCGCTGATCACGGCGCTGGGCGGCGTCTGGTTCCTCGCCTGCGCGACCGAGGGCTGGATGCTGAACGGGCCCCTCCACCCCGCGCTGCGCTTCGTCTCGGGCAGCGCGGGCTTCATGATGATGATCCCGGAATCCGTGACGGACCTCACGGGCATCACCATCGGCGTGGCGCTGTTCCTCTGGCAGCGCCGCGCCTATCCGGTCGAGGGCATGGTCACGCTGCCAAGGCCGGTCGAGCGGCGTTCCTGAACTTCTCTGCCCTGGAATGTGCTTGGCGTCCGATCGGCTTTGGCGAAACGCCGAAGTCGTGAATCGGCCGCCCAGATGGGCAGAAATGCCTTGCTCCCCCTCCCCTCCCGCAACACCATGAACCGGGGGCCGCAAGGCCCCCTTTTGTGAAGCAACGACAGGCTGCCGGGCAAAGACCCGGCCGGCCGCCCCAGGTCCCGGACCAGGGCGACCGGCCCGCGCGGCCATCAGGGAGTGAGACGACATGACCGATTTCGGCCGGAGAGCGCTCGGCCTGGGCGCGGCCGCCGCCACGCTCGGCGCCACCACCGCCAGCGCGCAGAACGCACGTTCCTATGTGCTGACCACCGCCACCATCGGCGGCACCTACTACCCGGTGGGGGTGGCGCTGGCGACACTCATCAAGGTGAAGCTCCAGGCGCAGCTCGGCCTGGACATGAGCGCCATCAGCTCCGCCGGCTCCACCGAGAACGTGCGGCTGATGCGCGAGAACCAAGCGCAATTCGCCATCCTGCAGGGCCTCGTCGCGCAGTTCGCGGGCGAGGGTGCGGGGCCCTTCGCCAATGCCGGGGTGCAGCGCAACATCCGCGGCATCCTGCCGCTGTGGTACAATTTCGAGCAGTTCGTGATCGAGCGCTCGCTCGCCACCACCGGGCGCATCATGGACATGAAGAACCTGGAGGGCGGGCGGCGCTTCTCCATGGGCGCGCGCGGCTCGGGGCTGGAGACCATGCATCTGTGGCTCTTCCCCAATCTCGGCGTGGACCACACCAAGATGGACCTCGTCTACCAGGGCTATGGGCCGAGCGCGGAATCGCTGATGAACGGCACCATCCATGGCACGAATTTCGAGGCGGGCCTGCCCACCGGCGCCGTCACCCAGGCCTTCGCCCGCGCGGGTGCCAGGCTGCGCTTCCTGCAATGGAATGACGAGGACATCCGCCGCGGCAATGGCCGTGCCTCGCTGCTGGTGAAGGGCCTCATCCCCGCCGGCACCTATCCCGGCCAGACGGAGGAATGGACCACGGCCAAGCTGCCCAACTACTTCGCCTGCAACGCGGCCGTGCCGGAGGAGGATGTCTATCTCGTCACCAAGACGATCTTCGAGAACCTGCCCTTCCTCAACAACATCCATGCCGCCACGCGGGAGATCAACCTGGAGGAATCGCTCGGCGGCTATCCCTTCCCGCTGCACCCGGGCGCCATCCGCTACTACCGCGAGCGGGGGCTGAACGTGCCGGCCAACCTCGTGCCGGCGTAGCCGGTGCTGGAGTTGGGGCGGTGTTGGGTCTATCTCACCGCCCCATGGACCAGCAGCCCGAGACCACCACCCGCGCCGGCCTCGCCCAGGATGCGGTGGCGCGCGACGCCGCCCTGCAATCGGCGCGCCGGCGCACCTTCGCCATCATCGCCCACCCCGATGCGGGCAAGACGACGCTGACCGAGAAATTGCTGCTGAAGGGCGGCGCCATCCAGCTCGCGGGTGCGGTGCGCGCCAAGGGCAATGCGCGGCGCACGCGGTCCGACTGGATGAAGATCGAGCAGGACCGCGGCATCTCGGTCGCCACCAGCGTGATGACCTTCGAGCGCGACAACCTCATCTTCAACCTGCTGGACACCCCGGGCCACGAGGACTTCTCCGAGGACACCTACCGCACCCTCACCGCCGTGGACGCCGCCGTCATGGTGCTGGACGGCGCCAAGGGCATCGAGGCGCAGACGCTCAAGCTGTTCGAGGTGTGCCGCCTGCGCGACATCCCCATCGTCACCTTCATCAACAAGATGGACCGCGAGGGGCGCGAACCCATGGAGCTTCTCGACGAGATCGAGAAGACGCTGGCGCTCGACGTGACCCCCGCCGCCTGGCCCATCGGCGCGGGGCGGGATCTGCTGGGGGTCTATGACATCGTGAACCCCGCGCTCCGCCTGCTGGGCGAGGAGGGCGACGAGGTCATCCCCGTCTCCGGCCTGGACGACCCCATCCTGGACGCCCGCATCCCCGCCCCGCTGCTGGCGGAACTGCGCGAACAGGTGGGCCTGGTCACCATGGGCTATCCGGAATTCGACATGGAGGCCTTCCTGCAAGGCACCCTCACCCCCGTCTTCTTCGGCAGCGCCCTGCGCGACTTCGGCGTGGGGCAGTTGCTGGATGGGCTGGGCCGCATGGCCCCCCCGCCCCGCCCCCGCGCCGCCGATGCGCGCGACGTGACGCCGGGCGAGGGCAAGCTCTCGGGCTTCGTCTTCAAGGTCCAGGCCAATATGGACCCCAACCACCGGGACCGCGTGGCCTTCCTGCGCATCTGCTCCGGGCGGCTGGAGAAGGGCATGCGCCTGACCCAGACCCGCACCGGCAAGCAGGTGCCCGTCAACGCCCCCCTCTTCTTCTTCGCCAAGGACCGCCAGGTGGCGGAAGAGGCCTGGCCCGGCGATGTGGTCGGCATCGCCAACCACGGCACCCTGCGCATCGGCGACACGCTGACGGAGGGCGAGCCGCTGAACTTCCGCGGCGTGCCCTCCTTCGCCCCCGAACACCTCCGCCGCGCCCGGCTGGAGGACCCCATGCTGGCCAAGAAGCTCAAGAAAGCCTTGGAACAATTGGCGGATGAGGGGGTGGTGCAGCTGTTCCGCCCGCTGGACGGATCGCCACCTGTGGTTGGTGTGGTGGGCCTGCTCCAGCTCGACGTGCTGGCCAGCCGCATCAAGGTGGAATACGGCGTGCCGGTCAGCTTCGAGGCCACCCATTGGGACCAGCTGCGCTGGTTCGCCTCCGACGACAAGGACGCGGTGGAGCGCTTCACCCGCCAGCACAAGGCCGACCTCGCCGAGGACCATGACGGCGAGATGGTGGCCTTCTTCACCTCCGACTGGCGCCGCCGCCGCGCCGAGGAGGAATTCCCGGCACTCACCTTCCACGCCGTGCGCGAACAACACGGGCTGGCCAAGCCGGGCGGCTGATGCTCAACTCCAGGTGGCGAACGCGCCTGGAGGTTGACGCACCGCAAGGCATCCTTCGCCCCTCCTGGCGCAGGATGCCCCGGTTCGCGCCGCGAGGCGCGCGCCGGGAGGTCGCGCCATCAGGCGCGGGCCGGGAGTAGAACCAGATGCCGCGCCGGGCACCATTGCCACCACCATCAGGCCGCCGCGCCCTGCTGCGGGCCGGCGCCGCGCTGGCGCCGCTGCTGGCCAGGCCCGCCCGCGCGGACCACCATGACCAGGCGTGGCGCCGCATCCTCGCCCGGGGCCGCATCCGCTTCGCCAGCGGGATCTGGATGGCGCGGCTTCCCGTGCCGCCTGCCCCCTCGGCCGCCCCCTCGGCCACCCCCTGGGCCGAACCGGTGGAGGACCCCTTCCACGCCGCCCTCGCCGCGCACCTCGCCGCCACCTTGGGGCTGCGGCACAGCTTCGACCTGCCCCGGCGCGCCTTCGAGACCCTGCAACACGTGGTGGCGGGCGAGGCGGATGTGGCGCTCGGCCCCATGCTCAACCGCCTGACCGCGCGGCAGCTCATGTTCACCCCCCCCTATGCCGAGCTGGAGACGGTCATCCTCTCCGCCCATGTCGCGCGCCGCCGGCGCCTGGCGGATTGGCGCGGGCTGCGGCTGGGCCTGCAGGATGGCTATGTGGCGCACCTGACCAATCTGGGCTTCGACCTGGAGGAGGCCCGCGCCCAGCCCTTCACCGAACTGGCCGCGCTGGAGGAGGCGCTGCTCGACGGCGCGCTCGACGCCGTCATCACCACCAATGTGACGGCGCGCAACATCATGGCGCGCCACCCCGGCAGGGGCTTCGGCATTCGCACCTCCCTCACCCCGCATCTGCACGGGGCGGCGGTGCGCTTCGGCGAGCACGAATTGCTGCGCGCCATCACCATCGCCCTGCACGCCGTCCAGGAGGACGGCACGCTGGCCCATCTCTTCGCACTGCATGCCGGGGCGCCGCTGGTGGCCCCGCGGGAAGGCCTCTGACCGCCATGACGCTCCTGCCCCGCCGCGCCCTCGGCGCGCTGCTCGCCACGCCCTGGGTCGCGCCCGCCGCCGCCCAGCCACGCTCCTCGGTGCATTTCCTGAGCTGGACGGCGGTGCTGGACAGCCTGCGCGCGCAATTCGCGGAATTCACACGCGCCAGCGGCGTCACGGTGCGGCACCAGCATGTGCCCTGGATCTCCTACCGCCCGGCGCTGCTGGCACAGCTGCGCGCGACGGCGGCGGCGGATGTGGTCCTGATGTCCGATGCCTGGCTGCCGGAGGTGGCCGCCTCCGGCCTGCTGGCGCCCATTGACGCCATGCCCGCCCTGACCCGCTTCAACGCCGAGGCCGCGCCCGCCTGCACGGAGGCCATGCGCTTCGGCGGGCAGCAATATGGCCTTGCCTACTACACGGACAGCATTGGTTTCTTCTACCATCGCGGCCTGTTGCAGGCGGCGGGCATCGTCACCCCGCCCACGAGCTGGGAGGAGGTGATGGACCATTGCCGCCGCATCCGGTCGCTCGGGATCGCCCGCTTCCCCATGGGGCTGCCGCTGGCGGGCGACCCCTGGCTGATCGAGCTGCTCTCCACCCTCGTCTTCAGCCATGGCGGGCGCTTCGTGGATGATGCGCGGGTCAGCGTGATGGCGGAGCCCGGGCGCGGCATCATCCCCACCCTGGCCTTCCTGCGCGACATGATCCACCGCCACCAGGCCCTGGACCCGACCAGCCCCGGCCAGGACGAGGTGGGCGTGGCCCGCGCCTTCGCCGAGGGCCGCCACGCCTTCGCCCTGCTGCCCAGCTACCGCCTGCGCTCCCTGAACAACCCGCTGACCTCGGACGTGGCGGGCCAGGCGCGGCTGGGGCTGATGCCGGTGGGCGGCGCGCAGCTGGACCCCGCCACCTGCGGCTGGGTGCGCTTCTACGCCATCTCGGCCGCGGCCGGGCGGGATGCGGGGCGCCTCGCCCGCGCCAGCGCCTTCCTCTCGGCCTTTGGCGGGCATGACGCGTCGGGCGCCTACACCATGCAGCGGCGCCTCTTCGTGAATGACGGCCTGCCCTTCTGCACCCTGCCCCTGCTGAATGATCCGCGGGTCAGCGACGTGCTGGTGTCCGATGGCGAAAGCCCCGAATGGCGCGCGCTGCACCTCGCCTCGGCCCGCAACAAGGACGTCATCGCGCCCTGGTTCGGCAATTGGCAGGGCGTGACGAACGAGATCTGGCGCGCCGTGGCGCTGGACCGGCTGGCGCCCGAGGCGGCGGCGGAGATGGCCCATGCCCTCTGGGTCCAGCTCTGCGACGCCTGCCGGTTGCGGCCATGAGGGCACCGCCCCTCACCCGCCGCGCCGCCCTGGCCGCCGGGCTGCTGCTGCCCGGCACCGCCCGGGCCGATGGCAGCTTCGCCGCGATCCGCACGGCGGGCCGGCTGCGCCTCGGCCTGCTGGTGGACGACACGCCCATGGCCTTCCGCAACCACGGCACCCGGCTGGACGGCATGGCGGTGGCGGTGGGCGCGGCCTTGGCCTTCGGCATGGGCGTGCAGCCGGATTTCGACCTCACCACCTATGGCGACCAGGTGGACGCCCTGCGCGAAGGCCGCTTCGACCTGCTGCTGACCGCGCCGGCCATGACGCTGGAGGCCGCGCGGGTGATGATGTTCTCCACCCCCTATGCCGAGCTCGACTGGCATCTGCTGGCGCGGCGCGACCTGCCGCTGCCCGGCCTGGACGAGGTGGGCCGCCGCCCCCTGGTGCAGCTGCGCGGCTGGAACAGCGTCTTCGGCAACCAGCTGCTGGGCGAGCGCCCGCGCCATCTGCTGCTGCGCCAGGACTGGCGCGGGATCGCGGAGGCGCTGCACCGGGGCGAGGCCGAGGCCGCCATCGTGCCCGCCACCCTGGCCGCCCGCATCACCGACACGCTGCCCGCGATCGAGACCAAGTCCAGCCTGGGCCGCGCGCTGATGGCCATCACGGCGCCCTTCGGCGCGCATGATCTGCTGGAGGCGGTGAACGCCCAGCTTCTGCTGCTGCGGCAGCGTGGGGTGCTGGCCATCCTCCACCGGCATTTCCTCGGCACGCAACTGCGCGTGGGGGGCGCGCCATGACAGGCCCCCTGCCGCGACGCGCCCTGCTGGCAGGGCCGGCCCTGCTCGGCCTCGCGGCGCCCCCGCCGGCGCCATGGCCGCGCGCGGCGCCCTGGCGCGCATCCTGGAGAACGGGGAGCTGCGGGTGGGGCTGATGCTGCGCACCCCGCCCTGGGCCGCGCATGACGAATGGGGCGAGCCCGACGGCTCGGAGGTCGCGCTGGTGCGGCAATTGGCGCGCGACCTCGGCGCGCGGCTGCGCATCGTGGTGCTGGAGGCGGAGGAGCGGATTCCGGCGCTGGAAAGCGGCCGGGTGGACATCGTCGCCTCCTTCCCGGTGAACACGGGGCTGCTGCGCCACATCGCCCTGGCGCGGCCGCATGACCGGCTGCGGGTGGTGATCGCCGGGCGCGCGGGGCGCCATCTGCACGACTTCCCGGACCTGGACGGCCTGACCCTGGCGCTGCCGATCGGCACCGCCCTGGCGGACCTGGTCCACCCGCTGCTGCCGCCCGGGGCGGTGGCCGTCTTCCTGCCGGACTACGCCGAATGCCTGGACGCCGTGCTGCAAGGCGAGGTGGACGCGACCGTCGCCTTCGAATGGAGCGTGCGGAACCTGCTGCTGACCGACCCCTTCGCCCCCATCGAACAGGGCTTCCTGGTGCGCGACTCCCCCCTGGCGCTCGCCGTCGCGATGGGCGAGCGGGATCTGCTGCGCTTCCTGGACACCTTCGTGCTGCTCCGCACCGCGGATGGCACGCTGGATGCCCTGCACCGGCGCTATTTCGTCAGCGCGCCCGCGACCGAGACATCCGCGACCGACAGGCGGTCGCCATGAGGTCAGCCGCCCCGGCCGCTCAGCAGGCGGCGCCGCACCGAGGCGAAGGCGCCCTCCACATCGGGGTCGGCGCGCACATAGCCCACGCCCACCGCCCGCTCATTCGGGTTGCTGATGCCGAGCGGGGAGCTGCCCGTCCGTTCCTGCGTGGCCAGGATTTCCAGCAGCGGGCCCTGGCCCACCCCCTCCTGCCAGCGCTGGCGCCAGACGCTGACGGCGCCGCCGCGCACCATCTCGGGCCAGGACTGGGTTTGCAGGGGCGGGCCCATGGCGGCGCCCACATGGGCGAAGACCTCGGCCACCGTGGCCCCGCCCTCGATGGTCTGGAAGGCCTCGATGCGGACCACGCGCAGCCCGCGCTGCGGGTCGTTCAGGAAGTTGACGCGGATATTGGGGCAGACGAAGGGGGCGCCGCGGGGCAGGCAGTCATCCTCGGCGGGGACGGCCAGCAGCATGCGCGTCAGCCCATCGGGGGGCAGGTCCGCCTCCACCTCGATGGAAAAGCCCGCGCCGCGCAGCACCTCCACCACCTCCAGCCGCGACATGTCGAGGTCTATGTCGCGGGCGGTGGCCAACAGTTCGAGGCGAAGCCCTTCGAAACGCGCGCCTTCTTCGGCGGGGGGCGGTTCCGTGGCCTGGGCGGGCGCCATCACCAGCGCGGTGAGCACCATCGCCGTCCGCAAGCTTCCAAAAAAGGAAACCCGACTCAACATTGGTCCATTCCCGTTCTCTGGTCGCATTCCTAACACATGTCGGGGACATTCATCATTGTTTCGGCGCAAGGAGGCAAGCCGGATTTCTTGCGCCGGCATGGTCTTTTGATGGCGGCCGGCGCGGTCGGGGCCATGGGCATCGCCCAAGGCAGCCCGGCCGGCAGCGATGCCGAGGATTGGAACGTCTTCCGCACCCGCTTCCTCGCCCCAGAGGGCCGGGTGGTGGACACGGGCAACCGCAACGTCTCGCACAGCGAGGGGCAGGGCTATGGGTTGTATGGCGCCGTCCGCGCCGATGACCGCCAGGCCTTCCAGCGCATCCTCACCTGGACGCTGGCCTCGCTGAAACGGCCCAACGACAACCTCTTCGCCTGGCGCTTCACCCCGGACGGCACGCCCCCCGTCACCGACCTCAACAATGCGAGCGATGGCGACCTGATGATCGCCTGGGCGCTGGTCGAGGCCGGGCGGAAGTGGCGCCACCCCGAATACACCCAGCGCGGCCTGGCCATCGCGCGGGACCTGCAACGCCTGTGTTTCCTGAACCTGGGCCGGCGCTGGCTGCTGCTGCCGGGCGCCTATGGCTTCCGCGCGGCCAACCGGGTGGTGGTGAACCTCTCCTACATCATCCTCCCCGCCTTGCAGGAGCTGGGGCGGGAGCTGCGCGACGCCACCTGGACGCGGGTGGAGATGGACGCGCTGGCCCTGCTGGAGGAGGCGCGCTTCGGCCAATGGCAGCTCCCGCCCGACTGGCTGGAGATCCAGGCCGACAACGGCGCGCTGCGGATCGCGCGGAACTGGCCTCCGCGCTTCAGCTTCGACGCGGTGCGGATTCCGCTGAACCTGTGCTGGGGCGGCTCCGGTGCCCATGCCGTGGTGCGCGCCTGCGCCGATTTCTGGACGCATCGCGGCCCCGCCGCCCCCATGCCCGCCTGGACGGAACTGCCCAGCAACGTGCTGGCCCCCTATCCCGCCAACCCCGGCATCCGCGCCGTGGCGCTGCTGTCGAAGGCGCTGCGCGATGGCGCGGGGGCGCGGGCGGTGCTGCCGCGCGTGGCCCAGGCGCAGGGGGAATACTACTCCGCCGCCCTGGTCATGCTGGCGCGGATGGCCTGGCGGGACCTGCTGCGGGTGTAGCCCTCCGGCACATTCTGTGGGAGGCAAGGGCAAACACCCGGAGGATCAGCCCCATGCCCACCGCCCTCGTCGTCAGCGCCCATTCCGCCGATTTCGTCTGGCGCGCCGGCGGCGCCATCGCGCTGCACGCCGCGAAGGGCTGGGAGGTGACGGTGGTGTGCCTTTCCTACGGGGAGCGTGGCGAATCCGCGAAGCTCTGGCGCCAGCCGGGCATGACGCTCGATCGCGTGAAGGCCGCGCGCGAGGAGGAGGCGAAGGCCGCCGCCCGGCACCTCGGCGTGCATGACATCCAGTTCTGGGATCTGGGCGACTACCCCATCAACCTGGACGAGGCGGCCTTCTACCGCCTGGTGGACCTCTACCGCGCCATCCACCCCGCCTTCGTGCTGACCCACAGCAAGGCCGACATCTACAACCACGACCACCCGGCCGTGACCGACTTCGCCCAGCACGCCCGCATCACCGCCCAGGCGCATGGCCACAACCCCGGCCAGAAGGTGCTGGGCGCGCCGCCCGTCTTCCTGTTCGAGCCGCACCAGCCCGAGCAATGCGACTGGAAGCCCGATGTGCTGCTGGACATCTCGCCGGTGTGGGAGAAGAAGCGCGCCGCCATCGAGTGCATGGCGGGGCAGGAGCATCTCTGGGAATACTACACCCGCGTCGCCCTCCAGCGCGGCGCCCAGGCCGCCCGCAACAGCGACAAATCCATCAAGCACGGGGAAGGCTACCAATCCGTCTTCCCCCATGTGGTCGAGACGCTGGGATGAGCGCGCCGCTCCAGGTCGCCATCGGGCGCACGCCGCGCACGGCCGCGCTGTTCGCGGACCCCAGGGGCTTCGCGCTGGCGGAAATGCCCAACATCACCCGCGCCTTCGCGCCCATGGTGCGGGAGGGGCGGTATGAGGTGAGCGAACTGGCCATCGCCACCTTCCTGATGGCCAAGGCGGCCGGCGCGCCTCTCGTGCTGCTGCCGGCCGTGCTGTCCGCCCGCCACCCGGAGGCCTCGCTGCTGGCCCGGCGCGGCGGGGAAGTGCGGAAGCCCGAGGATTTGCGCGGCCGGCGCGTGGGCGTGCGCGCCTACAGCCAGACCACCGCGCTCTGGCTGCGCGGCATCCTGGCCGAGCGCCACGGCCTGCCCGCCGACGCGATGCGCTGGGTCACCTTCGAGGACGCCCATGTGGCCGGCTACCAGGACCCGCCCTGGTGCGAACGGGCCGCCACAGGCGCCGACATGACCGCCATGCTGCTGGCCGGTGAGCTGGACGCCGCCATCTTCGGCAGCGAGGGCGCCGGCACGCCGGAGGTCCTGCCCGTGATGGCCGACCACGAGGCCGCCGCCGCGCAGTTCATTGCCACGCATGGTTTCATGCCGGTCAACCATGTGCTGGTCGCCCGGACCGATGTGGCGGCGGCGCGGGTGGACGCCCTCTCCGCCCTGCTGGCCCGGCTGCGGGCGGGCGGTGTGGAGGTGGCCCGCCGCGCCGCCTTCGCCGCGCCATTGGCCGCAGCCGCCCGACTCTGCCACGCCCAGGGGCTGACGGATCGCGCCCTGACCCTACATGAAATCTGGGCCGGAACGCCGGATCGCTTCCGGTAACAGCGGGCAACCGCAAGAGTAATCGCGCGTTCAGTCGGTCCACCCCGCGCATCGCGCCTCCGGCGGGACATGCCGGGCGGGGCAAGAATGGGGTAGCCTGTTGGGAATGACGCCGCGACATATAAGGGTTTTCTGTCTCCAACCGGCCGCTCTTCTGCTGTGCGGCCTGGTGCTGGCGCTGCCGGGCGCCTCCCGGCTGGCCGCGCAGGAAGCACCGGTCGCGACCGAACCCGTCCCCGGCAACCTGCCCTACCGCGCCACCGTGGTGCCGACCGGGGTGGAGGAGCTGGACAGCCTGCTCCAGGCCGCCTCCCCCCTCATCCGCCTGCAGGAACGCGCGCCGACCGATGCGCTGGGCCTCGCCGCGCGCATCGGCGCCGAGCCCGACCGGCTGCGCCCCGCCTTCGAATCCGAAGGGTTCTGGGCCGGGCAGGCGCAGGTGGCCCTGGCCGGCAGCCCGCCCGGCAGCCCGCCCCCCACCGCCGAGCAGCTCGCCGCCCTGCCCACCCCCATCGCGCTGGAAATCCGCGCGACACCCGGCACCCGTTACACCCTGCGGAGCATCAACACCGAGGGCGCGGCCCCCATCCTGCTGCGCCCCGGCCAGCCCGCCCGCGCCGAAACGGTGCTGGCGGCCGAGACCGCGGCCCTGGCCACCTGGCGTGCCGAGGGCCGGCCGCTCGCCCGCGTGGAGCGCCGCGTGACCGTGGACCATGGCGCCGCCGCGATGGACGTGACCTTCCTCGCCGCGCCCGGCCCCCGCGCCACCTTCGCGCCGCCCAGCGTGGCCGGCACCGTGGCGGTGAACCCGGAGGTGGCGCAGCGCGTCGCCGCACTCCGGCTGCGCTCCTGGCACTACAGCCCCGGTCTGGTGGCGGAGGCGCGGGCGGATTTGCTGGCGCTCGGCCCCTTCGGCGCCGTGCGGGCCGAGGAAGGCACGGCGCTGGACGAGGAGGGCCGCTTCCCCGTGACCTTCCACGTCACCGAACGCCCCTTCCGCGCCATCACCGCCACCGCCGCCTATGAAACCAATTTCGGCCTGGCCCTGACCGGCGCCTGGGAGCACCGGAACCTCTTCGGCAATGCCGAGCGGCTGCGGATCGAGGCCGCGATCAGCCGGTTGGGCGAGAGCTTCGACCGCACAAATGCCCGCCTCTCGGCCAGCTACCGCCGCCCCTTCCCCCTGGGCTTCCCCGGCACGCTGGTGGTGAACACGGCCATTCTGCGCGAACGGCTGGACAGCTACGACCGCGACGCCATCACCGCCTCCATCCTCTACGAGCAGCGCTTCGGCCGGCACTGGACCCTGGGCGCCGGCCCGACGGGCGAGATCGGCCGCTCCGGCCCGCCCGGCGGCCCGCTGCGGCCAAGCAACCTGATCGGACTCGCCACCCAGGCGCGCTTCGACAACACCAACAGCGCGCTCGACCCCACGCGGGGCTGGCGCCTGCGCTTCGACGTGACGCCGAGCTATTCGCTCAGCCGCGCCCAGGCCTATGTGCCGGTGCGCGCCACCGCCAGCACCTACATCGATTTCCAGGGCGCGGGCCGCACGGTCCTGGCGCTGCGCGGCAGCATCGGCTCCCTGCTCAACGCCCAGGCCGAGGATGTGCCGGTGGCCCAGCGCTTCTTCGCGGGCGGCGGCGGTTCGGTGCGCGGCTATGGCTTCCAGACCATCGGCCCGCGCGACGCCCAGGGCCGCCCGCGCGGCGGCGCCAGCATCATCGAGACGAGCGTGGAGCTGCGCCAGCGCTTCGGCAGCAATTTCGGCGGCGTGGCCTTCGTGGATGCGGGCGGGGTGGGGCTGGAGCCCTTCACCCCCACCGATGCGCTGCGCGTGGGCGCCGGTGTGGGCGTGCGCTACTACACCGCCTTCGGGCCGGTGCGCGCCGACATCGCCATGCCGCTGGTGCGCCAGCCGGGCAGCGGCAATTTCGGCATCTATCTCGGCATCGGCCACGCCTTCTGATGCGCGCGCTGCGAATCTTCGCGTGGCTCGTCGCCTCGCTGCTGCTTCTCACCGCCCTGGTGCTGGGCTTCCTGCTGGCCACGCCGCTGGGCAACCGGCAGGTGGCGCGGGTGGCGCAATGGGCGGTGCCGGGCCTGGTGCTGGAAGGCGTGACGGGGCCGCTGCCCGGGCGCCTTTCCCTCACCCGCGCCACCCTCGCCGATGAACAGGGCGTCTGGCTGACGGTGGAGGATGCCTCGCTGCGTCTGGAATGGACCGCGCTGTTCGGGCGCGAGGCGCATATCACCCGCCTCGAGGCCGCCCGCATCCACCTCGCCCGCCTGCCCGCGGGCGAGCCCGACTCGGACCCCACCCCCGGCATCACCCTGCCCAGCCTGCCCCAGCTTCCCGTCGCCATCCGGCTGGATGCGCTGGAGGTGGCGCGGCTGGAGCTGGACGCCGCCGTGCCGGGCGGGCCGGCGGCGCTGTCCGCGCGCGGCCATGCGCGTCTGGCGGGTCCATCGGCCTCGGTGGAACTGGCCGTGCGGCGCCTCGACGCCCCCGGCACCGCCGACCTCGTAGCGGAGCTGGAGGGCGAGAGGCTGGTGGCGCGCCTCATCGCCAGCGAACCGCCCGGCGGCGTGGTCGCCACCGCCGCCGGCCAGCCCGGCGCGCCCTTCCAGGCCGAACTCGCTTTGGACAGCCAGGCCTGGCGCCTGGACGCGACGCTGGGCGAGGCGCGCGTCACGGGCGCGGGCGAACTGGCCCTGGCCGGTGGCGCCGTCGCGGCCTCGGGCCGGCTGGACGCCCTGCCCGGCCCCTTCCTGCCCGCGGAATACGCGCCTTTGGCCGCGACGGTCGGGCTCGACTTCGCCCTGCGCTATTCCGCCGAGGGCGACCTCGCTTTGGACCGCATCCTCGCCACCGCCCCCGGTGGGCGGCTGGAAGGCCGCGCCACCCTCGCCGCCAATGGCGCGCTGGCGGGCGAGGCCCGGCTCGACCCCGGCGCCGCCGCCCTCTTCGCGCCCTTCCTGCCCGAGGGCATCACCTATGGCACCGCCACCGCCACCGCGCGCTTCGGCGGCACGCAGGACAACCCGAGCGCCACCCTCTCCGCCCGCATCACCGAGCCCCGCACCAACACCCCGGCCGACCCGCTGCTGGGTGAGGTGCTGACGGTCGAGGCAAGCTATGCCGAGGGCGGGCGCGACGCCGCGCTCGCGCTCCAAGGCGCGCGGCTGGAGGCGCGGGTGGCCGGCGCCATCCCCACCAACGACCAGGCGCCGCTGGCCCTGGACATCACCGCCCGCGTCACCGACCCGCCCGAGGCGCAGGGCACCGTCACCCTGGAGGGCCGCGCCACCGGCACGATGGCCGCGCCCGCGCTCGACGCCGTGCTGACGACCGAGGCGCTGGTCTATGCCGGTCGCCGCGCCGGGCCGCTGCGCGTGGCGGTCCAGGCCAGCCCGCAGCATGTGGCGCTGGACGCCAATGGCACGCTGGACGAACGGCCGCTGACGCTCCGCGCCGAGCTGCGGCAGGATGCCGAGGGCCGCCTGGACATCCGCGCGCTGGATGGCGCCTGGGCCGGCATCACCTTGCGCGGCGGCGGCCGCTTCGACTGGCCCGACGGGCAGCAGCAGGCGGAGCTGGCGCTGGCCATCCCGGACCTGTCGGTGCTGGCGCCCTTCCTCGGCCAGCCCGTCACCGGGGCGCTGACGGCCGAGGCCAGCGCCGCCCCCGTGGAGGGCGCCACCGGCCCCGCCGCCCAGCGCTTCGCGCTGCGCGTGGTCAGCCCCGGCTTCGCCATCGCCGGGCAGCGCGGGCGGCTGGATTTCAGCCTGGGCGGCACCCTGGAAGAGGCCAGGCTGGAACTCAACGCCCGCAGCGACGCGGCCAATGTGGAGGCCAGCGCCCGCATCCGCGTGAACGACGAGGCGGCGGAGGCCGTGTTCACGCGCCTCAACCTCGCCTCCGGCCAGGATGCCGCGAGGCTGCAGGGCGAGGCGCGCGTGACCCGCGCGGCCAATGGCGACCTGACGCTCGCGCCGGCACGCTTCAATGCCTCGCGCGGCGGGCGGCTGGTCGTGCAGGGGCAGACCCGGGGTGAGGCGCTGACCGGCCGCGCCGAACTCGCCGCCCTGCCGCTCGCGCCCTTCACCGCCGGCGCGGTGGTGGGGACCATGGCGGGGCAGGTGAATGTGGCGGGCAGCCTGGCCGCCCCCCAGGCCCGCTTCGACCTGCGCGGCGAAGGGCTGCGCGCCACCGCGCTGGAAGGCCTGCCCGCCGCGCGCCTCACCGCCAACGGCACCGCCACCCCCGAGGCCGCGCGCATCGAGGCGCAGATCAACGCCGGCCCCGGCATCGCGCTGACCATCAATGCCAGCCAGCCGCGCGGGCTGGGTGCCGCCGCCGCCACCGAGGCGCGGCTGCAAGGGCGGCTCGACCTCAACGCCATCACGCGCCCCATCCTGGCCGGCGGCGCCGATGTGGTGACGGGCCGCGCCGATCTCGACCTGCGCCTGACCGGCAGCCCGGAGGCGCCGCAGCTCACCGGCACCGCGAATGTCACCGGCGCCACCTACCGCAATGACGCCCAGGGGGTGCGGCTGGAGGGCATCACGGCGCGCCTCGTGGCCCAGGGCGAGCGGCTGGTGTTGCAGCAATTCTCCGCCCGCACGCGCGGCAATGGCAGCATCTCCGGCGAGGGCTGGGTGGAGCCGCTGGGCGAGAACATCCCGGCCGAATTGCGCCTCACCGCCCGCAACGCCCGCCCCGTGCAGTCCGAGCTGGGCGAGGCGGTGATGAACGCCGACCTGGTGCTGCGCGGCCCCATCCTGGCGGGCGGCAGCCTGTCGGGTCGCATCGAGATCACCCGCGCCGAGCTCCGCATCCCCGAGAGCTTCGGCGGCAGCATCCCCACCGTGGGGCCGGTGCGCGAGGTGGGCCCGCGCCCCCCCGGCCGCCCCGCCCCCGCCCCCCGCGCGCCGCCGCCGCGGCCCCGGCCGGCCCGCCGCTGGCGCTGGACGTGCAGGTGGTGGCGCCCCGCGCCATCTTCGTGCGCGGGCGCGGGCTGGAGGCGGAGCTGTCGGGCGATATCCGCGTGGGCGGAAACCTCGTCGCCCCCACCATCTCCGGCGCCTTCACCCTGCGGCGCGGCCAGTTCGACCTGGCGGGGCGCGTGCTGAACCTGACGCGCGGCGCCGCGCGCTTCGACACGGGCACGCTGATCCCGACGCTGGACTTCCTGGCCACCACGCGCTCCCGCACCCACACCATCACGCTGACCATCAGCGGCCCGGCCAATTCCCCGGAGCTGACGGTGGGCGCCCAGCCCGACCTGCCGCAGGATGAGGCGCTGGCGCGGCTGCTGTTCGACCGGGAGCTGGAGCGGCTTTCGCCCTTCGAGATCGCGGCACTCACCCAGGCGGTGGCGCAGCTGGCGGGCATCATGCCCTCGGGCGGCGGGGTCACGGGCCGCATCCGTGAGGCGCTGGGGCTGGACCGTCTCTCGGCCGGCGCGGCGGAGGGCGGCGGCGCCACGGTGGAGGCCGGGCGCTATGTGGCCCCGGGCGTCTATGTGGGCGTGCGCCAGGGCACCTCGGGCGCCACGCCCGGCGTGGGCGTGCAGGTGGAGCTGACGCCGCGCCTCCGGCTGGAGGCGGAAACCCAGACGGGCGAGGCCGGCGACCGGGTGGGCCTGACGTGGAGCTATGAATGGTGAGGCCTACGGCCTCACCGGGGAGTTATGAATGGTGAGGCCTGTGGCCTCACCGGGAAGCTACGAGTGATGACGGGCCTTCACCCGCCCGGCCGGGTCAGTCGA
This sequence comes from Roseococcus microcysteis, assembly GCF_014764365.1. Taxonomy (NCBI): domain Bacteria; kingdom Pseudomonadati; phylum Pseudomonadota; class Alphaproteobacteria; order Acetobacterales; family Roseomonadaceae; genus Roseococcus; species Roseococcus microcysteis. Next base: position 2,390,680 of record NZ_CP061718.1, read on the forward strand.
TCGAAAGGTTGAGCCGCGCCACCGTCTCCCGCTCATAGGCCGTGCGCTCCTGCGCGAAGGCCAGGTATTCGGCGGGGCCCAGATATTCGTCGGGCATCTCCCAGCGGCGCATCACCGCCTGGGACGCCTCATCCTGCATGGCCTTGCGGAAGGATTGGTGCAGCCTGTCCACGATCTCGGGCGGCAGCCCCCGGGGCCCCACGAAGCCATAGGGCGAGGTGACCGACATGCCGTAGCCCAGCTCATTCAGCGTGGGCGCGTCGGGGAAGGAGGGCAGCCGCGTGCGCGTCCAGACGCTGAGCAGGCGGAAATCCCCGTTCTCGACCTGCGGGCGCCAGGCCTGCGCGTCCGCGATCATGTCGATCTGCCGGCCGAGCAGGGCGGTGACACCCTCCTGCGCGCCGCGGAAGGGCACGTGCAGCATCTCCACACGCTCCCGCAGGCAGAGATCCTCCATGGCCAAATGGTTGGTGGTGGCGATGCCCGAGGTCGAATAGGACACCTGCCCGGGCCGCGCCCGCGCCGCGGCAAAGACATCGGCCAGGGTGCGGTGCGGGCTGTCATTGCGCACCACGGTCCCGAACAGGAAGCCCGAAAGCTGCATGATGTAGGTGAAGTCCGTCACCGGGTCCCAGGTGGGCTGCCGGGTCAGGAAGGGGTGGCGCAGGATGGACAGGTGGTGGTGCGCCAGCGTGTAGCCATCGGGCTGCGCCTGCTGCTTCAGGAACATGGCCGCGCGGGTGCCGCGCGCGCCGGGCATGTTCTCGGACACGATGGAGACGCCGAGGTCGCGGCTGACGATGTCGAACATCGTCCGCTGCAGGGAGTCGAGCGAGCCGCCCGGCGGCCAGGGGGTGATGATGCGGATGGGGCGGCTCGGCCAGCGCGCCTGGGCGATGGCGGGCGCCGACAGCAATGCGGCGGCGCCGAGCAGCGCGCCGCGGCGCGCGATCCGTGCGGTCATTCTTGTCTCCTCCTCCGCCGGTCCATGCGGACCGGCTTTTCTTGCTTGGCCGGCGGATGCGGCCATTGAGGAGTGACGGTAGTTGCGGCCGCGCGGCATTTGCAAGCGTGACGACGCATGAACCCCGGCGGCAGGCGGCCGCCGGACTCCATCGCCGGCGGACGCTAGCTGTTCCCGCCCGTCAGCACCTGCCCGGCCAGATTCTCGCTGAGCTTCGCCACCGCCGTGTGGTCCTCGCCGGCGCCGAGGCTCTTGGCCGCCGCCGCCCACATCTCGCGCGTGAGTGCCGCTAGCGGCGTGGGCACGCCGGCCTCCTTGCCGACCTCCAGCGCGATGGACAGGTCCTTCACCATCAAATCCAGCCCGAAGCCGCTGTCGAAGCGCCGCGACAGCACGAATTGCCGGAACTTCTTCTGGGTGGAGTTGTTCATGCCCGTGGACGCGTTCAGCACATCCACCATCAGCCCCGGCTCCAGCCCGAACTTCTGCCCGATCAGCAGCGCCTCGATGCCGATGAGGAAGCCGCCCGCGCTGACCAGATTGTTCAGCGCCTTCATCGCCTGCCCCGCGCCGATGGCGCCGCAGCGGTGGATGGAGGTGCCCATGGCGCGCAGGATGGGCTCGGCGGCGTCGAGGTCGGTGTCGCTGCCGCCAGCCATGATGGCCAGCTCACCCGTCCTGGCGCGCGGCACGCCGCCCGAGACGGGGCAATCCACCATGCGGATGCCGCGCGGGGCGAGGCTTTCCGCGATCTCGCGCGTGCGGGTGGGATTGCCCGAGGTCATGTCGATGAACAGCGCGCCGTTCGGCAGGAAATCCGCGACCTGCCCCGCCACCACCGCCACCTCGCGGCTGGTGGGCAGGATGGTGACGAGGGCGTCGGCGCCGGACGCGGCCTCGGCCGCCGAAGCCGCGCCATGGCCGCCCACCTCCGAGACGAAGCGCGCGACGCGCTCCGCCGAGAGGTCGCTGACCACCACATCATGCCCGGCCTTGATCAGATTGGCCGCCATGGGCCAACCCATATTGCCGATGCCGGCGAAGGCGATGCGCGCCATGATTACTTCTTCGCCTTGATGGCGCCTTCGGCGATCAGCACCTCATGCGTCGCCTTGAAGGCGTCCAGCGCGGCCGGAATGCCGCAATAGGCCGCGGCGTGGCTGAGTGTGGCGCGGATTTCGTCCACGCTGACGCCGTTGTTCAGCGCGCCCTTCACGTGCAGCTTCACCTCGGGAATCTTCCCCAGGGCGGTCAGCATGGCGAGGTTGATGATGCTGCGCGTCTTGCGGTCCAGCGTCGGGTCGCCCCAGGCCATGCCCCAGGCCCAGGAGGTGGTGATGCGCTGGAAGGCCATCATGAAGTCGTCGGCCTTCTCCAGGCTGGCGTCCACATAATCGGCGCCCAGCACCTCGCGGCGGATGGGCAGGCCCTTCTCGAACAGCGCGTCGTCATCGGCCATGGCGGTCTCTCCCTTGCAGGTCCGGTGTCGCGGGCAGGCTGGGGCGGGATGCCCCCATGGTCAACGGGGGCGGCGGGTGCTTGCATGCCGGCATGTTCTTCGATGGCTTCACGCTCGAAACCCGCGAGGTCGCGGGCCAGTCCCTCCGGCTGCGGCGCGGCGGCGAGGGCCCGCCCTTGCTGCTGCTGCACGGCAACCCGCAGACCCATGCCATGTGGCACCGCGTGGCGCCCGTGCTGGCGCGGCGCTTCACCGTGGTGGCGCCCGACCTGCGCGGCTATGGCTTCTCCGGCAAGCCGGGTGTCAGCGCGGACCACGTGGCGCATTCCAAGCGCGCCATGGCGGATGACATGGCCGCGCTGATGGCGCAGCTGGGCCATGAGCGTTTCCAGGTGGTGGCGCATGATCGCGGCGCGCGGGTGGCGCATCGGCTGGCGCTGGACCACGCGGCGCGGGTGGAACGCCTCTGCCTGATGGACGTGGTGCCCACCCTGCACCATTTCGAGCACGCCGACATGGCCTTCGCCATGGGCTACTATCACTGGTTCTGGCTGGCCCAGCCCCACCCCCAGCCGGAGCGGCTGATCGAGCAGGATGTGGAACTCTGGTTCGACATCCACACCAACCGCGAACCCAAGGACCGCGGCTTCTTCCACCCCGAAGCCCGCGCCGACTACCTGGCGGCGCTGCGCCTGCCCGGCACCGTGACTTCCATCTGCGAGGATTACCGCGCCGCCGCCACCATCGACCTCGCGCATGACCGCGAAAGCCGCGCCGCCAGCCAGCGCATCGCCTGCCCGCTGCTGGCGCTGTGGGGCGCCAAGGGCAAGATCGGGCAATGGTATGACGCGCTGGCGGTGTGGCGCGACTACGCCACCGGCCCCGTCTCCGGCCACGCCGTAAACAGCGGGCACTACCTGGCCGAGGAGGCGCCGGAGGAGGTGCTGGCCGCGCTGGAGCCCTTCCTGCGCGGCTAGAGCGGGATGCGTTGAGGGGGAATCACCGAAAACGTTAAATTCCGCTCTCAACAAGGGTTAGAGAAGGCTGCGTGAACGCATGTGAACGCAGCATGCTCTAGCGACCCCTGCTCAGCGCGACATCGCATCCGACGCCGCCTGGGTGCGCGACAGCGAGGCGCTGACCTTCTCGACCGAGCCGGAAATGCCCGTCATCGTGCGCGCCAACCCCTCCACCGCGCCGGCGGCGGCTTCGAGCTGGTTGCGGATGGCCTCCGTCTCCTCGGTCTGGGCCTGCACCGCGGTCGTGACCTGCGCCACCTCCTCGCGCACCCCGCCCACCGCGTCGCGGATGCCAAGCACCGCCTGTGCCACGCCATTCGACAGGTTCTGCAGGCCATCAATCTCGGTGGTGATCTGCTCCGTGGCGCGCGCGGCCTGGACGGCCAGATTCTTCACCTCGCCCGCCACCACGGCGAAGCCCTTGCCGGCATCACCCGCGCGCGCCGCCTCGATCGTCGCGTTCAGCGCGAGAAGATTGATCTGGCTCGCCACGCTGCGGATCAGCGCCACGATGCCGCCCATGGCCTGCGCCGCGCGCGCCATCGCATCCGTGTTGTCGCTGACCGCGCCGGCCTGGGCGAAGGCGGCCTCCGTGCCCTGCCGCGCGCGGTCCATGCCGTGGCCGACCTCGTGCATCGCACGCGCCACGGCGCCGCCGGAGGCCGAGGCCTCGCGGATTTCCGCCGTCACGCCGCCCGCCGCCTCCACCGCGCCGCGCGTTTCCGCCGCGGTGGCGTCCACCTCCCGCATCATGTCGGTGAGTTGGGTGAGGAGCTGCACCTGCGCCGTCACATCGGTCGCGAACTTCACGACCCGCACCACCCGGCCATTCTCGTCCAGGATGGGGTTGTAGGAGGCCTGGATCCAGACGCTGCGCCCGCCCCTTCCCACCCGCCGCATCCGACCGACATGGGGCCGGCCCGCGCGCAGCCCTTCCCACATGGCCCGGTATTCAGGCAGGTCCACATCCTCCGGCGGCATGAAGAGGCTGTGCGGACGGCCCTGGATGTCCTCCAGCCGGTAGCCCATCACGTCCAGGAAGGCCTTGTTGGCCGTGAGCACCTCGGCCTGCGGGGTGAAGCTGATGACGGCGTTGGTCCGGCCGATGGCCGCGATCTCCGCCGCATAGTCCAGGTTCTTCAGGCGGTGCGTCGCGTCCTCCCATTCCACCACGAAGCCGATGCGCTGGCCGTCCTCGTCCAGCGGTGTCACCATCAGGTCGAAGACATGGGCGCCGATGCGGATGGTGGCGGCGTGCGGCTTGTCCAGCGCGGCCAGCGTGTGGCGCTGGTGGTCGGGTTGGCGGTGGAAGACATCGAAGTTGCTGCCGATGAGCCCGGCCACGCTGAAGCGCGGCAATTCGCGCCGCAGATCGGCTTCCGACGCGCTCAGCAGCCGAACGACGGAAGGGTTCACATAAACGATGTTGAGATCGCGATCCGCGATCATGACATTGCCGCGCAATGCAGCCAGGGCCGCCCCCTGCAGGCGGTCGGCCAGGGGCGGCTTGGAACGGATGAACATGCCTTTGCTTCCTCGGTCAGGCCGCCAGGAAAGCAAGACATCCCTTAACCGTGGGTTTAAGGCGGGACGCCTCGCGGCCTGGCCCCTGAAGACGCCGAATCCCGCCCGCGGCCATGGCCGGCGGAGGTCGCCCTCAGCTTCCCATGGCCTGCGACGCCTCCCGCGTGCGGGTCACGGAATCGCTCACCTTCGACACGGCATCGGAAATGCCGGTCATCTCCCGCGCCAGCCCCTCCACCGCGCCGGCCGCCGTCTCCAGCTGGGTGCGGATGCGCTCGGCGCCATCGGTCTGGGCCTGCACGGCGGTGGTGGCCTGGGCCACCTCCTCGCGCACGCCGCCCACCGCGTCACGGATGCCGATGACGGCCTGGGCCACGCCGCTGGAGAGGTTCTGCAGGCCATCAATCTCGGTGGTGATCTGCTCCGTGGCGCGCGCGGCCTGGACGGCCAGGTTCTTCACCTCGCCCGCCACCACGGCGAAGCCCTTGCCGGCATCACCCGCGCGCGCCGCCTCGATGGTGGCGTTGAGCGCGAGGAGGTTGATCTGGCTCGCCACGCTGCGGATCAGCGCCACGATGCCGCCCATGGCCTGCGCCGCGCGCGCCATCGCATCCGTGTTGTCGCTGACCGCCAGCGCCTGGGCGAAGGCGGCCTCCGTGCCCTCGCGCGCGCGGTCCATGCCGCGCAGCACGTCGCGCATGGCGCGCGCCATCTCGCCCCCCGAGGCCGCCGCGTCGCGGATGTCGCCGGTGGCCTGGCTTGTCGCCGCCACGGTCTTGGCCGCCGCGGCGCGCGTTTCCTGCACGGTCGCGTCCACCTCCAGCACCGTCTCGCCCAGCTGGGCGGCGAGCAGCGCCTGCGCGGTCACGTCGGAGGCGAACTTCACCACCTTCACCACCCGGCCCTTCTCGTCCAGGATCGGGTTGTAGGTCGCCTCGATCCAGACCACGCGCCCGCCCTTGGCCATGCGGCGAATGCGCCCCGTGCGGAACTTGCCGGCGCGCAGCTCCTCCCACATGGCGGCGTATTCGGGGCCGCGGGCCTCTTCCGGCGGCATGAACATGGCGTGGGGTTGGCCGCGCACCTCCTCCAGCGTGTAGCCCATCACGGCCAGGAAGGGTTGGTTGGCGTCCAGGATGGTGCCCTGCGGGTCGAAGCTGATCACGGCATTGGAACGGCCGATGGCCTCGATCTGCGCGGCGTAGTCCAGGTTCAGCAGGCGATGCTTCGCATCCTCCCATTCCACCACGAAGCCCAGGCGCTGGCCCTCGCGCGCCAGCGGCGTCACCAGCAGGTCGAAGACATGCGGGCCGATCTGGATGGTGGCGGCGTGCGGCTTGTCCAGCACGGCCAGCATGCGGCGCTGGTGGTCTGGCTGGCGGTGGAACACGTCAATGTTGCTGCCGATCAGCCCCGCCAGGCTGAAGCGCGGCAGGGCCTGGCGCAGCTCCGCCTCGGCCTCGCCCAGCAGGCGCATCACGGCGGGGTTGGCGTAGACGATGGTCAGGTCGGGGTCGGCGATCATGACCTTGGCCCGCAGCGCGTCGAGCGCGGCCAGGCGGAGGTCGTGCAGCAGCGAGGGACGAGGGCGAAGGAACATGCGGGTCTCCAAGGGATACCCGACCAAATAAGTCTGGTTTATGACCGGCCCCTTAACACCGCTTGCGGCCGCGCGCCGCCATGCGACATTCCCTCCATGACAACCGAACGCTTCCAGCGCCGCATCCCCGAGGGCGAGGACCGCGAGCGCCTGATCTGCGGCGATTGCGGCTTCGTCGCCTATGAGAACCCCAAGATCGTGGTCGGCTCCGTGGTCAGCGAGGGCGGGCGCGTCCTGCTCTGCCGTCGCGCCATCAACCCCCGCCGCGGCTTCTGGACCCTGCCCGCCGGCTACATGGAGTTGGGCGAAACGGTCGAGGAAGGGGCCAGACGTGAAGCCTGGGAGGAAGCGCGGGTTAAGCTCACGTTGGAAAGAATATTGGCCGTTTACTCTATCGCCAGAATCGGACAAGTTCAGGTGATCTTCCGGGCCGGCCTCGCCGAGCCAGGACATGAGCCGGGCCCGGAAAGCCTGGAGACCCGCTTCTTCGAATGGGGGGATATCCCATGGGACGAGATAGCCTTCCCCTCCGTGCACTGGGCGCTGAAGGCCTGGCGGGAGGGCGGGACGGGGGTCGCGGGGAACCCGCCGGAAGACCGGCGCGGCATGGCCGGGCTCTAGCCGCGGCGCTGCTGCTGCCGGGGCTCTGGCTGCTCGCCCCCGCGCCGCTGGCCGCGCAGTCCCGCATTGATACCCGCATGGAGACGCTCTCCGAGGCGCCGAGCCAGCCCCGCGCCCGCGCCAATGACCCGCGCGACCGCGCCTTCCGCTCCGGCGGCCTCGCCGCCACGCCGGATTTCGGCAATGCCCCGCGCCCCGCGCCCCGGGTGGAGCTGGCGCCGCGGCCCAATCTCAGCCTCGACGCCCCCCGCGCGCCCATGGCCGAGGAGGTGGCGGGCATCCGCCCCACCATCATCAACCCCGCCATCCCCGGCAACGGCATGGCGGCGGAAGGCATGATCAACCGGCGCGAACGCCGCTTCCTCGACACGCCGGCCGCCGGCGCCCGCTTCTCCGCACCCGTCACCTGGTAGAGGACTTCGCATCCCCTCGCATGAGGGGCACACTCTCCCCGCGCCCCTGGGGAGGAAACAGCGCGTGGAATTCGACACCATCATCGTGGGCGGCGGCTCGGCCGGGTCCGTCCTGGCGCACCGGCTTTCGGCGCGCGGCCATCACCGCGTCCTGGTCTGCGAGGCCGGGCCCGACGCCCCGCCCGGCCAGGAAGCGCCGGAAATCCGCGACAGCTATCCCGGCACCGCCTATTTCGACCCGCGCTTCCACTGGACCGAGCTGAAGGTCCACACCCAGGTCGTCAGCCACAACAACCCCGAAGACCGCCCGCCGCTGCGGAAATACGAACAGGCGCGGGTGCTGGGCGGTGGTTCCTCCATCAACGGCCAGATGGCCAATCGCGGCGCCCCCACCGACTATGATGAATGGGCGGCCCGCGGCGCCGAGGGCTGGGGCTGGCAGGACTGCCTGCCCTATTTCAAGAAAGTCGAGCGCGACCTTGATTTCGACGGGCCCTTGCACGGCAAGGAGGGGCGCATCCCCGTCCGGCGCATCATGCCGGAGAACTGGAACCCGCACGCCCGCGCCGTCACCCAGGCCTTCAAGGAAGCGGGCTTCGACTACATCCCCGACCAGAACGGCGAATGGCGGGACGGGTACTTCCCCATCACCATCTCCAACGAGAACGAGGCCCGCGCCAGCGCGGCCATGGGCTATCTCGACGCCGAGACGCGGCGCCGCCCCAACCTGACCCTCTCCTGCGAGACGGTGGTGAAGCGCCTGCTCTTCGAGGGCACGCGCTGCGTGGGCGTGGTGGCGATGGTGCGGGGGCAGGAGCAGGAGTTCCGCGCCAAGGAGGTGATCCTCTCCTCCGGCGCCATCCATTCGCCGGCGCATCTGCTGCGCGCGGGCATCGGCCCGGCCGGGCATCTGCGCGACCTCGGCATTCCGGTGCTGCACAACCTGCCCGGCGTGGGCCAGGGGCTGATGGACCATCCTTCCATCGCCCTCTCCTCCTTCGTGAAGCGCGCGGCGCGGGTGGAGAACCACGTCACGCGCCGGCACATCCTGGCGGGGCTGCGCTATTCCTCGGGGCTGGAGGGCATCCCGGCCGGCGACATGTTCGTGGCCGTGGTGAACAAATCCGCCTGGCACGCGGTGGGCGAGCAGGTGGGCAGCTTCCTCATCTGGGTGAACAAGACCTATTCCGAGACGGGCCAGGTGCGCCTCGCCTCCGCCGATTGGCAGGCGGAGCCGGTGGTGGAGTTCAACCTGCTCTCCGACCGGCGGGACCTCGACCGGCTCATGCACGGCTTCCGCATGTGCGCGGGGATGATGATGGCGCCCGCCCTGGCGCAGGTGACGGACAACCCCTTCCCCGCCGCCTATTCCGACCGCGTGCGCAAGATCGGCGTGATCAACGCGAAGAACCGCTTCCTGACCAACGTCATCTCCCGCTTCCTCGACGGCCCGGCCTTCCTGCGAAAGGCCTTCATCGAGCGCTTCGTGGTGGAGGGCTTCCAGTTCCAGGAGGTGATGACCGACGACACGGCGCTGGAGGCCTTCATCCGCAAGGCCACCATCGGCATCTGGCATGCCTCCTGCTCCTGCCGGATGGGGCGGGAGGAGGACCCGATGAGCGTGGTGGACAGCACGGGCCGGGTGAAGGGCATCGAGGGGCTGAGGGTGGTGGATGCGTCCATCTTCCCGGTGGTGCCCTGCGCGAACACCAATTTCCCGACGCTGATGAGTGCGGAGAAAATCAGCGACGCCATCCTCGCCGGGCACTGAACTTCGCAACCCCGGTCAACCGGGCATGGCGTAGAAGCGCGCCATGCCCATCAAGACCCTCACCCTCACCGACCACGCCCGGCGCATCGCGCGCGCCATGTCCCACTTGGCCGAGCGGCTGGACCAGCCGCCCGGCCTGGACGAGCTGGCCTCCGTCGCCGCCTTCTCGCCCTATCATTTCCACCGCGCCTATCGCGCGCTGGCGGGCGAAACGCCGGTGGAGACCCTGGCCCGGCTGCGCCTTTCCCGCGCCGCCGCCGCCCTGCTCAAGAGCGACGCGCCCATGGCGCGCATCGCGCGGGAGGCGGGCTATGCCTCCATTCCCGCCTTCACCCGCGCCTTCCGCGAGGCGCATGGCATTCCGCCCGGCGCCTATCGCGCCCGCGCGGGGATCGGCCTGGAGGAGGACATGCTGGACCGGGTGGATATCGTGGAACTGCCCGCCTTTCACCTGGCCGCCCTGCCGCATCGCGGCTCCTACGACGCCATCGGGCCGGTCTTCGCGCGCCTCACCGCCTGGGCCGCCGCGCGCGGGCTGATGGGGGAGGAGGCGCGGTCCTTCGGCCTCTACCATGACGACCCGACCTCCATGCCCGACGCTGAACTCCACGCCCATGCGGCGCTGACCGTGCCGCCCGGCACCCCGCCCGACCCCGGCATGGAGATCATCGCCACCCCCGCCCTGCGCTGCGCCCGGCTGCGCTTCCAGGGGCCCTATGTGGAGATCGAGGCCGCCTATGACCGGCTCTATGGCGAATGGCTGCCCGCCTCGGGCGAGGAGCCGGCGGACCAGCCCATGATGGAGGAATACCTCAACGACCCGCGCGCCCTGCCCCCTTCCGAATGGCTGACGGACATCCTGATGCCCCTCAAGCCGCGCTGACGCCACCGGCCAGCCTGTCTTCCGCCATGATCCGCACCTATAAGTGGCGGACAGGAGGCCCCCATGCCGCAAACCATCGCCCTTGTGGATGACGACCGGAACATCCTCACCTCGCTCTCCATGACGCTGGAGCAGGAGGGCTACACCGTCCGCACCTACACCGATGGCGAGAGCGCCCTGCAAGGCCTGCTCGGCAAGCCCGCCGACCTCGCGGTGCTGGACATCAAGATGCCCCGCATGGACGGGATGGAGCTGCTGCAGCGGCTGCGCGCGCGCTCGGCCATGCCCGTCATCTTCCTCACCTCCAAGGATGAGGAGGTGGATGAGCTGATGGGCCTGCGCCTCGGCGCCGATGACTACATCACCAAGCCCTTCAGCCAGCGCCTGGTGCTGGAACGCATCCGCGCCCTGCTGCGCCGCAATGACGCGAGCCGCGCCGAGGCCTCGGGCCAGCCGCCCGGCGGGCTCCTGGTGCGCGGCGACCTAACGCTGGACGAGACGAAGCACACCTGCCTCTGGCGCGGCCAGCCCATCCAGCTGACGGTCACGGAATTCCTGCTGGTGAAGACGCTGGCGCTGCGGCCCGGGCTTGTGAAGAACCGCGACCAACTCATTGATGCGGCTTACGGCGAAAACATTTATGTGGACGACCGCACGATTGACAGCCATGTGAAGCGTGTGCGGAAGAAGTTCCGCGCCGTGGATGACGAATTCGCGCAGATCGAGACGCTCTACGGCATCGGCTACCGCTACAAGGAGCAGTAGCGTGTGATCGCCGTAGGGCTTCAGCCCGGAGGCGTGAATCACCCGCTACAAGAAGCAGTAGCCCCCGGCACAGCACGGGTAAGATGGTAAGATCGTAAGATGGTAAGGCGGGGGCCCGGAAACCGGGCTGGCCCGCTTGCCCTGTCTGCCCGCCGTGGCTAGGGTCGCCGCCACATCACGGCAGTGCAGCAAAAGAAGGCGCCACGCCCCATGAAGCTCCTCGTTCCCGTCAAGCGGGTGGTGGACTACAACGTCAAGGTTCGCGTGAAGGCGGACAACACCGGCGTCGAGACCGCCAACGTCAAGATGTCCATGAACCCCTTCGACGAGATCGCCGTCGAGGAGGCCGTGCGCCTCAAGGAAAAGGGCGTCGCCACCGAGATCATCGCCGTCTCCTGCGGCCCCACCGCCGCCCAGGAACAGATCCGCACCGCGCTGGCCATGGGCGCCGACCGCGGCATCCTGGTCGAGCATGATGGCGTGCTGGAGCCGATTGCGGTCGCCAAGCTGCTGAAGGCGCTGATCGCGAAGGAAAGCCCGGACCTGGTGGTCATGGGCAAGCAGGCCATTGACGACGACATGAACGCCACCGGCCAGATGCTGGCGGCGCTGATGGGCTGGCCCCAGGGCACCTTCGCCTCCAAGGTCGAGATCGCGGATGGCGCGGCCACCGTGACGCGCGAGGTGGATGGCGGGCTCGAGACGGTGAAGCTGAAGCTGCCCGCCGTCGTCACCGCGGACCTTCGCCTGAATGAGCCGCGCTACGCCTCGCTGCCCAACATCATGAAGGCGCGCAAGAAGCCCATCGAGACCATCAAGCCCGCCGATCTCGGCGTGGACGTGACCCCGCGGCTCTCCGTGCTGCGCGTCGAGGAACCCGCCAAGCGCCAGGCCGGCGCGCGCGTGGCCTCCGTGCAGGAACTGGTCGAGAAGCTGCGCAACGAAGCGAAGGTGATCTGAGCCATGGCCGTCCTTCTTCTCGCCGACCACGACGGTTCGGCCGTCTCGCAGCCCACCCGCTCCACCCTCGCCGCCGCCCAGAAGCTGGGTGAGGTGCATGTGCTGCTGGTCGGTGAAGGCGCCGCCGGCGCCGCGCCCGCCGCCGCCGCCCTGCCGGGCGTGGCCAAGGTGCTGCTGGCCGAGGATGCCTCCCTCGCCCACCGCCTGGCCGAGCCGCTGGCCGCGCTGCTGGTCCAGCTCGCCCCCGCCTATGACCATCTGATGGCCCCCGCCTCCGCCGCCGGCAAGAATGTGATGCCGCGCGTGGCCGCCCTGCTGGACGTGCAGCCCATCAGCGACGTCTCGGGCGTGGTGGATGCGGACACCTTCATCCGTCCCATCTATGCCGGCAACGCGCTGGCCACCGTGAAGTCCAGCGACGCGAAGAAGGTCATGACCATCCGCGCCGCCAGCTTCGACCCGGTGGCCGCCACGGGCGGTTCCGCCCCGGTCGAGAACGTCGCCGCCGCCGCCGATCCTGGCCAGTCCAGCTTCCTGGGCGCCGAGGTGCAGAAGAGCGAGCGGCCGGAACTGACCGCCGCGCGCGTGGTCGTCTCCGGCGGCCGCGCCATGGGCTCGGCCGAGAATTTCCACCTGATCGAGGGCGTGGCCGACAAGCTGGGCGCCGCCGTCGGTGCCTCGCGCGCCGCGGTGGATGCCGGCTACGCGCCCAACGACATGCAGGTGGGCCAGACCGGCAAGATCGTGGCGCCGGAGCTGTACATCGCCATCGGCATCTCGGGCGCCATCCAGCACCTGGCCGGCATGAAGGACAGCAAGGTCATCGTCGCCATCAACAAGGACGAGGAGGCGCCGATCTTCCAGGTGGCCGATTACGGCCTGGTGGGTGACCTGTTCAAGATCATCCCCGAACTCCAGGCCGAGCTGGCGAAGGGCTGACCCCCATGTCCTTCCGGCTGGCCACCCGCGCCGACACGAACGAGGCCCCCGCCGCGGTGCCCGAGATCCAGAGCGTCGGCATCGTGGGGGCCGGGCAGATGGGCAATGGCATCGCCCATGTCTGCGCCCTGGCCGGCCTGCCGGTGACGGTGGTGGACATCAACCCGGCCGCGCTCGACAAGGCCGTGACCACCATCGCCCGCAACATGGAACGGCAACTCGGCCGCAAGCTCATCACCGAGGAGCAGCGGGACGCGGCGTTGGCCCGCATCACCACGGGCACCGACTACGCGCTCTTCGCCGACACCGACTTCGTGGTGGAGGCGGCGACCGAGAAGGAAGCCATCAAGATCGAGGTGTTCAAGGCGCTCTGCCCGCACCTCAAGCCCACGGCGATGGTGGCGTCCAACACCAGCAGCATCTCCATCACCCGCCTGGGCGCGGCCACCGACCGGCCCGAGCGCTTCATCGGCATGCACTTCATGAACCCCGTGCCGGTCATGAAGCTGGTCGAGATCATCCGCGGCATCGCGACCGATGAGCCGACCTACCGCGCCGTGGACAACCTGGCCAAGAAGCTGGGCAAGCAGACCGCCACCAGCGAGGATTTCCCCGCCTTCATCGTGAACCGCATGCTGGTGCCGATGATCAATGAGGCGGTCTATGCCCTCTATGAGGGCGTGGGCGACATCCGCTCCATTGATACCGCCATGAAGCTCGGCGCCAACCACCCGATGGGGCCGCTGGAACTGGCGGATTTCATCGGGTTGGACACCTGCCTGTCCATCATGCAGGTGCTGTATGACGGGCTGTCGGACAGCAAGTATCGCCCCTGCCCGCTGCTGGTGAAGTATGTGGAGGCCGGTTGGCTCGGCCGGAAGTCGGGCAAGGGCTTCTACGACTACAGCCAGGACCCGCCTGCCCCTACCCGCTGACCTTCAGCGGTCCCAAAGCGGCAGCCCCACCACCGCCGCCAGCAGGATGAGGCCGAAGCAGATGCGCCGGAACATCTGCTGGCTGGCCAACCCGAACAGCCGCCCGCCGAGCCACAGCCCCAGCCCATAGCCCGGGCCCAGCGCGGCGGCGAGCAGCAGAAGCTCCAGCCCCAGCAGCCCACCCGCCAGATAGGCCACGGCACTCAGCACCCCGCCGATGGCGCCCGTCAGCACCAGGTTTGCCCGCACCCGCGCCGCGTCATTGGTGCCGCCCATCCAATAGGCGACCAGCGGCGGCCCGCCCATCTGCGCCGCGCCCGAGAACAGCCCCGACACCGCCCCCACCGCCAGCGTCGCCGGCGGCCAGGGCGCGCCCTGGTAGCGCCAGCCGGAGGCCAGCAGCGCCACCATGGCCAGCACCATGGCGCACATGCCCCAGCGCAGCGCCTCGGCATCCAGTTGCAGCAGCAGCCAGGCGCCGGCGGGCACCCCTGCCATGGCGCCGAGTGCCATCACCGCCACCTCCCGCCGCGCCGCGAAACGCCAGGCCCGCGGCACCATGGGCGAGGCCATGACCAGGTCCACCACCAGCAGCAACGGCGCCGCCACGCGCGGCCCCAGGATGGCGCTGCCCAACGGCACGAAGATCAGCGCCGCGCCGAAGCCCGAAAAGCCCCGCGCCAGCCCGGCCAGGAAGGCGGCGCCGATGGCCGCGAGCAGCAGATGGGTCTCGGGCCAGGGCATTGTCGCAGTATGGCGCGGGACGGGTGGCCTGTCGCCGCACCGGGCGGGCGTGTATGGGGAGGGCGTGGAACCCCTCGCCCTCTACATCCACTGGCCCTTCTGCGCGTCCAAATGCCCCTACTGCGACTTCAATTCGCATGTGCGCGAGGGCGGTGTGGACCATGCGCGGTTCCGCGCGGCGCTCCGCCGCGAATTGGCGCATGAGGCCGCGCGGCTGGGTCGCCGCCCGCTGGCCTCCATCTTCTTCGGCGGCGGCACGCCCTCGCTGATGGAGCCGGAAACGGTGGCGGCGCTGGTCGAGGACGCCCGCGCGCTGTTCGACGCGGCCCCGGACATGGAAGTGACGCTGGAGGCCAACCCCACCAGCGTGGAGACCGAAAAGCTGCGCGCCTTCGCGCAAGCCGGGGTGAACCGCGCCTCCCTCGGCGTGCAGTCGCTGGACGCGGAGGCGCTGCGCTTCCTCGGCCGCCAGCATGACGCGCCGCACGCCGTGGCCGCGCTGGAGAAGGCGCGCGCCATCTTCCCCCGCCTCTCCTTCGACCTGATCTACGCCCGCCCCGGCCAGGAGGAAGCCGCCTGGCGGGCGGAGTTGCGGCAGGCCCTGGCATTGGCCGCGGACCACCTCAGCCTCTACCAGCTCACCATCGAGCCCGGGACGCGCTTCTTCACCGAATATGCCCGCGGCGCCTTCGCCCTGCCCGCCGAGGACGACGCGGCCCGCATGTATGAGGCCACGGCCGAGGAAGCCGCGCGCCACGGCCTCCTGCCCTATGAGGTCAGCAACTACGCGAAGCCGGGCGCCGAGAGCCGCCACAACCTCGCCTATTGGCGCTATGGCGACTATCTCGGCATCGGGCCGGGTGCCCACCAGCGCGTGCTGGCAGGGGGCGAGATGCTCGCCACCCGCCGCCACCGCGCCCCCGAGGAATGGGCCAGCCGCGTCGAGCAGCACGGGCACGGCGCCGTCGAATCCACAACCCTGACCCCCGCCGAACGCGGGCGCGAGGCCATGCTGATGGGGCTGCGCCTGGCCGAAGGCGTGGACCCCGCCCGCGTGGAAGCCCGCGCGGGCCTCGCTTTCGCGCAGATCGTGGACGCGGCGATGCTGACCGCCCTGCTGGAAGAAAACTATCTGGAATGGGTGGGCGGCCGCCTCGTCGCCACCATCGAGGGAAGGGTGCGGCTGGACGCGCTCCTGCCCGTCTTGCTGCGCTGACCCGCACGGCCTATCTTCCACCCATGTCCTGGATGACGCGCACGCTGCGAATTACGCCCCCGGCCGGTTGATCCGCGCCGCATGGGGCGGCGTGGTCCTTCGGTCGGGCCCGCTTCGCCACCGCTTCCAGGAACTCCACTATGACCGATTCCGTGACCTTCGCCGTGCTGGCCCTGCCCGAACCCGGGCTGCTGCCGCGCCTGCTCCAGCCCTTCGCCAAGCGTGACCTGACGCCCGACCACATGCTGGCCGAACGCCAGGGCGAGGAGATGCGCGTGACCTTCACCCTGCACGCGCCGGACTCGGGCGTGCTGCACCTCATCGCCGGCAATCTCGGCCAGGTGGTGGGCGTGCTGGCGGTGGAGATGCAGGAAGCGCGCTGGGCTGAGGCCGCCTGAAACACAAAGGGCGCGCCCCCCGTGCGGGAGGCGCGCCCTTCGTCAGGATGAAGCCGGCTTCAGGCCGCGCGGAACACCGTCGGCAGGTTCGCGATGGTCTTGTCGAGCATGGCGGCATCGGCCGCGGCATCATGCTTGGAAGCGATCACCTCGCGCACCGCGACGGCGGCGAGGTCGGCCGCGGCGTTGCGGACCTCGGCGATGGCGCCGGCCTCGGCGGCAGCGATGCGGTCCATCGCCATGCGCTCGCGCCGGCGGGCGGCCGCCTCGGCCTCGGCGGCCATGGCGGCGGCCAGGCGCTCGGCCTCCTGCTTGGCGCGGGCGACCAGCTCCCCGGCCTCCGCGATGGCGGCGGCGCGCTCGGCCTCGGCGCGGGTCATCATGGCCTGGGCCTCGGCGCGCAGGCGCTGCGCCTCCTCCAGCTCCTCACGGATGCGGGCGGTGCGGGCGTCCAGCATCTCCGTGATCTTGGTCCAGCCCATCTTCCCGACGAGCACGACGAAGAGGATGAAGCTGGCGGCAACCCAGAATTTCGGATCGGCGAACATCAGCGCGCCCCCTGCTTGGCCGCGCGGTCCACGGCGGCGGTGACGGTGCGCGCGGGGGCGGAAACGCCCAGCCGCGCCAGCATGGCCTGGGCGGTGCTGCCCGCCACCTCGCGCAGCGCGCCCATGGCGGCGTCGCGGGCGGCGCGGACGCGGGCCTCGGCCTCGTCCACCTGGGCGGCGAGGCGGGCATTGATGGCTTCGGCCTGGGCGCTGGCCTTGGCCTGGGCCTCGGCCATGGCGGCGGCGACGGTGGCCTGGGCCTCGGCGCGGGCCGCGGCGGTGGCGGCGCGCAGCTCGGCCAGGGCGGCCTCACCCTCGCGCTGCGCGGCCTGCGCGGCGTCCAGGTCGGCGCGGATGCGCGCGGCGCGGTTCTCCAGCACGGTCGCCACGCGCGGCAGCGCGTAGGACTTCAGCGCGAAATAGAGGGCGCCGAAGATGAGGAACAGCCACAGCAGCGTGGTCGTCATCAACGGGTTGGCGAAATCGAGCTGGGGCATGGCCTTGTCCTGCTGTCCTGAAGGCCAGGGCTCGCGCCTTGGCCTTCAGCCTCTGCCGGGTCGCGGGGTGGGGTGCCTCGCGGCGCCGCCCCGCCCTGAAGGTGGAAAGGGGGCCGGATGGCCCCCTCCCCGCCGGATCAGGTGAAGAGGATGAGGAAGGCGATCAGCAGGGCGAACAGCGCCACCGCTTCCGTCAGCGCGAAGCCCAGAATGCCGATCGGGAAGACGGTGTCGCGGGCGGCCGGGTTGCGGGCCACGCTGCTGATGAGGGTGGAGAAGATGTTGCCCATGGCGAGGCCCACACCGAAGAGAGCCAGCACGGCGATGCCGGCGCCGATCGCCTTCGCAGCCAGAACAATTTCCATGATCTCGATCCTTAGGTTTGCGAGGAAAGTTGAAGGTTCGGCGTCTGCGTCAGTGCAGATGCACCGCGTCGTGCAGGTAGATGCAGGTCAGGATGGCGAAGACATATGCCTGCAGGAACGCGACCAGCACTTCGAAGGCGACCAGCGCGATGTTCAGCGCCAGCGGCATGAGGGACAGGACCGGACCCACCGTGCCCAGGCCCGCCAGCATCACCACGAAGGTGGCGAAGACCTTCAGCATCACGTGGCCCGCCATCATGTTGGCGAAGAGACGCACGGATAGGCTGATGGGGCGCGAGAGGTAGGAGACGATCTCGACCGGAATGATGATGGGCGCGAGCCACATGGGCGCGCCTTCCGGCATGAAATAGCCGAAGAACTTGCGGCCGTGCAGCGCGATGGCGACGGCCGTGACCAGCACGAAGACGGTCGCGGCCAGCGCGAAGGTGACCGTGATGTGCGAGGTGAAGGTGAAGGCGTAGGGGAACAGGCCCAGCATGTTCCCGAACAGGATGAACATGAACAGGGTGAACACGAAGGGGAAGAAGCGACGACCTTCCTCACCCACCTGCGCCACCACCATGTCATCAATGAAGCCGTAGGCGCTTTCGGCCAGGCCCTGCATGCGGCCCGGCACCATCGCGGCCTCGCGCATGCCATAGACCATCAGCGCCACGATCAGGACGCCGGCGAAGACCATGTAGAGGTTGGAGTTGGTGAAGCCCACGGCGGAGCCCACCTGGCCGAGCGCCGGGTACAGCACGAACTGCCCGAGTGCGTCGATCGCATTGCCTTCTGCCGCCACCGGGAACCTCTCCTGGCCTAGTCCTTGCGAACACCGGTCCGGGGGGCGAACAGCCGATACACGTTCGACACCCCCGCGGCGGCCCCCAGCACGAAGAACAGCAGAAAGAGCCAGGGGGCGGTCCCGAGCCACCGGTCCAGTCCAAGGCCGATCACCACGCCGACGATCAGCGCGGAAACCACCTCGACACCGGCCCGCAGGCCCACGCCCCAGGTGCTCGACGGAAGGGCCCGTTTTCCGCGCTCCGGCTTGTCCAGGCCTCTCTTGGCCCGGGCATCCGCCAGTCGTTTCGCGAAGGCTTCCCGATCGTCCACAATGGCTCCCTCCGGCGGTTCACCCCTGGAAGGCGAGGGTGGATTATGGCGGCGCAGCAATGCTGTCAAGGCGCGCGGCCCTTGTTCAATCCTGCCATTTCACCTTCAGGAATGGCGCGGGCATCAGCAGCTTGCTTTCCTGGCTGACGATGTAGGGCCGCACCTTCTTCAGGTAGTCCAGCCAGCCCTGGTCCTGGAACAGCCTGGCGCGCCTCTCGGTTCGCTCGGCGAGGGAGTCATAGGCCCAGAGGTGGATCACCTGGTTCAGCGGGCCGAATTCCGTCGTGTAGTAGCCCACCATGCGGCCCAGGATGCGCTTCTGGATGGGCATGCCCTCGGCCTCATAGGCCGCGATGTAGAGCGGCGCGGTGGCCGGCTGCACGGTGTAGATTCTTTCCTCGACGATCATGTGTCGCGTCCTCCCTGGGTGACGGGGACGAAAGCTAACCCCTTCCCGCGCCGGGCGATATCACCGCTCGGCGCGCGCGGCCGTCAGATCGGTCAGGAAGTCGCGCGACCAGGTGCTGGACCCCGCCTCTTGCAGCAGGTCGTAATCCTGGCGCCAGCGCTGCCGCCGTTCGGAGAGCGGCATGGACAGCGCCTGGTCCAACGCCTCGGCGATCTCGTCCGGGTCGTTGGGGTTCACCAGCAGCGCGCCGTGCATCTCCCGCGCGGCCCCCGCGAAACGCGACAGCACCAGCACGCCCGGATCCTCGGGCGGCTGGGCCGAGACGAATTCCTTCGCCACCAGGTTCATGCCGTCCCGCAGCGGCGTCACCAGCGCCACCCGGGCAATCCGGAGGAAGCCTGCCAACACGCTGCGCTGGATGGGCCGGGTGGTCCAGCGCAGGGGCACCCAGTCCACCTCGGCGAATTCGCCGTTGATGCGGCCCACCGCCTCGTCCAGCTCGCGCCGCAGCAGGCGGTAATGCTTCACCTCCCCGCGCGAGACGGGGGCGACCTGGAGGAAGGTGATCTTGCCGCGGTGCTGGGGAAAGCGCTTCAGCAGGTCGGCATAGCCTTCCAGGCGCTGGGGCAGGCCCTTGGTGTAGTCCAGCCGGTCCACACCGAAGATCAGGCGCCTTCCGCTCAGGCTCTCCTGGAAGCGCTGCACGTCGCGGCGCGCCTCGGCCTTCTCGGCGGCCTTGCCGAAGGCCTCCGCGTCAATGCCCACCGGATAGGCGCCGACGGGCGTGTTCACCCCCTGCTGGCGCAGCGCGTCGCGCAGGTTCTCGGCGTCGTCGGGCGTCTGCATGCCGATCAGGTCATAGCCGTCCAGGTCGCGCAGCAGCGCCTCGCCGCGGGGCAGGGCGGCGAAGAGGCCGGGTGGCGGGAAGGGCACGTGCAGGAAGAAGCCGATGCGCTGCTTCGCCCCCATCGCGCGCAGTTTCGCGGCC
This sequence comes from Roseococcus microcysteis, assembly GCF_014764365.1. Taxonomy (NCBI): domain Bacteria; kingdom Pseudomonadati; phylum Pseudomonadota; class Alphaproteobacteria; order Acetobacterales; family Roseomonadaceae; genus Roseococcus; species Roseococcus microcysteis. The sequence goes on from NZ_CP061718.1 coordinate 2,410,817, forward strand.
AGCGGGAAGAGGTGGAAGTCATGCACCCAGATGACGTCATCCTCGCGCAGCAGGGGCCAGAGCGCCTCGGCGAAGCGGTCGTTCACCGCGCGCCAGGCCTCCTCCTCCTCGCGGCGAAACTCGGCCAGGCCGAAGCGGTAGTGCAGCAGGGGCCAGAGCGTGCCGTTGCAATAGCCCCCGTAATAGAGGCGGTGTTCCTGGGCCGTCAGGTCGATCACCGCCTGGGTCCGCTGCCCGCGCGAGGTGACCTTGGGTTCGGTGCTGGCGGAGGTCTCGCCCGACCAGCCGAACCACAGCATCTCCCGCCGCCGCACCGCCTCTTCCAGTGCCACGGCCAGGCCGCCGGCCACGGCCGAGGTGGCCCGCAGCGGGGGAACCCGATTGGAAACAATCACCAGGCGCGCCAAAACCCCTCCTCCCAGCTCCGTGAGAGCCGCATGGCCGACAGCACGAGGCCCACCTGCGAGTAGCTCTGCGGGAAATTTCCCCAGAGCTGCCCGGTTCGTGGGTCCACATCCTCCGGCAGCAATCCAACGTGGTTCCGCAGGGAAAGGATGCGTTCAAAAAGTGACCGCGCGTCATCTTTCCGCCCGATTGCGGCCAAGGCGTCCACCAGCCAGAAGGAGCAGACGATGAAGGCCGTTTCCGGCACGCCGAAATCATCGGCCGCCGAGTAGCGCAGCAGCATCCCGTCGCGCATCAGGTCGCGCTCGATGGCTTCCACGGTGGCGACGAAGCGCGGGTCGGTGGGGGGCAGCAGGCCGATCTCGGGCAGCAGCAACAGGGCGGCGTCGAGGCCATGGCCGCCGAACACCTCCTGCAGGCTGCCCGCCTCCTCGTTCCAGGCGCCTTCGAGAATGGCCTCCTTCAGCGTGGCGGCGCGGGCCTGCCAGTCGGCGGCCTCCTCGACCAGGCCCAGATGGGCGGCGATGCGCCCAAGGCGGTCCACCGCCGCCCAGCACATGGCGGCGGAGAAGGTGTGGATGCGCTCCCGCCCCCGGTATTCCCAGATGCCGGCATCGGCGGTGAGAGCCGCGGCCTCGGCGGCCACGCCCAGCGGCACCAGGCGGCGGTAGAGCGCCTCGCCCGCCGGTTCGGGCAGGCGGTGGTCGAAGAAGAGCATGGCGGCGGCCATGACCACCGCGCCCCAGACATCATTCTGGACTTGCAGCGCCGCGGCATTGCCCACGCGCACCGGCGCATGGCCCATGAAGCCCTTGAGCGCGGTGGCTTCCCATTCGTCAATGGAATCATTGGGCACCAGCGGATAGACGGGGCGCAGCATGCCCGTCTGCTCCAGCACCGCATTGGTGATGTAGCCGATGTAGTGCTCCATGGTGCGGGTCGCACCCAGGCGGTTCAGCGCCATCACTGTGAAATAGGCGTCGCGCAGCCAGCAGAAGCGGTAGTCCCAGTTGCGCTGCGTGTGCTCGGCCTCGGGGATGGAGGTGGTGAGCGCCGCCAGGATCCCGCCCGTGTCGTCATGGGCGCAGAGCTTGAGGGTGATGGCCGCGCGGATCACCTCGTCCTGCCACTCGAAGGGGAGTGAGAGGCCGCGCACCCAATCCTCCCAATAGGCCTGCGTCTCCTCCTCGAATTCCTGGGCGACGCGGGCGACCATGCCGTTCACCGTCTCATCCGGGCCGAACATCATGGCGATGGGGCGGTCGAGGGCGAATTCCGTCTCGCTCAGGATGAAGCCCAGCGGCGCGTCGGTGGACAGGCGCATGGCCTCGCCGCTGCCCACATAGCTGATGTGGTTGGACCCCGCCCGGCCGCGCGGGCTTTCCTGCCCCCAGCCGAAGCAGGGCCGCACCCGGAGCCGGATGCGCGGGCGGCCGCGCAGCAATTCGATCCGCCGCACCAGCATGGGCGGGCGGAACATGCGGCCGAAGCGGCGCAGGCGCGGCATGTGGTCGGTGATGAGCAGGGCGTTGCCCTGGCTGTCCGTGATTTCCGTCTCCAGCACGGCGGAGTTGCGGCAGTAGCGCTGCCGGCTGTGGGCGAAGCCCGTGACCAGGATGTCGGTGAAGCCGCGCTCCGAATGGTCGCCATCCACCAGGGCGCTGAAGACCGGGTCGCCATCCAGCCGCGGCCAGCACATCCAGTTCACCGCGCCGGCGGGGGAGATCAGCGCCGCCACCGTGCCATTGCCCACGGCGGCCAGGTCCAGCGGCTGGGGGGGCCGGTCGGGCGGCCCCACCACCTCAGGGTGCCGGGGCATGGGCGTGTTCGGCCAGGGAGGCGATCCAGGCGCGCACGCCGGCCGGCGTGCCGAAGCTGTCGGGCACCAGGAAGCCCTGGCCGCCCAGGGCCACGGCGGCGGCGATGCCGTCCTCATCCGTCACGTCGTCGCCCACGAAGATGGGAAAGCGGCCGGCGAAGGGGGGTTCGGCCATCAGCGCCCGCACGCCCACGCCCTTGTGGACGCCGCCCGGGCGCAATTCCCAGGCATGGTCGGCGCGGAGCAGATCAAAGCCCTGGCCGGAATCCGCGAAGCCGCGCATCAGCGCATGGGCCTCCGCGCCCCGGTCGGGCGCCAGGCGGTAATGCAGCACGAAGCCGGCCGATTTGGGTTCCAGCAGCGTGCCGGGATGGGCGGCGACGAAGGCCTCGGCGGCCTGGCGCCATGCGGCCGGCGCCGGCTTCAGCAGCCCCTGGCGCGGCGGCGCGTCGGGGATGGGGCGCAGGATGGCCCCGTGCTCGGCCGCCGCCGGCAGGCGCAGCGGGTGCAGGATGCGGTCCACATCATCCAGCCGCCGCCCCGTCACCACCGCCACCGCGCCGCCCAGCGCGGCGTGCAGCCGCGCCAGATGGTCGAGCAGCCCTGGCGCCACCACCACCTCATCCGGGCGGGGGGCGAGGTCGAGCAGCGTGCCATCCATGTCCAGGAGGAGAGCCGCGCGCGGGAAAACATCCGTCGGCCCGGGAATGGCCGACGGGGGGCGCGATGTGGTCGTCATCCGCCACAAAGTAACCAGAATTGGGACTGAGGCAATGAGTAACTATCCGGGTTGTAATCCTCCGGCGCCCCCGAACCCTTGGTTCATTTCGTCACGAAAGCCTTTTCCAGCACATAGGTGCCGGGTTCGGAGTTGTTGCCCTCGGTGAAGCCACGGGCTTCCAGCAGCGTCTTGCAATCGGCGTTCATGGCCTCGCTGCCGCAGATCATCACGCGGTCATGGGCGGGGTCGAGCGTCGCCACGCCCGCATCCCGCTCGGCCGTGCCGGCTTCGAGGCGGGTGGTGATGCGGCCCTGGATGGGGAAGGCCTCGCGCGTCACGGCGGGCATGTAGATCATCTTCTCGCGCACCATCTCGCCCAGCAATTCATGCTGGGGCAGCTCGTGCGTCAGGTAGTCGCGGTAGGCGAGCTCGGCCACCTCGCGCACCGTGTGGGCGATGATGACGCGCTCATACCGGTCATAGACCTCCGGGTCGCGCAGCAGGGACATGAAGGGGGCGAGGCCGGTGCCGGTGGCCAGCATCCAGAGGTTCCGGCCGGGCAGCAGGTTGTCGGTGATGAGCGTGCCCACCGGCTTCTGCCCGATCAGCACATGTTCCCCCACCTTGATGTGCTGCAGCCGCGAGGTGAGCGGCCCGTTCGCCACCTTGATGGAGAGGAATTCCAGATGCTCCTCCCAGGCGGGGCTGACCATGGAATAGGCGCGCACCAGCGGCTTGCCCTCCACCACCAGGCCGATCATGGCGAATTGCCCGGAGGTGAAGCGCAGCGCCGGGCTGCGCGTGCAGCGGAAGGAGAAGAGGCTGTCGGTCCAGTGATGGACCCAGGTCACTTCTTCCAGGTTGTAGCCCTTGGGGGCGACCAAGGCGGGGGCGGGAGCATCATTCATCAAGCGGGCACTCTGCGCGGGAGGGTGCGCCTGTATTGGCGGTGAGGCGGGTGCGGCGCAAGTTGCAACCAAGCGATGCATGGCCGCCTTGCGCCCGCGCAAGGGCGGGACAAGACTGCCGGCATGCCCGATTTCCAACCGCCCGGGTTCATCCCCCGGCCGACCCCGAATCCACCCCGCCCGTCGGGCCGCGCGTGGACGCCACCCCCCGCCCCCTGCCCGCGCGCATTCCGCACAAGGGGCGCAGCGTGGACCTGGAGCCGCTGCATGTGCGCCACGCCGCCGACCTCTGGCGCGCGGCGCAAAGCGACCAGGAGGGCGCCTCCTGGGCCTATATGGGCTATGGCCCCTTCGCCGATGAGGCCGCCATGCGGACCTTCGTGGGCCATTTCGCCACCACCCATGACCCCATGGCCTTCGCGGTGCGCCCCCACCGCAGCGGCACGGTGGATGGCTGGCTGACGCTGATGGAGATCCAGCCGGCCAACGCCCATATCGAGATCGGCCATATCTGGTTCAGCCCCCGCATGCAGCGCAGCCGCGCGGCCACCGAGGCGGTGTTCCTGCTGATGCGCCACGCGATGGACGACCTCGGCTACCGGCGCCTCACCTGGAAGTGCAACGCGCTGAACGCGCCCTCCCGCGCCGCCGCCGCGCGCTATGGCTTCACCTATGAGGGCACGCTGCGCGCCGTGCAGGTCACCAAGGGGCGGCGGCGGGACACGGCCTGGTTCTCCATTCTGGAGGAGGAATGGCCCGCCCAGCGCGCCGCCATCGAGGCCTGGCTGGATGATTCCAACTGGGACGCCCAGGGACGGCCGAAGCGGAGCCTGCGGGGGGCATAAAGCCCCTTCATTCCGCTTGGCTTTTCATGGACCACGACAACTCCTAGGATGAACTCCGGTTTTCCCGGGAGTTTCACCGCCATGGCGTCGCCAGACCCCGTCCACGCCTTTGTTCCGGGCGAGCCCGCCACCGCCGCCCCCACGGGCTCCGGCGTGCTGGACGGGCTCAGCTTCGCCATCAAGGACCTCTTCGACCTCGCGGGCCATGTCACCACCTATGGCAACCCGGACTGGGCGCGCACCCAGCCGCCCGCCGCCGCCACCGCGCCCGCCGTGCTGGCGCTGCTGGAGGCCGGCGGCGCCCTGCTGGGCAAGACCAAGACCGTCGAACTCGCCTATGGGCTGACGGGCGAGAATGTCTGGCACGGCACGCCGCTGAACCCCAACGCGCCGGACCGTTTCCCGGGCGGCTCCTCCTGCGGTTCGGCGGCCGCGGTGGCGGCGGGGCTGGTGGATTTCGCGCTGGGCACCGACACGGGCGGCAGCGTGCGCATCCCGGCCAGCTATTGCGGCGTCTTCGGCCTGCGGCCCTCCTGGGGCGCGGTGGCGCTGACGGGGGCGGCGGGGCTCGGCCCCTCCTTCGACACCTGCGGCTGGTTCGCGCGTGACGCCGCCATCATGGAAAAGGTGGGCGATGTCCTGCTGCCCGCCGACAGCGCGGGTGGCGCGCTCGGCCCCGTGCTGAAGGTGGAGGAGGCCTGGATCAACGCCGACCCCGCCACCGCCGCCGCCATGGCCCCCGCCATGTCCGCGCTGGAGCGCGTGGCCGGAACCGCCCTGAACATCCGTATCGCGCCCGAGGGGCTGCCCGTGGTGGCCGAGCATTTCCGCTGCATGCAGGCGCAGGAGGCCTGGGCCACGCTGGGCAACTGGATCACGGCCCACAGCCCGAAATTCGGCCCCGGCGTGGGCGAGCGCTTCGCCGCCGCGCGCGACATGGACCCTGCCAAGGCCGCCGCCGCCCGTGCCTTCCGCCGCGTCTTCAAGCGCCGCCTGGGCGCGCTGCTGGGTGGCGGCGCCGTGCTGGCCTACCCCACCAGCCCCGTGCCCGCGCCGAAGCTGACCGCCGGCCAGCCGGAGCAGAACACGCTGCGGGAGATCACGATGCGCGTCACCGCCATCTCGGGCCTCGCCTCGCTCTGCGAGGTGTCGCTGCCCGCCGGTCGGGTGGAGGGGGCGCCGGTCGGCCTCTCGCTCGTGGCCGCCCCGGGGCGGGACCGTGCGCTGCTGGCGCTGGCCGCCCGCGTTTCCGCCATGATGGGAGAGGCCGCATGATCCTGCGCGACGCAACCCCGGCCGACCTGCCCGGCATCACCGCCATCTACGCCCACCATGTGCTGACCGGCACGGGCACCTTCGAGGAGACGCCGCCCGGCGAGGCCGAGATGGGCCAGCGCTTGGCCAAGGTGCAGAAGGGCGGCTGCGCCTGGCTGGTGGCCGAACAGGATGGCGGCGTGGTGGGCTATGGCTATTTCGCCCCCTTCCGCGACCGCAGCGCCTATCGCTTCACCGCCGAGGACAGCATCTATGTCCGCGACGACCAACGCGGCATGGGCGTGGGCAAGGCGCTGGTCCAGGCCCTGCTGGCCCGCGCCGAGGCGCTGGGCTTCCGCCAGATGATCGCGGTCATCGGCGACAGCGAGAATGTGGGCTCCATCGGCCTGCACGCGGCCCTGGGCTTCCGGCAGGTGGGGCTGATGCGCGCGGTGGGGCTGAAGTTCGGCCAATGGGTGGATGTGGTCACCATGCAGCGCGCCCTGGGCGAGGGCGACCGCAGCCTGCCGGGCTGAAAAGGCGGGGCGGCCCCGCGCCATTCAGGGTTCCGTCACCGGCGCCGGGGAGGCTAGACCTTCCCCTCCCGCCAATGTGAGGAAGAGCTTGCAACGCGCCGAGACCCTGGCCGCCACCAGCGTGGCCGTCGCCCTGACCGTGCTCGGCCTCAAGACCGTGGCCTGGTGGATGACGGGCAGCGTGGCCCTCTTCGCCGATGCGCTGGAAAGCGTGGTGAACGTGGCCGCGGCCGGCGCCGCGCTGGTGGCCATCCGCTACGCCTCGATGCCGGCCGATGCCAACCACCCCTATGGCCACCACAAGGCCGAGTATTTCTCGGCCGTGCTGGAGGGGGCGCTGATCCTGGTCGCGGCCTTCATCATCCTGAACGAGGCGTGGTCGAGCTGGGTCAACCCCCGCACGCCCGAACTGCCCCTGGCCGCGGTGGCGGTGGCGGTGCTGGCCACCGCCATCAACGCGGGCTGGAGCTGGGTGCTGTTCCGCCGCGGCCGCGCCCTGCAATCCCCGGCGCTGGTGGCCGATGCGCGGCATCTGCTGGCGGATGTGGTGACCTCGACCGGCGCCATCGCGGGGTTGACGCTGGCCATGGCGACGGGGCTGCTCTGGCTCGACCCGCTGCTGGCCGCCGTGACGGCCGTGAACATCCTCTTCAGCGGCGTGCGGCTGATGCGCGAGAGCGTGGGCGGCCTGATGGACGAGGCCATGCCCCCGAGACCATGACGCGCATCCGCGAGGTGCTGGCCCGCGCCGCCGAGGGCGCGATCGAGGCGCATGACATCCGCGCCCGCCGCGCCGGGCGCATCGCCTTCGTGGAATTCCACCTGGTCGTCCCCGGCGCCATGCCGGTGGAAGACGCGCACATCATCTGCGACCGCATCGAGGCCGCGCTGCGCGCCGAGCTGGGCGAGGCCACCATCACCATCCATGTCGAGCCCGAGGGCAAGGCCAAGCACCGGGGCGTGGTGGTGCTGTGACCTGGCGCCGGCCGCCCGGCCCCGCGCCCAGCGGCTGGGGCCTGCCCGCCAGCCTGGCCGCGCATGGGCTGGCGCTGGCGGTTGTCGGCTGGGTGCTGGTGCCCACGCCCCGGCCCGAGCCCGAGGCGCCTGCGGGCATGGAGGTGGTCTGGGCCGAGGCCGCGCCGGGCGAGGCGGGCGAAGGCGCGCCGGAACCGCCCCTGCCGGCGCCGCCGGCCATCGTGGCGCCGCCACCGCCGCCCGGCCCGCCGCCCCTGGCGCAGCTGCCGCCCACGCCCATGGCCCTGGCGGCGCCGCCGGCCCCGCCGCCGCCTGTGGCCGAAAGCCCGGTCACGGCCGCCCCGCCGCCGCCCGCCGATTCCCCGGCGGAGATCGCGGCGCCGGCCCTGCCGCCTCCGCCGGCCGCCCTGGCCGAGGCGCCGCAAGCGGAGTCCGAGCCCGCACCGGCGCCCGTCGCCCAGGCACCGGCCCCCCGCCCTGCCCCACGGCCAGCGCCGCGCCGCGCCGCCGCGCCGAGCGCCGCGCCGCCCACACCCACGCCCACGCAGGTCAGCGGCCCCGCCACCGGCGCGCCCGCCGCCACCTCGCTGGGCGCGCCCGCAGGCCCCACCGCCCCGCCCCGCCCCGATGCCGGCTTCCGCAATGCCGGCCCCGCCTATCCCGAGATGGCCCGCCAGCGCGGCCAGCAGGGCGCCGTGGTGCTGGATCTGCGGGTGGATGCCGAGGGCCGCGTGGTGGGGGCCGAGGTGGCGCAAAGCTCCGGCCATCCCATGTTGGACGCGGCGGCGCGGCGCGCGGTGCTGAACTGGCGCTTCCGCCCGGCCCTCGATGCCGGGCGGCCGGTGGAGGCCCAGCTGCGCAGCACGGTGCGGTTCCGACTGGATTAGGGGCAAGGCAGATGGTGCGGCTGGACGTGATCACGACCCGGGGCGGCGATGGGGGCGAGACCTCGCTCGGCGATGGCAGCCGGGTGCGGAAGGACGCGCTGCGCGTCGAGGCCTATGGCACGGTGGACGAGGTGAACGCCGTGCTGGGCATTCTTCGCCTGTACCTCGACGCCGAAGCCGATGCGATGGTGGCGCGCATCCAGAACGACCTGTTCGACCTGGGCGCCGATCTCTGCGTGCCGGGCGCCGCGGGCGGGCGGCTGCGCGTGACCGCCGCGCAATGCCTGCGCCTCGAACAGGAGGTGGCGGCCATGAACGCGCATATTCCGCCGCTGCGCAGCTTCGTGCTGCCCGGCGGAAGCGCCGCCGCCGCGCACGCGCATCTGGCCCGCACCGTGGCCCGCCGCGCCGAACGCCTGGTGGTGGCGCTGGCCGCCGCGGAGGAGGTGAACGCCGAGGCGGTGCGCTACCTCAACCGCCTCTCGGACCATCTGTTTGTGCTGGCGCGGCGCTGCAACGACAATGGCGCGCGGGACGTGGCCTGGGTGCCGGGGCGGGGTTAGAGCGGGATGCGTTGAGGTGGAATCACCGAGAACGCTGAATCCCGCTCTCACCAAAGGTTGGAACAGGCTGCGTGAACGCAGCATGCTCTAGCGACTGATCGCCGAAGGCGTGAATCAGCCGCGTGGCGTCGCCCTACAACAGGCCCTCGCGGCGGAAGCTCAACACCTCGCCATTGCCGATGATCAGGTGGTCATGCACGGCGATGGAGAGGATCTCGCCCGCCGCCTTCACCTCGCGCGTCATCTCGATGTCGGCGCGCGAGGGGGTGGGGTCGCCGCTGGGGTGGTTGTGCACCAGGATCAGCGCGGTGGCGTGCAGTTCCAGCGCGCGCTTCACCACCTCGCGCGGATAGACGGGCGTGTGGTTCACCGTGCCGCGCGCCTGGGCCTCATCCGCGATCAGCCGGTTCTTGCTGTCCAGGAACAGGATGCGGAACTGCTCGGTCTTCTCCCGCGCCATGACCAGCTTCAGGTAATCCATCAGCAGGTCCCACTTGTTCAGCACGGGCGCGTCCATCACCTCGGCGCGCGCCATCCGCAGGGCCGAGGCCTGCACCAGCTTCAGCGCCGCCACGCTGTGCGGGCCCAGGCCGCGCGCGTCCATCAGCGCCTGCTGCGGGGCGGCCAGCACCTGGGCGAAGCTGCCGAAGCGGTTGATCAGCGCCTTGGCCAGCGGCTTGGTGTCGCCCTTGGGCATGGCGAGGAAAAGCAGCATCTCCAGCAATTCGTAATCGGCCAGGGCGTCGGGGCCGCGCGTCAGCAGCTTGTCCCGCATGCGGGCGCGGTGGCCGTGCGGGCCGGTGCTGGCGAAGGGGAGCACGGCCGCGTCGGACGGGGTCCCGTCGGGCTGGCGGGGGAGTTCGCGCGAAAGCGCGCCGCTCTCCCGCAAGGCCGGCCCAGGGCGGCCGCCCGTGTCACGAAAGCCCCCCGCCTCGGCGCGGCCGCCGCGATAGACCGCATCCGGATAGCGCGGGCCGGCCGAGGCCCGCGCCGAGGCGCCGCGTTCCGCGGGCAGGACGCGCCGCACCAAGGCTTGCCACCACATCATCATCGCCCTTCTGGCCGCAGGGGGCGTGACATACCATCTCAGGTTTCCATGGAAAGTAATTTTTCATTCACATTTTTACTTATTGGTAAAATTTCGGCGGCGGGCAGATCCGCGCCCGCCGCCCCCTCCGCCTCAGAAGCCGAAGCGCGTGCCCACCAGCAGGCTGCGCCCGGGCGTCTGGAAGCCGTTCACCGGCTCCCACCGGGAATTGCCCAGGTTGCGGCCCTCCACGAAGGCGGTGATGCCCTCGCGCACCACATAGCTGGCGGTGATGTTGAACAGCGTGCCCGTCTTGTTCCGCCGCTCCGTGGTGAAGGCGGTGCCGTCGTCGCGGTAGCTCGCGAAGGCGCCCTCGGGCGAGCGGCCGGTGAATTGCAGCTGCGGCGCGATGACCAGCCCCGGCAGCGGCGTCAGGCGCGCGGTGGCGCTGATCACATGCTCCGGCCGGCGGGGCAGCGGGCGGCGGGTGCGGGCATCGGTGGCGTCCGTGATGGTCCAGCCCAGCTCGGCCGAGAGCCAGGGCGCGGGCCGCACCGCCAGCGTCAGCTCCACGCCCTGAAGGTTCGCGCGGTCCACATTGGCGACGCTCGTCCCCTGGAAGATGATGAGGTCCCGCACGCGGGACTGGAACCAGGTGGCGCCCAGCGTGGCGAAATCCGCCCGGCCAAAGAGCGGCAGGTCGAGCTCACCCCCCAGCTCATAGCCCAGGCTGCGCTCGGGCCGCAGGTTCGGGTTGCCGCGGAAGGTGGTGCCGATGGTGCCGAAGCGCTGGAACAGCGAGGGCGCGTTGAAGCCGCTGCCGCCCGAGGCGCGCAGCCGCGCCCCCAGCTCCGGCACGTGATAGACCAGGCCGGCGCGCCAGGTGGTGGCGCCGGTGAAGCTGCCCACCGCATCGTGGCGCAGCCCGGCCGTCACGTCCATCCGGTTCCACAGCCGGTATTGCAGGGCGATGTGGCCGGCCGTGCTGTCCTGGGCGGCATTCACGCGCGTCTGGAAGGGGGTGTTGCCGGCCAGGCTGAACACCTCCTCGCGCGCATGGGTCACGCCGAAATTCAGCGCGCCGTCGGTGGCGAAGCCCAGCCCCGGCAGGCGCAGCGTGTTGCCCCAGTCGAAGCCCAGCCGCTCGCCCCGGTAATAGTCGCGGGTGGAGGCGGTGCTGCGCGCGTCGGGCAGGTTCACATAGGCGCGGCGGTCCTGGGTGAAGGCCACGCGGAAGCCCGTGGTCCAGAGCCCGTCCAGCAGCCGCGTCTCGGCGCGGAGCTGGCCCATGAAGCGCCGGTCATCGCCCGTGAAGTTCGGGTCGTCGCGCGGCACGCTGTCCAGGTCGAAGCGGTTCTGGCGGTAGCGCAGCGTGCCCTCGACGCGGCTGCCCTCCACGGGCGTCCAGCCCAGGCGCAGGGCCAGCGCGCCGCCCTGCAAGCCGTCGCGCTCGTTCAGGGTGCGGGTGAAGCGGCGGGCGGTGGCGTTGAAGCCATCGGTGCTGATGCCATTGGCGCTGGCCAGGTAGTCGAAGGCGCCGAGGGTGCCGGTGGCGCCCAGCCCCCCGCGCACCGTGCCCTGGGTGCCGCCCGCCAGCTCGCCATAGGGCGCGAAGGGGCGGCTGGCGGCGCGGCGGGTGACGAGGTTCACGACGCCGCCCACCGCCGCACTCCCGTAGAGCGAGGAGGCCGGGCCGCGCAGCACCTCGATGCGCTCCACGTCGAAGAGCAGGTCATTGCCGAAGTTGAAGGCGCCATTGGCCTCGGAGGGGTCGTTCAGCGGCACCCCGTCCAGCAGCACCAGCACGGAGCGGCTGGAATTGCCGCGCAGGAAGACGCTGGCCTGCTGCCCCGGCCCCCCCGATTGCGCGAGGCGCAGCCCCGGCACGGCGGAGAGCGCCTCGGCCACGGTGGCATGGCCGCGCTCCTCGATCTGCTGGCGGGTGATGACGGTGATGGAGGCCGGCACGCGCTCCAGCGCCGTGGGCACGCGGGTGGCGGTGACGATGGTCTCGGGCAGGGCCGTGGCCGCCTCCTGGGCAAGCACGGGCAAGGAAGCCGCCAGCAGGGCGGCGGTGGACAGCAACAGATGGCGCATGGGGTTCCCCCGGGTTGCGCGTGACGACATGCCGCGCGGGGGCATCCCCGCACGACGGCTGACGTCGAGCCCGCATCCGGAACAGGGTTCCGTGGCACCGGTGCACCCCGCCCGGCACGCGCGAGAACAACTCTGCGACGGCCGGTCTCCTGGCTCGCGGGTCCTGGCCAGGGTCCGCCTTCTCACCCCGGGATGGGGGCAATGGCGATATGGACCCGGGCTCGCCGCCTACAGTTGCGGGGGCAGCCGCGGATTGGCGGGGACTGGCCCCGCGTCGCGCGTTCCCGTTTCACCCCTCATCGGGGCACCGTCGCATGGGGCCATGTAGTCCGGCCGGGAACGGGGTGCCAAGGCGGTTCCGCAAGCCATGAACCGGCCCCGCAAAAAAATTTTCTGAATCTATGGTAACCACCTTGAAAGGCTGATGGCCGCTTGGCACATGGCTGCCCGGCCCAAGAGGCATGGCTCGCGGGCAAGCGAAGGGACATCACACCAATGAAGCTCACCGCGTTCGCCGCCGCCGCGGCGGCGTTCCTGATGTTCGGCCCGAGCCAGGCGATGGCCGGGCGCGACCTCGACCAGATCCGCGCCCGCGGGCAGCTGCTCTGCGGCGTGCAGGGCCCCTCCAACCCCGGGTTCGGTTTCCCCAACGCCCAGGGCCAATGGCAGGGCTTCAACGTGGAGGTCTGCCGCTCGGTCGCCATCACCATCTTCGGCGACCCCAACCGCGTGCAGTTCGTGCCCGTGACGACGCAGAGCCGCTTCCCGGCCCTCTCCTCGGGCGAGGTGGACATCCTCTCCAACAACTCGACCTGGACGCTGACGCGCGACAGCAACGTCAACCGCTTCAACTTCCCGGCCATCGTCTTCTACGACGGCCAGTCCATGATGGTGCCCCGGCGCCTGAACGTGACCAGCGCGCGGCAGCTGGACGGCGCCACCGTCTGCGTGCAGCCCGGCACGACGACCGAGCTGAACCTCGCGGACTACTTCCGCCAGCACAACATGCGCTTCACCCCCGTGGTGGTGGCCGACCTGGACGAGCTGCGCCGCGCCTATGACAGCGGCCGCTGCGACGTGTTCACCAATGACTTCGCCGCTCTCGCCGCCCAGCGCACCCTGCTGAGCCGCCCGGCCGACCACGTCATCCTGCCCGAGCGCATCTCGAAGGAGCCGCTGGGCCCCGTGATCCGCCAGGGGGATGAGGAGCTGACGAACATCGTCGCCTGGACCGTCTTCGCCCTGGTCGAGGCGGAGGAACTCGGCATCACCCAGGCCAATGTCGAGCAGATCGCCGGCAGCAGCACCAACCCCATCGTCCGCCGCTTCCTCGGCGTCGAGGGCAATATGGGCGAAAGCATCAACGCCGCCCGCGGCGACTATGCGCGCCAGATCATCCGCACCTTCGGCAATTACGGCGAGATCTATGAGCGCTGGCTGGGCGAGCGCACGCCGCTCGGCCTCGAGCGCGGCATGAACCGCACCTGGATGAATGGCGGCCTGCTCTACGCGCCGCCGGCCCGCTGAGCCTGCGTTGAACGCGGCCGCCGTCCTTGAGCGGCTGATTCACGCCTTCGGTGTTTCCACCGAAGGCGATCAGACGCCAGCACGGCGGCCGCACCCCCTGTCACCCCCTTCGGATTTTCCGGCATGAGCAGCACCGCCGCCCTGGCCCCGCCCCGGCCCCTCATTCCCCTGCCCGGCGGCCATTCGATGCGCGGGGTGCTGTGGCAGGCGGGGCTGGCCATCGCCGTCATCCTCATCGGCTGGTCGCTCTACAACAACATGCTGGCCAACATGGCCGCGCGCGGCCTGCAATTCGGCTTCGGCTTCCTGAACCGCAGCGCCGGCATCCCCATCGGCGAGCACCTCATCCCCTACACCCCGGCCGACACCTACCAGCGCGCGCTGACGGTGGGGCTGCTGAACACGCTGCGCGTGGCGGTGATCGGCGTGGTGCTGGCCACGGTGCTGGGCATCCTGCTCGGCCTCGCGCGGCTGTCCTCCAACCCGCTGCTGCGCGGGCTGACGGGCGGCTATATCGAGGTGATCCGCAACACGCCGCTGGTGCTGCAGCTGGTGTTCTGGCACGCCATCGTGCTCCAGCTTCCCTCGGTGCGGCAGGCGCTGAACCCGCTGCCGGGCCTCTATCTCTCGCAGCGCGGCCTCAAGACGCCGGCGCTGATGGCCGACACGGCGCTGTTCTGGGCCGCCGTCGCGGTGGGCGTGGCGCTGCTGGCCTGGTGGCTGCTGCTGCGGCGCGAACGCGCGCGGCAGGAAGCGACCGGCGAGCGCCGCGCCACCTGGGCGCCGGGCCTCGCGCTGCTGTTCGGCCTGCCCATCCTGGCGGGCTACGTCATCGGCGCACCCAGTGTGGAATGGCCGGTGCTGGCGGGCTTCAATTTCCGCGGCGGGCTGACCCTCTCGCCCGAATTCTTCGCGCTGCTGCTGGGCCTCGTGATCTACACGGCGGCCTTCATCGCCGAGATCGTGCGGGCGGGCATCCAGTCCGTGCAGCGCGGGCAGTGGGAGGCGGCCCGCGCGTTGGGCCTCGCGCCCGGGCGCATCATGCGCCTCGTCATCCTGCCGCAGGCGCTGCGCGTCATCATTCCGCCGCTGACCAGCCAATACCTGAACCTGACGAAGAACTCCTCGCTGGCCGTCGTCATCGGCTATCCGGATCTGGTGTCGGTGGCCAACACCTCCATCAACCAGACGGGCCAAGCGGTGGAGGTGATCGCGATCTTCATGGCGGTCTATCTCATCATCTCGCTCGTCACCTCGCTGCTGATGAACCTCTACAACCGCGCCGTCGCGCTGAAGGAGCGGTGAGCGATGTCCACCACCACAGCCCCCGCCCTGCCCACCCTCGCCGAACGCGCGCGCGACTTCGCGAAGGCCTGCTTCACCGGGCCGCTCAACATCGCCATCAGCCTGGCCTGCATCGCGCTGCTGGCCTGGGTCATCCCGCCCATGTTCCGCTGGGCGGTGCTGGACGCCACCTGGTCGGGCACGGCGGCGGAATGCCGCGCGGCGGGCGGCGCCTGCTGGGCCTTCGTGCGGGAGAAATTCTGGTTCTCCATCTTCGGCCTCTACCCCTTCGAGGAGCGCTGGCGGCCGGCGACCATGATGGTGATCCTGGTCACGCTCGTCATCGCCTCCACCATCCGCCGCTTCTGGACGCGCTGGCTGCTGCTGGCCTGGGCGGTGGCGGCGGTGGCGATGTGGACGCTGATGCGCGGCGGCGTCTTCGGCCTGCCCTTCGTCGAGACGCGGCAATGGGGCGGCCTCGCCATCACGGGCATCATCGCGGTCTATGGGCTGGCGCTGGGCTATCCGCTCGCCATCCTGCTGGCGCTGGGGCGGCGCAGCGAATTGCCGCTGGTGCGCTGGTTCTGCACCGCCATCATCGAGTGCGTGCGCGGCGTGCCGCTGATCTCGCTGCTGTTCATGGCGGCCATCATGCTGCCGCTGTTCATGCCGCAGGGCGTGACGGTGGACCGGCTGGTGCGGGTGCTCTTCGCCTACACCCTGTTCACCGCGGCCTACATGGCCGAGGTGGTGCGCGGCGGGCTGCAGGCCATGCCGCGCGGGCAGTATGAGGCGGCGGATGCGCTGGGCCTGTCCTACTGGAAGAAGATGCGCCTCATCATCCTGCCGCAGGCGCTGACCATCACCATCCCCGCGCAGGTGAACACCTTCATCGGCCTGTTCAAGGACACGACGCTGGTGGTGGTGATCGGCGTGTTCGACTTCTTCACGACGCTGCGCGCCTCGCTGGGCGACCCCAACTGGCTGGGCTTCCCGACCGAGGCCTATGTCTACGCGGCGGCCGTCTACTTCGTGCTGTGCTTCGCCATGTCGAAATACAGCCAGCGGCTGGAGCGGGATTTCACGCCGGCGGGGAGGTGACTAGAGCGGGATGCGTTGAGGTGGAATCACCGAAAACGCTGAATCCCGCCTCTCAACAAAGGTGAGAGCAGGCTGCGTGAACGCAGGTGAACGCAGCATGCTCTAGAACACCCAGCCCAGCGCCTGGATCGCCATCCAGGCCAGCACCAGCAGCACGGCCGCGGCGAAGAGGTTGCCCAGCGTGGCCAGCACCACGCCGATGCCCACCACCCGGCTGTCCTGCTCGACCACGCCGAGCGACATGATGATGGTGCCGAAGGCGGGCGGGGCATTGGTGCCCGGCCCGGGCAGGATGAGCATCACGGCCGAGATGACCGTGAGCCAGCCCACCATCCGGTCACCCCAATTCGACAGGAAGACACCAGGCCGCGGGCGCACGAAGCGCTCCACCCGCTTCAGCGGGCCGGAGGTCACGTCGGCCAGGCGCAGCAGGTCCTCGCGCTTGATGGATTGCCGCGCGATGAAGCGCGGCAGCTTGGGCACCTTCAGCCCCAGCCCCATCTGCGCGCCCAGGATCAGCATGGGAATGCCGAAGACCGAGGCCATGCCCGGCAGCAGCGCGGGCAGGCACAGCAGCAGGATCAACAGGCCGAAGGCGCGCTCACCGAAGGCCTCGGCCATTTCGCCGAGCGTGATGCGCGCGCCGGGAAATTGCGCCGCCACCTCGCGCACGATGCGCGAGATGGGGGCGGAGGGATGCGCCTCCGGCAGCGGGTCGAGGGGGTGACCCGCTTCCACCGTCAGGCGCCGGTGAAGACCGGCGTGCGCTTCTCCATGAAGGCGCGGCGGCCTTCGCGGTAGTCGGCGCTGTCGAAGCAGGCATCGGCGGCGGCGGCGATGGCCGCCATGTCACGGTCCGCCGCATCGGCCAGCACGGCGCGCACCGTGCGCTTGTTCGCCTTGAGCGAGAGCGGCGCGTTGCGCGCGATCTGCGACGTGATCTTCGCCACCTCCGCATCCAGGCTCTCGGCCGGGTGCAGCTTGTTGATGAGGCCCAGGCGCTCGGCCTCCTCGGCCGGCAGCCGCCCGCCCGTCATCAGGATGAAATGCGCCTGCGCGGGACCGACCAGCGAGACCAGGTTCTTCACCATGTCGAAGCCATAGGCGATGCCGAGGCGGGCGGCCGGGATGCCGAACTCGCTGCCCGTGCCCGCGATCCGCATGTCGCAGGACATGGCGATGCCGAGGCCGCCGCCCATGCAGAAGCCCTGGATCTTCGCGATCACGGGCTTGCCGAACTCGGCCAGCTTCTTGCGGCCATGGCTGGTCTTGGCGTTGTACTGCCGCTGCGCGTCGGCGTCCGAGCGGTTCTTCTCGAACTGGCTGATGTCCGCGCCCGAGACGAAGGCCTTGCCGCCCGCGCCTTCCAGCACGACGCAGCGGATGGCGTCATCCGCCTCGAAGGCGTCGAGCGCGGCCGCCATGCCGTCCCACATCGCGATGCTCATGGCATTGCGCTTCTCGGGCTGGTTGAAGACCACCGTGCCCACACCGTCCTGCGCGCGGGCGAGGATCTTGCCCTCCGCGAACACCATATCCGACATGCTTCTCTCTAGCCTCCAATGACCTTGTTCGCGCGGAGCTTCGCGATCTCCTCCGCGCCGAGCCCGGCTTCCGCCAGGATTTCGTCCGAATGTTCGCCCAGCCCCGGCACGCCGCGGCGGATGCCGGGCGTGTGGCCCTGGATGTTGATGGGCGTGCGCACCACCCCCGCCTGGCCGAGCTTCGCGTGCGGGATCTGCCAGACCATGCCGAGATGCTGCACCTGCGGGTCCTCGAACACCTCGCGGATGTCGTTGATGGGGCCGCAGGGGATGCCGGCCTCCTCCAGCTTCAGGATCCAGTATTCGCTGGGCTGCTGGCGCGTCACCTCCGCGATGGCGGCGTTCAGCGCCGGGCGGTCCTTGGTGCGGCCCTCGGCGGTCTTCCATTCGGGCTTGTCGAGCCAGTCCTCGCGGCCGGCGACGCGGCAGAACACCTCCCACAGCTTGGGCGAGGAGGCGGCGATGTTGATGGGCTTGTCGGCGCTGGGGAACACGCCCATGGGCGTGTTCACCGGGTGGTCATTGCCCGCCTGGCCCGCGACCTCGCCCTTCTGCAGGAAGCGTGTGGCCTGGAAGTCCAGCATGAAGACCTGCGCCTCCAGCAGCGAGGTCGAGACATAGCGGCCGCGCCCGGTCTTCTCGCGTTCGTAGAGCGCCATCATGATGGCCAGCGCCAGCAGATTGCCCGCCGTCAAATCGTTGATGGGGATGCCGACGCGCATGGGGCCGCGCCCCTTCTCGCCGGTGATGGTCATCAGCCCGCCCATCCCCTGCGCGATCTGGTCCACGCCGCCGCGCGTCGAATAGGGGCCGGTCTGCCCGAAGCCCGAGATGCTGGCGTAGATCAGGCGCGGGTTGCGGGCGGAGAGCGTGTCGTAATCGATCTTCAGGCGGTGCTTCACCTGCATCCGCATGTTCTCGACCACGATATCCGCGGTCTCGGCCAGCTTGAGGAAGGCCGCGTGGCCATCGGGGTGCTTCAGGTCGAGGACGAGGCCGCGCTTGTTGCGGTGCAAATTCGTGAAGTCGAACCCGTCGCGTGCGCCGCCCAGCGCGTCACTGGCGCCGGGCGGTTCCACGCGGATGATCTCCGCGCCCCAATCGGCCAGATGCCGCACGCAGGTGGGGCCGGCGCGGGCCAGCGTCAGGTCCAGGACGCGCAGCCCCGCGAGCGGAAGGGCGGCACCGGCGGCCTCCGCGCTGGCGGCGCTGCTGTGGCGGCTGTCATCCGGCATGGCTCTCTCCCGTTTCCCGGCGGGGAGGTTAACCCCAAGCGCGCCGGCCCGGAACCCGGTGAAGCTGGCCAAGTGGGGGCCGGGCTGCCACGGTGGCGCACCGGCCGGAGGAGGCAGCATGGCGCAGGACCCACGAGCGGAGAGCCGCCACGCGCGCATCATGCGCGGCGAGGGGCCAGTCTTCGGCCCGACCCTCGATGCGCTGGTGCGCGATGTGGAAGGCCGCATCCCGCCTGAGTTGCGCGACGCGCACCGCCGGATGCTGGAGGAATGGCCCATCGGCCCCGGGGGCCAAGTGCGCGATGAGCAGGCGCTGCTCGCCCGGCTGGCCGCGCTGCGCGCCGCGCCGGCACCCTTGCCGGCGGGCATCCCTCCGGGCTCGCCCCTCAAGGCCGTGCTGGGGGCGGCGCTGGGCGGCGTGCTGGGCGTGCCCTTCGGCTTCCTGGTGTATGTCATCATGCTGGCGGCGGTGCTGCCCTATTCGCTGCACGACTCGGATGCGGTGATGTGGCTGGTCGTGCTGGCGGTGACGGGCGGCACCGCGGCGTTGGGGGCGGGCCAGGGGATGCGGCCGAGCCGGCTGAGCCAATCCCTCGCCATGGCACTGCTGGCCTTCGTGCCGGCGGCTTTCGTCTCCGCCATCCTCGGGGCGATCATCGCCTCGACGCTGGGCAGCATCTACAAGGTGTCGCAGATGGAGGGCGCCTTCGCCATGGGCGTGGTCTTCACCATCATGCCGCTGGCGGGCTTCCTGGGCGGGGCCGCCTGCGCGGCCTGGGCGGGCCTGCGGTCCTGGCGCCGCTGGGGCGCTACTTCCAGCCCAGCCGGCTGGTCAGCGTCCAGACCGGGCCGATGAGGAAGTTGCACATCAGCGTCCGCGCCAGGTGAAAGCCCAGCACCAGCGGCACGGCCAGTTCCAGCGTCTTGGCGGTGATGCCCATCTCCGGCATGCCGCCCGGCGCCATGCCCAGCATCACGGCACCCACCGGCAGGCCGCTGGCCCAGCCCAGCGCGGCGCCGAGCGCCAGGCACAGCACGCAGAGCGCGAAGGCGGACATGACCGAGGCCCAGAGCAGCCGGCGCGACGACAACAGGAATTCCCGCGTCAACCTCTGCCCCAGCGTGGCGCCCATCGCGACCTGCGCCGCATCCACCAGCACCGTGGGCACCGAGGAAGGCAGATGGCCCATGGCGGCGGCCGTGATGGCCAGCGCGCAGGGGCCGATCATCCAGGGATTCGCGATGCCGGTGCGTCGCAGCGCGAAGGCCGCCAGCAAGCCCACCACCAGCATCAGCCCGAGCCCGCCCAGATCGAAGGGCAGGCGCGGCGCCAGGAAGGCCGTGGCGTCGCCCACCGGCGCGAAGGCCGTCAGCAACGGCGGGATGGCCAGCACCACGATCACCACGCGGATGGTCTGCGCCAGCGTCACCGGCGCGATGGGCGCCCCCGCCCGCTGCGCCAGCACCACCATGACGATGACGCCGCCCGGCACCGCCGCGAAATAGCCCGTGCGCGGGTCCACCCCGGCCAGCCGCGTGAAGATGGGCACCGCCGCCACGCCCGCCGCGATGGACAGCAGCCCCGCGATGAGGATGACGGGCATGGCCCCCAGCAGCGCCCCCAGCACCGGGCCCGAGAAGGTCTGCCCGAAGGCCAGCCCCAGCACGATCAGCGCCCCGGGCCGCGCATAGGGGTGCACCGCCACCGGCCGGAACCAGGCCAGCGCCGCCGTGCCCGCCATCGCCCCGATCATCCAGGCGAGCGGGACCGACAACAGGTGGCAGATGGTGCCCCCCGTGAGCGCGGCGGCCAGGGTGAGCAGATGGGGGACGAGGCGCGGAGGAATGGACACTGGCGCGCAGGATCGGCCCTCGGCGCCGCCCGGTCAAACCCCGGGCCGTGATTCAGGCAGTGATTCAGGATGCGTTAAGGCTGCGCATGGTTTCTGGGATGCGGTCCCCATGAAACCGGAAGGATCGCCATGACCTCCCCCGTCGGGCTTGCCCGCCCCATGCTGGCCAGCCCTCCGCCCCTCCTCGAGCGCCCCTTGCAGGCGCCGACCGAGACGCCACCCGGCGCGCGGCAGGATATCTCGCCGCCCATCGCGCCCAACCCCAGCCTGCGCATCGAGCCGACGCTCGGCGTCGTGGTGTTCGAGGTGCGCGATGGCGCCGGCGAGGTGACGCGCAGCGTGCCCACCGAGCGCGAGTTGCGCGCCTACCGCACCGCCGCCCTGCGGGGGGAAGGCGTACGCGGCGAGGATATGCGTGGGGAAGATGCGCCCGACGCCGCTTCCCGCGCGACGGGCGCGCCCGATCAGACCCGCAGCCCGCCCGGCGGCAGCCCCAGCAGCGCCAGCGCATTGGACGTGCCGGCCGAGGGCGCGCCGAAGGCGCCAGCCGATTCCGACGCCCGGCTGATCAAGTAGCGTTCCGCAAGCCGCTGAACCACCTTCGGGTCGTTCAGCGAGTCGAGCTTCAACCGCGCCTCCAGCGCGCGCGCCTGCGTCTCCACCGACTGCACGGCGATGGATTTCGGCAGGCCCACCGCCCCCAGCACCACACGGCGCAGCACCGGGTCGCCCAGCACGGCGAAGGCGCTTGCGGCCCCTTTGGCCGCCCTCTCGCGGAACAGCAGCGCATCGCCCAGGCCCGGCTGGCTTTCCTCCAGCTCATCCCGCCAGCGCGCGCGACGCAGACCGTCGGTCAGGCGCGCCTGGATCTCGGGGTCGCGCAGCGCATCGAGGCCGCGTTCATCGAGGCGCAAGGCTTCCGCCGCCGCCTTCCAGCGCTTGTCGGCCAGGCGGTTGACCAGGGATTTCGGGTCCGTCGGGTCGGAGGTCAGGGCGCGCATGGCCAGCCCCGCCTGCTGCGCGCCGTCGGGAATGCCCATGGCCACCGTCACCACCTGCAGCACGCGCGGGTCCCGCAGGGCCGTCTGGATGTCCGGCGCGCGGTCAATGGCGCGGCGAAACTGGTCCAGCGCGCGGGTCTGCATCGGGTCCTTCGCGATGCGTTCCAGCGCGCGCGTTTCCTCGAACTGCTTCTGGAAGCGACGGAAGGCGGTGATGGCGCTGCCCGCGTCCGACATGGCTCAGCCCGGCGCCGGGTTGGGAAGCGGGTCGCGACGGGGGGAGGGCAGCGGCGGAATACCCAGCACCTCCTCCTCATGGCGCATCACCCGGCGCGCGATGCGCAGCGCGGAATAGCAGTCATCGCCCTCGGCGGCCTCCCGCGCGCGGTCGAGCATCTCGCGCACGGTGGGCGAGGTGGTGGCCTCCATGAAGTCACGGATCAGGTCGCGCGCGGCGGCGAGGCCGGGCCCACGCTCCTCATCGGCACCGATATAGGCCGTCTGCAAGGCGAAGTAGATGCGCCGCGCCGGCGTGTTGGCCGCATCGGGCGCCATGATCTGCTTGCCGAAGAGAAAGCGCGCCTTGGCGGCGAGCTCGATCCGCGTGCGGTTGCGGAAGCGGATGGGCGCCCCGTTCACCACCATCAGATCACCCTGCCGCAACTCCAGAACGAGCGTGGACATCTTGTTCCCTTCCGACTGCTGCACGAAGGCGCCTCATGCGCCCCCGCGGAATTCCACCCTTCTGGTGCGAGGCCCTGCCGCGGTGGAGAGACCCTCTCCGGAACCGCGCGCGCCATACTCGCCGCAGCGGGTTAACGGCGCTTGAAGATCAGCCCTCGCGCGCTCATCGCAGGAAGCGCGCAAGCGTGAGTTCGGACAGCGAGCCGATGGCGCGGTAGCTCGCCTCCAGCGCGGTGCGCGTGGCCTGCAGGCGTTCCAGTGTGCTGGCCAGGTCCACCTCCTCGATATCGGCGATCTGGCCGCGCAGCAGGTCCATCGTGGTGCGCTGGCGGCGCTGCGTGTCCTCCAGCCGCGCGGTCACCTGGCCGAGGCCGCCCGCCTCCTCGGTCAGCGCCTGTTCGGCGGCGGCGAAGCCGTCGCGCAGCCCGGCCAGCAGGTCGGTGTAGTTGGGCAGGTCGTCCATCTGGGCGGGATCGAGGGCGGCGAGGCTCATCAGGTTGCGCATCAGGTCGCGCGCCCAGCTTCCCGTCGTCTCGCCCGAACTGACGCTGACGGCGTTGCGGTCGGCGAAGATGCCATAGGCCACGAACTGCCCGTCGGCGGCGGGTGCCGCGCGGCGCGCCTCCCGGTCGGCGGGCGCGAGGGCGGCCTCGTCCTGCAGGAAGTCGGAGAAGGGCGAGACGCCCGCCACATTGCTCTGCGCGGCGGTGCGCGTGTCATTCAGCACGCTGGCCGCCCCCGCCGCGCCCAGTGTGGCCACGGCCGCCGCCACATCCTGCGCCATCTGCCCGGTGGCCAGCCCTTCCGGATCGGGAATGGGCGGGCGGCCGATGTCGGAGCCGGAGAAGAGATATTCCCCCGCATGACGCACGTTCAGCAGATGCGCCATCTCGGTCAGCGCGTTGCGCGCCTGCACCTTCACCGCCTCCAGCGCCACCGGGTCGCGCGTGTAGAGACGCGGCAGGGCGGTGCTGCGGAAATCCCGCGCGATCTCGGTGAGGCGGCTGAGCGAGGCCTGCATCACCTCGGTGCGGCCGATGGATTGCGTCAGCACACGGTCATAGGCGTCGAGCCGCCCGGACTGCGCGCGTAGCGACACGGCGCGCGGCACGTCCGGCGCCAGGTCGCCCAGGCGGGAGGAGCGTTGCCCCGACGCGGTCTGCCGCGTCAGGATTTCCATCTGCGTGCGCAGCCGGGCGGTCTCGGCGGCCAGGCGGCCGGTGATCTCAAGGCTCAAGGGGGGTCTCCCTCATCAGCGCACCATGTTGAGCAGCGTGTCCCACATCTGCTGGGCCGTGCTCATCACGCGGGCGTTCGCGGCATAGGCGTTCTGCAACTGCACCATGGCGGCCATCTCGGCATCGGAATCCACGCCGGATTCCCGCTGGAAGCGGGCGTCGAGGCCGCGCCGCAGCCCCTCCGCGCGTTCCCGCGCCGCGGTGGCGGCCGCGCGGTCGGCGGTGTGGGCGCCGGTGACGACGGCGGCGTAGTCCTCCAGCGCGCGCGGCGGCAGGAAGGGCGAGGTGAGGCTGCCATCCGGCCCCAGCCCGCCCGAGGGCAGCGCCGCCCAGGCCACGCCCGTGCGCACCGTATCGCCCAGCGCGTGGTTCAGCACGCGGTCCAGCATCAGGGTGAAGCCCGCGGGGCCGGTGGCGGGGTTGGGTGTGAAGGCGGTGGGGCCGCCCGGCGTATCGGCCACCGCATGGGTGCCGTCGCGCAGCAGCGTGGGGTCGGCCGCCACGGCGGGGTTCACGCGGATGCTGTTGGCGAAGCCCATCAGCCCCGCGGCGGGGTTGCTGTAGGCCATGGTGACATCGGGCACGGTGCCGGAGGGCGCGGTGAAGAGGCGCAGCCCCTGCCCCTCCATCCGGCTGGCCAGATGCCCGGCCGCGAGGTCGAGCTCGGCCTGGTAGCGCGGCAGGGTGGTGTCGCGCAGCGCGACATATTCGCCGAGCCGCCCGCCGCCCAATTGCCGCGTCACGTCCACGCCGCCCAGCATCACGCCGGGCAGGGTGCCGCCCGCGCCGAAGAACGCCTCGGGCCCCAGCGCGGCCGGGGCGGTGGAGAAGGCGTCCTTGTCGGGGTCGAGCGGCAGGCCAAGGCCGCCCTTCGTGACGAGGATCAACCCGCCATCGGATTGCGGCAGGGTCCGCAGCGGCAGGCTTTCCGAGAGGCGCCCCAGGGCGAGGTCGCGCTTGTCCTCCAGGTCACCGGTGGCGATGCCCAGCACGCGGTCCCGCTGGATGGCGGTGGTGAGCTGGGCCACCTCGCGCAGACCGGCGTTGATGCGCGCCACCTCCTCCTGGATGCCGTCCTGCGCCTGCTGCCGCGCATCGCCGATGGCGCCGGCGATGTCGTTGAAGCTGAGCGCGAGATCATGCGCGGCCTGGAGGAATTCGCGTTGCAGCCCAGGCTCGCCAGGGCTGGCGCGCAGGCCGATGACGCTGGCGCGCAGCGCGCCCAGGCGGTCGCCGATGGACTGGCCGTCCCCGGGCTGGCCATGCGCGGCCTCGACGCCGGAGAGCAGGCGTTCGCGCACCGTGGCCCCCGCGGCCTCACCCGCGCGGGCATGGCGCTCGGCGAGCAGGGCCGCGTCCACGCTGCGCTGCGCGGGGCCCATGCGCACACCCATGGGCGAGTTGTTGTGCGAGACCGAGATGGTGTCGCCCGCCTTGCGCGTATAGCCCTCGGTGGAGGCGTTCGCGAGGTTCTGCGCCACCTGCGCCAGGCTGCGCTGGGTGGTGAGCAGCCCGCTGCGGGCGATTCCGAAGGCGAGGTCCAGGCTCATGCGGGTTCCAGTGTGGTGAGACCGTGGTTAACCAAACCTTGACGGGCGGGCCGCCGCACCATCTCGGCGGCGCATGTTGCCCGCCGCGGAGCGGTGCGCGGAGCGGCAGCGCGCCGCGTCAGCGGCGCATGTTGATCGTCTCCTGCATCATCTCGTCGCTGGTGGTGACGACGCGGGTGTTCGCCGTATAGGCGCGCTGCGCCACGATCAGCTTCGTGAACTCGGTGGCGATGTCCACGTTGGAGCGTTCCAGCGCGCCCACCACCAGCTTGCCTACGCCGTTGGAATTGGCGTCCGTCACCTGCGCCTCGCCGCTTTCGATCGTGCGCATGAAGGCGGCGCCGTCCAGGCGTTGCAGGCGGTCGGGGTCGCTGAAGCCCACCACCGGCACGCGGTAGATCACGCGCGACTGGCCGTTGTCGTAGTTCACCGTCACATCCCCATTGTCGCGGATGGCCAGGCCCGCATAGGCGCCGGGCGGCACGCCGTTCTGCTGCAGGTTCCGCAGCGAGAAGTCGGTGCCCGCATATTGCGTGAGGCCCTGCGCCAGCTGGTAGCGGCCGAGGTTCAGCGAGATGTTCTGGTTGCCCAGCCCGAAATCCATGACGAAGGGAAACTCGACGGGCGTGCCCGCCACGCCGGTGGTGCCGTTGAAGGTCTCGACGGTGCCGTTCACCCCGAAGACGATCGGGATGGTGACGGCGCCGCCCACCGGGTCGGGCGAGATGGTCATGTCCCAGCTCCGCGGCGGGCCGGCCACGGGCGGCGGGCCGACGGCGCCGGGCGTCTGGGTGAAGGTCAGCGTCATGGCGCGCCGCGTGCCCAGCGTGTCATAGACCTGCACCTGGGTGCTGAAGGTGCGCGCATCGCCCGGCGTGGCCGGCGGGTCCACGCCGGGCAGGTTGGCCGCGATCTCGATGGAGGTGGTGGCGATCGGGTTGAACACCTGCTGGCTGACGCGGATGGGCTCCAGCGTCGTGCGGTCCACGGCACCGGCGTCGTTCACCGGCCAGCCCTGCAGGAAGTAGTTGGCGCCGTTCACCAGGAAGCCGTCGCGGTCCATGCGGAAATCGCCGGCGCGGGTGAAGAATTGCCGGTCGTCGAAGGTGGGCAGCCCGTCCACGAAGCCGCGCGCCTGGGCCACGCTGAAGAAGCCCTGCCCGCCGATGGCCATGCCGATCGGGTTCTGGCTCTGCTCGATGGTGCCCTGCACGGTGTGGGTGAAGGTGGGCCGCGCCAGCACGGAGCCCGGCGCGTGCAGGTTCGGCCCCGATTGGGTGACGAGGTCCTGGAAATTCGTGTCGATGCGCTTGAAGCCCACCGTCTGGCTGTTCGCCAGGTTGTCGGAGACATGGCCGAGCGAACGCGCCTGCGCGTTGAGCCCGGCGATGGCGGTGGTCATGGAGCCGAACAGGGACATGGGCATCCTTCCGGAAGAGGGCGGTGGCCCCGTGCCCCTCGCATCCCGCGTGCCAGCCCGGGGCGGGGTCCGGACGGCATTTCCTGCCGGGGAGCGGGCAGGCCCTGCCGGGGGCGGGGCGCGGCTTGCCGGCCCTGCGCGGCGGTGCGCTGGCCCTCGGCTTGCAATGGCGGGGCGCGGCCATGGCATGGGGCCAGGCCGCCGGAGACCCGCCCATGGAGGCGCAACTTCTGCCTGCCCTCGCCGCGCCGCCCGGTGCAGCCTTGGGGGCCACAACAGGGCTGGGCCCCACCGGGGATGCGCCGGCCGCCGGCTTCGGGCAGGTGCTGGCCGCGGCGCTGGCACCTGCCATCGCGCTGGCTCCGGCGCCGGGCGAGGCGGGGCCGGTCGCGATCGTGACGCCGCCGCCCACGCCCGGCACCGCACCCGCACCGGCCGCCATGCCCATGCCGCCGCAGGCGGGGGCACCCTTGCCCGTGACCGAGAGTTCCCCGCCGCCGTCGCCCATGCCAGTGCCGGTACAAGTGCCGGTACAAGTGCCGCAGCCCGATACCGCCGCCGCGCCCGTGCCAGCCGGCCCGCCAGCCATCCTGGCACCCGGGGAGGAGGAAGCGCCCCCCGCCACGCCCGAGGAGGCCCCGCGCCCCGCGCCGGCAATGGCGCGCCAGGGCCCGGCCCCGACCCCCACAACCCGGCCTGGCCCCATGTCCATCACGCCGGAGGCGGCATCCCCTGTCGCCGAGGCGCCGCCCGCCAGCCCCGACGCCGCCGAAGCCGCGCCACCCACCGCGCCCGCCGCGGATGTGGAAAGCCCGGAACCGGCCGCAACGGCACCCGAGACGCCCGCGCCGGAAGCAGGGGCAAACGCGCAGACCGCGCCCACCGGGCTTGCCCTGCCAGCGCCCGCCACCGCGCCCCAGCCCCTGCTGGTCGCGGCCCAGGCCGTCGCATCCCGCCCCCCATGTCCGTGGCGCCCCAGCCGGCCGAGGACAGCCCGGCCGCGTCGGACGCCGCCGGCCTCGCACCCCGGGTGGCGCCCGCCCCGGCCGGGGTGCCCACGGCACCGGAAGGCCCTATCGTCGCGGCCACGCCGCAACGTCCCGAGGCCGCCACCCGCCCGGCACCGCACCCCGAGGCGCCGGAGGCCGAAACCTCCCCGCCCGAGGCCCCGCGGCGTACCGGCGCCACGCCCTCGGCGGAGACCACCCCCCGACGCCCTCCGCCGTCATCGCCCTCGCGCCCCGCGCGGCACCACCACCGCCCGCCCCCACGCCGGAACCCCGGCCCATGGAGGGCGTGACTGGCCTCAACCCGCTCGCCCCCCTCGCGCCCACCACCGAAAGCCCGGCGGCCAGCGCCACGCCACCGCCCAGCCCCCCGCCGCCCATGCGCCAAGTGGCGCAGATGGCCGTGGCGCTGGCCTTCTCCCCCGCCACGGGCAGCTTCCGCCTGGCGCTGGAACCCGTGGAGCTCGGCCGCGTCGAGATCACGGTGCGGCGTGAGGGTGAGACGCACCGCGTTCTGGTCATGGCCGAACGGCCCGAGACCCTGGCCCTGCTCCAGCGCGACCGGCAGGAGTTGGATCGCGCCCTGACCCAGTCCGGCCTGGTGGTGGAGGAGGGGGGCATCGGCTTCTCCCTCGCCTCCGGCCAGGGCACGGGCGGGGGCGAATGGGGCGGGCAAGGCTGGGAACGGCAAGGATGGGGTGGCGGCGGAGGCGGCCGTGCCGCGCCGGCCGAGCCCGCCCCGCCCGAACCCCGCCGCGCCGCGCGCGGCCTGCTCGACCTGAACATCTGAACCCCGCCCCGAGGAAGGAGGCCCCATGTCCGGTTCCATCACCGCCGCAGCCGCCGCCGAGACCCAGACCGGCGCCCGCGCGGGCGCCCGCATCAACGCGGATTTCAACACCTTCCTGGCGCTGCTGACGACGCAGCTGCGCAACCAGGACCCCACCAACGCCATGGACGCGCAGCAGATGACGGCGCAGCTGGTGCAGTTCGCGAGCGTGGAGCAGCAGCTGGCCGTCAACCAGAACCTGGAACGGCTGATCACGCTGCAACAGGGCAGCCAGCTGGTCTCCGCCGCGCCGCTGACCGGGCGCGTGGTGGAGGTGGAAAGCGAATACCTCGCCTTGCAGAACGGCCAGGCCGTGATGCGCCTGCCGCCCGCCACGACCGGCGCCACCGCCGCGCGCGTGGACATCCTGGACCGCACCGGCCGCGTGCTGCGGAGCGCGGAGGTGGTGCTGTCCGGTGCCGCGCAGGATTGGCGCTGGGATGGCCGCGACGCCGCCGGGCGCCAGCTGGCCGATGGCGCCTACCAGGCGCGGCTGACCGCGGGCGGGGCGGCCCTGCCCTTCACCGTGGTGGGCCGCGCCACGGGGGCCGAGCGGGTGGAGGGCGATGTGCGCCTGAAGCTCGGCACGCTGGCGGTGAACTTCGACCGTCTTCGCGGCGTGGTGGAATAAGCCACCCGCTTAACCTTTCGGTGACATGCGCCCGGCAAACTCTGCCCAGGCCCCAGGATGGGGAGCCGGGAGCCATCAGGTGTTGCGGGACCACATTTCCCTATTCTTGGACCATCCTTCCCGCCCGGGGGTCCCGCCATGCAGGCGCTGATCGAGCAGATCAAGGCGCTGGGCCGCCTGCGCCTGGCCGCGCTGGCGGGGCTGGCGGTGCTGACGCTGGGCGGCCTCGGCTTCCTGCTGCTGCGCTCGGGCACGCCGCCCATGGCGCTGCTCTATGGCGACCTGGAGGCGCGGGATGCCGGTGCGGTGGTGGCCGCGCTGGAACGCAGCCGCACGCCATATCGCTTGGCCGCCGGCGGGACGCAGATCCTGGTGCCGGTGGAGGATGTGCCGCGCCTGCGCCTGAACCTGGCGCGCGAGGGGCTGCCGGCGGGGGGCTCCATCGGCAATGAACTCTTCGACCGTGGCGAGGGGCTGACCACCACGCCCTTCCAGCAGGAGATGAACCGGCTGCGCGCGCTGGAGGGCGAATTGGCCCGCTCCATCCGCGCGCTGCACGGCGTGCGGGGCGCGCGGGTGCATCTGGTGCTGCCGCGGCGCGAGGCTTTCTCGCGTGAGCGGGCGGAAGCGCAGGCCAGCGTGCTGCTGACCATGCAGGGCTCGCAGCGGCTGGACCGCGAGGGCGTGCAGGCGGTGCTGCATCTGGTCGTGGCCGCCGTGCCTGGGCTGCGCCCGGCCAGCGTCTCCATCGTGGACAGCCGCGGTGAGCTGCTGGCGCGCGCCGGCCAGGCGCTGGGCGGCGCGGCGGGCGTCGCCACCGCCGATGAGTTGCGGCGGGGGCAGGAGGCGCGGCTGGCCCGCGCCGTCGAGGAGATGCTGGAACGCGTGCTGGGGCCGGGCCGCGTGCGGGCCGAGGCCGCCATCGAGATGGACAGCGACCGGGTGGAAACGCGCGAGGAGCGCTTCGACCCCGAGAACCAGGTGCCGCGCAGCCAGCAATCGGTCACCGAGAACAACCGCACCACCGAACCCGCCAACGTCACCGTAGGCAACAATTTGCCCGGCGCCGACCCGGGCGCGGCCGGTGGCGGCACGCAGGAAAGCCGCCAGGAGGAGACGACCAACTTCGAGATCGGCCGCACCATCCGCAACGTGCTGCGCGAACAGCCGGTGATGCGCCGCCTCTCGGTGGGCGTGCTGGTGGATGGCGTGATGGAACCGCGCGAGGGCGGCGGCACCCAATGGCGCGAGCGCAGCGAGGCCGAACTTGCGCGCATCGCGACGCTGGTCCGCAGCGCGGTGGGCTTCAATGAACAGCGCGGCGATCGCGTGGAGGTCGTCTCCATGCGCTTCGCCGAGGCCGAGGTGCAGGCGCCGCCGCAGCATCCCTTCGGCATCGAGATCACGGGCGCCATGGTCACGCGCCTGATCGAGACGGCGCTGATCGGCGTGCTGGCGCTGCTGGCGCTGCTGCTGGTGGCGCGGCCGGTGGCGCGGCGCCTGGCGCTGACGCTTGCCCCGCCGGCGGCGCTGGCAGGTGGCCAGGGTGGCGCGGCGGCGCTGGCGGGCGGCGGCGTGCCGGGCCTGCCGGGACAGGAGAATGCCGGGCTGCTGCCGGCGGGCGTGGAAGTGGGAGAGGATGGCATGGTGAATCTGGCACAGGTGCAGGGGCAGATGCGGGCTTCCTCCATCACCCGTGTGATCACGCTCGTGGAACAGCACCCCGACGAGACGCTGGTGGTGCTGCGCCGCTGGCTCACCCCGGATGACGACCAGTGAGCGAGACCCTCATTCGCCTGCGCGGCCCGCAGAAGGCCGCCATCCTGATGCTGACGCTGGGCGAGGAACTCTCGGCCCAGATGTTCTCCCGCATGCAGGAGGACGAGATCCGCGACCTGTCGCACGCCATGGCGCAGCTGGGCAGCGTCTCGGCCTCCATGGTCGAGGCGGTGTGCGAGGAGTTCTCCGGCCAGCTCGGCCAGGCGGGGCAGATCATCGGCTCCTTCGAGACCACGGAACGCCTGCTGCTGAAGACCATGCCGCAGGAACGCGTGAACCAGATCATGGAGGAAATCCGCGGCCCCGCGGGTCGCACCATGTGGGACAAGCTGGGCAACGTGAACGAGACGGTGCTCGCGAACTACCTGAAGAACGAATACCCGCAGACCGTCGCCGTGGTGCTGAGCAAGGTGAAGCCCGACCACGCCGCGCGCGTGCTGTCCATGCTGCCCGATGGCTTCGCCATGGAGGTCGTCATGCGCATGCTCCGCATGGAGAACGTCCAGAAGGAGGCGCTGGAGGGCGTGGAGCGCACGCTGAAGATGGAGTTCATGTCCAACCTGGCGCGCACCCAGCGCCGCGACCCGCACGAGATGATGGCCGAAATCTTCAACGGGCTGGACCGCCAGGCCGAGGGCCGCATCCTCGCCGCGCTGGAAGAGCGCAACCGTGAGGCGGCCGAGCGCATCCGCAGCCTGATGTTCACCTTCGAGGATTTGAAGCGCCTGGACAACACCGGCCTGCAGACGCTGCTGCGCGGCGTCGAGAAGGACCGGCTGACGCTGGCGCTGAAGGGCGCCGGCGAGGAGATGCGGGAGATGTTCTTCCGCAACATGACCGAGCGCGCGGCCAAGCTGCTGCGCGACGACATCGCGGCCCTCGGCCCCGTGCGGCTGAAGGATGTGGACGAGGCGCAGGCCGCCGTCGTCATCGCCGCGAAGGAACTCGCGGCCCAGGGCCAGATCCAGCTTTCGGAGGGCAAGAATGACCAGTTCGTCGAATGAGGCCGAGGGCGGCAACGAGCCCCCCTTCGAGCCCGCGCCCCCGGGCAGCGCCCTGCCCGCGGACGGCAACATCCCCACCACCCCGCGCGAGCTGGAGGCCGTCTATGACATCCCCGTGCAGGTCAGCGCCGTGCTGGGCCGGGCCACCATGCAGGTGTCGCAGCTGCTGAAGCTGGGCCGAGGTGCCGTGGTGGAGCTGGACCGCAAGCTGGGCGAGGCGGTGGACATCTACGTCAACAACCGCCTGGTCGCGCGCGGCGAGGTGGTGATGGTGGAGGACAACCGCCTGGGCGTGACCATGACGGAAATCGTCAAGGCGGATCGCGGGCTGTGACGCGGCTGCTCATCCTGGGCTCGCTCTCGGGTGAGCTGGGCCAGGCGGCGCGGCTGGCCTCGGCCCGCGGCGCGGCGCTGGTCCAGGCCGAGGGTGTGACGGGCGCGCTGGCGCAGCTGCGCGGCACGGGCGCGGACCTGGTGCTGGCCGATGTGACGCATGACCTGCCCTGGCTGCTGGAACGCCTGACGGAGGAGCGCATCGCCACCCCCGTCATCGCCTGCGGCCGCAACGCGGATGCGGATGCGGTGCTGCGCGCCATCCGCGCCGGCGCGCGCGAATTCCTGCCCCTGCCGCCCGATGCGGACCTGATCGCGGCCATGCTCCAGGCCGTGGCGGAAGGCCCGGACGCGCCCGTCTACCGCGACCCCGCCATGGCCGCGCTAATGGCGCGCGCGGAGCAATTGGCGCGTGCCGAGGCCTCGGTGCTGATCACCGGCGAGAGCGGCACGGGCAAGGAGGTGCTGGCCCGGCACATCCACGCGCATTCGCGCCGCAACCGTGGCCCTTTCGTCGCGCTGAACTGCGCCGCCCTGCCCGAGACGCTGCTGGAAAGCGAACTCTTCGGCCATGAGAAGGGCGCCTTCAGCGGCGCCGTCGCCGCGCGCCGTGGCCGCTTCGAGCAGGCCGAGGGCGGCACGCTGCTGCTGGACGAGATCGGCGAGATGGATTTGCGCCTGCAAGCCAAGCTGCTGCGCGTGATCCAGGAGCGCGAGGTGGACCGCCTCGGCGGCACCGGCCCCATCCGCGTGGATGTGCGCATCCTGGCCGCCACCAACCGTGACCTGCCCAGCGAGGTGCGCGCCGGCCGCTTCCGCGAGGATCTGTATTTCCGGCTGAACGTGGTGGCGCTGCACATCCCGGCGCTGCGCGCCCGCCCCGGCGACATCCTGCCGCTGGCCGAGCATTTCGCGCTGCGCTACGCGGACGCCAACGGGCTGCCGCGCCGGCCGCTCGCGCCGCTGGCGGCGTCGCGGCTGCTCGCGCATTCCTGGCCGGGCAATGTGCGGGAGCTGGAGAACACGCTGCACCGCGCCGTGCTGCTGGCGCATGGCCCCGAGATCACGCCCGACGCCATCGAACTCATGGCGCCGCCGCCGGAAGCCACGGTGATCGCCACCCCGGCCATCGCGCCCGCCAGCCCCGCCGAGCCCATCGCCGCCCTGGTCGGGCGCCGGATGGATGAGGTGGAGCGTGACCTCATCCTCGAAACCCTTGGGCGCTGCCTTGGCAACCGCACGCGGGCCGCGGAAATCCTGGGCATTTCCATCCGCACGCTGCGGAACAAGCTGGCCGAGTATCGCGGCCAGGGCCTGCCCGTGCCGCCCGCCCCGGGCCAGATGCCGGATAGCTGGAAGGTCGCGTGAAGGCACTTCCCCTCCCGCCCTGGCTCACCGGGCTGCGCGTCTCCTCGGAGGTCGCGCTGGTCCTGGCGGTGGCGCTGGTGCTGGGCATCCTCGTCATCCCGCTGCCGGCCTTCCTGCTGGACGCGGCGCTGGCGCTGAACATCACCATCTCGGTGCTGGTGCTGATGGTGGCGCTGCTGCTGACGAAGCCGCTGGAGTTCCAATCCTTCCCGCAGATCCTGCTCATCACCACGCTGTTCCGGCTGGGGCTGAACGTCGCCACCACGCGCGCCATCCTCGCCAATGGGCATGAGGGGCCGCAGGCGGCGGGCGACATCATCGCCGTCTTCGGCCAGTCGCTGATGGGCGGCGACGTGCTGGTGGGCCTCATCATCTTCGCCATCCTGCTGCTGGTGAACCAGACGGTGGTGGCCAAGGGCGCGGGGCGCATCGCGGAAGTCTCCGCGCGCTTCCACCTGGACGCCATGCCCGGCAAGCAGATGGCGATTGATGCCGACCTCTCGGCCGGCACCATTGATGAGGCCGAAGCCAAGCGCCGTCGCCGCGACCTGGAGGAGGAGAGCAGCTTCAACGGCTCCATGGACGGCGCCGCGAAATTCGTGAAGGGCGATGCCATCGTCGCCATCGTCTCGGTCTTCATCAACCTGCTGGGTGGGCTGGCCATCGGCATCGGCCGGCACGGCATGCCCTTCATGGAGGCGGTGCAGACCTATTCCATCCTGACCGTGGGCGACGGCCTCGTGGGGCAGATTCCCGCGCTGCTCGTCTCGGTCGGTGCGGCCATCGTCGTCACCAAGGCCGCGCGCGAAGGCCAGGCCGATGCGCTGATGGCGAAGGAGCTGGGCACCTGGAAGCCGCTGGCCGTGGCCTCGGGCAGCTCGCTCGTGCTGGGGCTGGTGCCGGGCATGCCGCTGCTGCCCTTCCTGGCGTTGGCTGGCGTGACGGGCGGGGCCGCCTGGTATCAGCGCCGCAACCCCACGGCGGCACTTCCCCCGCCCGAGGAGGCGCCACCCCCCAGCAACGCCGAGCCGCCCGTGGCCGAGGCGCTGCGGATGGATCTGCTGCGGCTGGAACTGGGCTATGGGCTGCTTTCGCTGGCCGCCGGGGATGCGCCGCGCCTGTCGGAACAGATCCGCGGGCTGCGCCGTTCCATCGCGCAGGAGATGGGCTTCGTGCTGCCCAGCGTGCGCATCCAGGACAACCTCGAACTGCCGGCCGATTCCTACGTGATCCGCGTGAAGGAGATCGAGGCCGCGCGCGGCAGCCTGCGCCCGCCCATGAACCTGGCCATAGACCCCTCCGGCAACATGCCGGACCTGCCGGGTGAGCGCACGCAGGAACCCGCCTTCGGCCTGCCGGCGCTGTGGATCGAGGAGCGGCTGCGCGAGGAAGCCCTGGCCCGCGGCTGCACGGTGGTGGACTGCGCGGGCGTGCTCGCCACCCACCTGACCGAGGTGGTGCGCGAGAACATGAGCGAACTGCTCTCCTACGCCGAAACGCAGAAGCTGCTGGAGGAATTGCCGCGCGAACAGCAGAAGCTGGTGCAGGATCTGATCCCGGCCCAGGCCAGCGTCGGCACGCTGCAACGCCTGCTGCAATCCCTGCTGGCGGAACGTGTGTCCATCCGCGACCTGCCCACCATCCTCGAAGGCCTGCAGGAGGCGGTGGCGGCGAATTTGCGCGCCCTGCCGCACATCCAGGCGGTGGTGCGGATGCGCCTGGCCCGCCAACTCTCCGAAGCCGCGCGCGGGCCGCAGGGCTATGTGGGCCTCGTCACCCTCTCGCCCGAATGGGAGGTGGCCTTCACCGAGGCGCTGACCGGCCCGCCGGAGGACAGGCAGCTGGCCATGGAGCCCGCGAAGCTCCAGCAATTCATCACCCGCATGCGCGACGTGCTGGACGCCCAGGCGGCGCAGGAGGAGGCGCCGGTGCTGCTGTGCTCCGGCGCGCTGCGCGCCCATCTCCGCGCCATCGTGGAGCGCATCCGCCCCAGCACCACCGTCCTGGCCCAGGCCGAACTGCACCCGCGCATCCGCGTGCGCGCCCTGGCCAGCATCTGATCCATGCAGCTGCGCGTCTTCCATGGCCGCAATGCCTCGCTGGCGCTGGCCGCCGCGCGCGACGCGCTGGGGGATGAGGCCATCATCCTCGACACGCGGCGCGTGGGCGGCGGGGTGGAGGTGACGGCCGCGCTGGATGTGGCCGAACCCCTGCTGATCCCGCCCGAAGGGGCGACAGCGCCGCTGGACCTTCCGCCCGCGCTCGCCCGCCACAACCTGCCCGCCCCGCTGGCGATGCGGCTGGGCCAGGGGCGGCTCGCCCCCGCGCTGGCCGCGCATCTCAGCTTCGCGGCCCTGCCGATGGATCGCCCCCTGCTACTGGTGGGCCCGCCCGGCGCGGGCAAGACGCTGACCTGCGCGAAGCTCGCCGCGCGCGCCACCATGGCGGGGCAGACGCCGCTGGTGGTGACGGCCGATGGCGCGCGGGCGGGTGCCGTGGAACAGCTTGCCGCTTTCACGCGGCTGCTGCGGCTGACGCTGGCCGTGGCAGCGCAGCCGGAGGTGCTGGCCAAATCCGTGCAGCGGCGCGAACCCGGCCAGCCCGCCTTCCTCGACGGCTTCGGCTGCGACCCCTTCGACGCCGCCCAGGCCGAACGCCTGCACCGCCTCATCGAGGCCGCCGGCGCCACCCCCGTGCTGGTGCTGCCCGGCGGGCTGGACGCCGAGGAAAGCGCCGACCTCGCCCGCGCCTTCCATCTGCTGGGCGCGCGCCACATGATCGCGACGCGCCTCGACAGCGCGCGGCGGCTGGGCGGTGTGCTGGCCGCCGCCGCCGCGGGGCTGGCGCTGACCGAGGCCGGCATCGGCCCGCAGGTGGCGCGCGGCCTGCACCCTCTTTCCGCCGAATGGCTGGCCGCGCGCCTCAGCGCCGCCCCCGGCACACCCCTGGAGTGCGCGCCATGACGCGACTGACGGTCATCGCCTCCGGCAAGGGGGGTGTGGGGAAGACCTGCCTGGCCATCGGCCTCGCCCAGGCGCTGGCGGAGGGGGGGCGCGCACGGCGCTGGTGGATGGCGATCTCGGGCTCGCCAATGTGGATGTGCAGCTTGGCATCACACCCACGCGCGACCTCGGCCATGTGCTCACCGGCGCCTGCACGGCCGCGGAGGCGCTGACCCCCCACCCCGCCGGCTTCGCCCTGCTGCCGGGGCGGTCGGGCGCCGCGGGGTTGGCTTCGCTGGGGGCGGAGGGGCTGGACCGCATGGTGAGCCTGCTGCGCGCCCTGCCGGTGGAGGAGGTGGTGCTGGACCTCGGCGCCGGCCTCTCCCTCGCGCAGCGCCGCCTGGCCGCCGCCGCCGACCTGCTGCTGGTGGTCGTCACCGAGGAACCCACGGCCCTGACCGACGCCTATGCCGTGCTGAAACTGCACCGCCAGGACAGTGGGGGGGCGGATGGCGGGGCGCGGTCCGCGCTGGTCGCCAACATGGTGCAGGGTCCGGTCCAGGCCGCGCGGGTGCATGGCGCGCTGGACCAGGCCTGCCGGCATTTCCTGGGCCAGGGGGTGAAGCTGCTGGGCCATGTCCGGCGCGACGCCAAGGTGCCCGCCGCCATCCGCGCCCAGGCCCCGCTGCTGACGCGCCACCCGGACAGCCCCGCCGCCCGGGATTTGCGGATCTTGGCGGCGGCGTTGCGGGCCATCCCCCTCGGAAAGGCAGCGTGACTCCCCATCTCACCTTGCGATGTCATCGCTTGCCACACGCCAGGCCCGCAGGGTTGCCCGCTATTATCGTTGGCTGGACGGGTTGTCCTTCTTCGAGGAACGCCGCGCGGAGGGCGAGGCCGCCCACCCCATCCATCGCGCCCTGACCGACCCGGACGGCGGCGCGCCCTCGCCCTATGTGCTGCACCGGCTGATGCTGGAAGGCGTGGCGCTGCCCGAGACGCCGCGCGTGCTCGATGCCGGCTGCGGCTATGGCGCGACCATGCTGGACCTGGCACCGCGCCTGGGCGGGGACTGGACCGGCCTGACCCTGTCCGAGGCGCAGCGCCAGCGCGGCGGGGCGGCCCTGGCGGCGGCGGGGCTGGCCGACCAGGCGCGCATCCGCGTGCAATCCTATGACATGCCGCCGCCCGGGCCCTTCGACCTGATCATCGGCATCGAGAGCCTGATCCATTCCGCGGCACCCGCGGCGACCATCGCGGTGCTGGCTTCGGTGCTGGCGCCGGGCGGGCACCTGGTC
Source organism: Roseococcus microcysteis (assembly GCF_014764365.1). Lineage (NCBI taxonomy): Bacteria > Pseudomonadati > Pseudomonadota > Alphaproteobacteria > Acetobacterales > Roseomonadaceae > Roseococcus > Roseococcus microcysteis. Next base: position 2,448,482 of record NZ_CP061718.1, read on the forward strand.
ATGGTGGACGACATGCCGGAGGAGGGCATGCCGCACGAGGCCGCCCGCCGCTTCGCCCTGTTCCGCCGCTACTGGCGCTGCCCCGCCGCACCCACGCGCGCGGGCTGGGTGCGGGCCATGGAGGGGGCGGGGTTGACCCTGGTGGGTGAGCGCGACCTCTCGCCCCTGCTGCGTGTGCGTGACATGGCGCAGGCGGCGCCGCGCCTGCGCGAGCTGCGGCGCTGGCCCCTGCGGCTGCGGCGCGCGCTGGGCTTCGGCGTGCGCGCGGAGGCGGAGATCGGCGGGATCATGCTGGAAACCCTCCAGACGGAGGGCTTCGTGCGGTATCGGCTGCTGGTGGCGCGGAAGGGTTAGCGTCCGATCCGGCCGGCGGCACGCCGGGCGGTGAATCGGCCGCCGCGCCCCGCGTCCGATCCGCTTCGGCGGCACGCCGGGGCGGTGAATCGGCCGCGCAAAAGCCTCACGCCCCCGCCAGCGTCATCCCATCCACGCGCAGCGTCGGCGCATCGGTGCCGCGCTTGAATTCCAGGTCATCGGCGGCGGTCAGCGCGCGGAACATCTCGGGCAGCTTGCCGGCAATGGTGATCTCGCCCACCGGCTCGGCCAATTGCCCGTCGCGGATCATGAAGCCCGCCGCCCCGCGCGAGTAGTCGCCCGTGATGCCGTTCACGCCCATGCCGATGAGTTCGGTGACGTAGAGACCCAGCTTGATGTCCGCCATCAGCGCGGCGGGGGAGAGCGTGCCCGCCTCCAGCCAGAGATTGGTGGGCGCTGGCGAGGGTGGGCCGCCCGTGCCGCGCGCCGCATGGCCTGTGGAGGCGAGGCCCAGCTGCGCGGCACTCCGGCTGTCCAGCAGCCAGGTGGTGAGCATGCCATCCTCGACCAGCGCGCGGCGCTGGCCCGCTTGGCCCTCGCCGTCAAAGGGGCGCGAGCGGGGGCCGCGCGGGCGCAGCGGGTCGTCGAGCACGTTCATCCCGCGCGGCAGGATTTGCGTGCCCATCGCGTCCTTCAGGAAGGAGGTGCCGCGCGCGATGGAAGCACCGTTGATCGCCCCCACCAGATGCCCCAGCAGCGAGGCCGAGACGCGCGGGTGATAGACCACCGGCAGCACCGCGGATTTCGGGCGGGTCGGGTTCAGCCGCGCCACCGCCTGTTCGCCGGCGCGGCGGCCGATGGCGGCGGCATCCTCAAGTTCGGACAGGTAGACGGCGCTGGCATAGTCATAGTCGCGCTGCATGCCGGTGCCCTCGCCGGCGAGCGCGGTGGCGGAGACGCTGTGCGAACCGCGCGCATATTCCCCGAAGAAACCGCGCGAGGTGGCGAGGCTGCGCGTGCCGCGCGACCAGCCGGCGGAGGCACCCTCGCTGTTGGTGACGCCCTTCACGGCGAGCGCCGCTTCCTCGGCGAGCGCGGCGCGGGCCAGCAGGGCATCGGCCTCGGGGGCCTCGCCGTCATCGAGGTCGAGCGCGGCCATGCTGGGTGCCGGCGCGTCCAGGATTTGCGCGAAGCGGTCCTCGGGCACGATGCGCGCCATGGCGACGGCGCGTTCGGCCAGGGCGGCGAAACCTTCAGGGCGTGCCTCGGTGGCGCTGACGATGGCGACGCGCTGGCCGACAAACACGCGCAGGCCGAGGTCCACGCCCTCGCTGCGCTCCAGCTGCTCGATCGCGCCCAGGCGGCGCTGCACGGCCAGCGAGGCGGAGCGCACCAGCAGCGCATCGGCCTGCTCGGCGCCCGCGCGCTTCGCGGCGTCGAGCAGGGCGCCCAGGAGGTCCTGGCTGTTCATGCCGCCAGCTTCTCCGCGATCTCGGCCAGCCCCGGCACGCGGCCGATGGGGCCCATGGCGGCCAGCGTGGGCCGCGCGCGGAAGAGGCGGTGGGCGGCGCGCTGGATGTCCTCCACCGTCACCGCCGCGATGCGCGCCTTGGTTTCCTCGATGGGAATGACGCGGCCATGGATCTGGATGTGGCGCGCGATCTGCTCGCAGCGGCTGCCGGTGGATTCCAGCGACATGAGCAAGGAGGCGCGAAGCTGCGCCTTGGCGCGGTCCAGCTCCTCCTGCGTCACGTCGAGCTGGACGCGGCGCAGTTCCTCGACGGCGACAGGCACCAGCTCCGCCGCCTGCTCCTCGCCCGTGCCGGCGTAGAGGGCGAAGATGCCGCTGTCCTGATAGGGGTGCGCGAAGGAGTAGATGGAATAGACCAGTCCTCGCCGCTCGCGGATTTCCTGGAACAGGCGCGAGGACATGCCGCCGCCCAGCAGGGTGGAGAGCAGCAGCACCGGGTAGTGGTCGCGGTCGGTGTAGTGGGCGGAGGGGAAGCCCAGCACCAGGTGGACCTGGTCGAGGTCACGCTCCTCGCGGTATTCGCCGCCCAGGTAGCGCGCGGCCTCGGGCGCGGGCGGGGCCACCTGGGGCAGGTCGGCGAAATGCGCCTGCACCAGCTCCAGCACCGCCTCGTGCGAGACGGCGCCGGCGGCGGCCACCACGGTGCGCGAGGGGCCGTAGTGGCGCGCCATGTAGCCGGTCAGCGCCTCGCGCTTCATGGTCTCGATGGTCTGCTCGGTGCCCAGTGTCGGGCGGCCCATGGCCTGTTCCGGGAAGCAGGCGTGCTGGAAATGGTCGAAGATGATGTCGTCCGGCGTGTCGTTCGCCTGGCCGATCTCCTGCAGGATCACGCCGCGCTCACGCTCCAGCTCCTCCGGCGTCAGGGTGGAGTGGCAGAGGATGTCGCCGATGATGTCGGCGGCGAGGCCCACATCTTCCTTCAGCACCTTGCAGTAATAGGCGGTCTGTTCGCGCGCGGTGTAGGCGTTGATATGGCCGCCGACATTCTCGATCTCGCGCGCGATGGCCGCCGCGTCACGCCGCGCCGTGCCCTTGAAGGCCATGTGCTCGAGGAAGTGGGAGGCGCCGTTCTCCGGCGCGCTCTCATGCCGCGTGCCGGCATGGACATAGGCGCCGATGGAGACGGTCTCGACGCGGGGCATGTGGTCGGTGACGACGACGAGGCCGGAAGGCAAGGTGGTCAGGCGAAGGGATTCGGACATGGGGGATATGTGGTCCTTCACGCCGCGTTGCGCAGGGTGTGCGCGCGCACAAAGCCCTGCGCCGCGGCGAGGTCATTGGGCAGCACCGAGAAACGCTCCGGCCGGTCGTAGAGATCGGCCAGGGCCGGCGGCAAGGGCGGACGGAAGCCCGTGGCCTGCTGCACCGCGTCGGGGAATTTCGCGGGATGCGCCGTGGCGGCGGTGATGACGGGGATGGACAGGTCGGCCGGCGCATGGGCGCGCGCGGCGGCGAGGCCAATGGCCGTGTGCGGGTCCGCCAGGTAGTCCGCCGCCGCGTGCCAGTGACGGATTTCGGCCAACGTATCCTCGTCCGACAGGGTGAAACCGGTGAAGGCGGCGCTGGCCTGGCGCCAGGCGGCGTCGGGCACGGGCATCCGGCCCGTGGCGCGGAAATCCTGCATCATGCGGGCGGTGGCGCGCGGGTCGCGGCCCAGCAGCTCGAACAGCAGGCGCTCGAAATTGGAGCTGACCTGGATGTCCATGGAGGGCGAGAGCGAGGGCTCCACCGGCCGCGCCGACATGTCATTGGCCGTGAGGAAGCGCGTGAGGATGTCGTTGCGGTTAGACGCCACGATGAAGTGCTTGATGGGCAGGCCCATGCGCTTCGCCGCCCAGGCCGCCAGCACATTGCCGAAATTGCCGGTGGGGACGGAGACGGCCACCTCGCGCTCCGGCGCGCCCAGCGCCAGGGCGGCGGCGACGTAGTAGGGGATCTGCGCCGCGATGCGCGCCCAGTTGATGGAATTCACCGCCGCCAGCCGCATGTCCGTGCGGAAGGGCGCGTCCACGAACATGGCCTTCACCATGTCCTGGCAATCGTCGAACGACCCCTGGATGGCGAGGTTCGCCACGTTGGGGGACATGACGGTCGTCATCTGCCGGCGCTGCACCTCGCTGGTGCGGCCCTCGGGGTGGAGGATGACGATGTCCACCGAGGCGCGGTCGCGGCAGGCCTCGATGGCCGCGCTGCCGGTGTCGCCGCTGGTGGCGCCGACGATGGTGATGCGCTCGCCGCGCTTTGCCAGCACATGGTCGAAGAGGCGGCCCAGCAATTGCAGCGCCACATCCTTGAAGGCCAGCGTCGGGCCGTGGAACAGCTCCAGCGCGAAGTCGCGGGGGCCCAGCTGCACCAGTGGCACCACGGCCGGGTGGCGGAAGCTGGCATAGGCGTCGCGCGTCAGGGCGTGCAGTTCGTCGAAGCCCAGCGCATCGCCCGTGAAGCGGTGGAGGATGCGGGCCGACAGCTCCGCGAAGGGCAGCCCGCGCAGGGCATGCCATTCGGCTGGCGTCAGCGTGGGCCAGGCCTCGGGCACGAAAAGCCCGCCATCCTCGGCCAGGCCGGCGAGCAGGACATCCTCGAAGCCGCGGGGGGCGGCTTCGCCTCGGGTGGAGATGTAGCGCATGGGGCAGGAGATAGCGCCTCCCGCCCCCACTTGCTACTCCGCCGCCTGGAGCGTCACCGTGGCGGCATATTCCTCCAGCGGCGCGCAGGTGCAGACCAGGTTGCGGTCGCCATAGACATTGTCCACCCGCTTCACCGGCGGCCAGTACTTGGCGGCGCGCACCCAGGGCAGCGGGAAGGCGGCCTGTTCGCGGCTGTAGGGGTGGGTCCAGGTCGTGGCCATCACCTCCGCCGCCGTGTGGGGGGCGTGTTTCAGCGGGTTGTCGGCCCGGTCCATCCGGCCCTGCTCCACCGCGCGGATTTCGGCGCGAATGGCGATCATGGCCTCGATGAAGCGGTCCAGTTCCGCCTTGGTCTCGCTCTCCGTGGGCTCCACCATCAGCGTGCCGGAGACGGGCCAGGACATGGTGGGGGCGTGGAAGCCGTAATCCTGCAGGCGCTTCGCGATGTCCTCGACCATCACCCCGCCGCCCTGCTGGAAGCCGCGGCAGTCCAGGATACATTCATGCGCCACCATGCCCTGCCCGCCCCGGTAGAGGATGGGGAAGTGGTCGCGCAGCCGGGCCGCCATGTAGTTGGCGTTGAGGATGGCGACCTCGGTGGCGCGGGTCAGCCCCTCCCCGCCCATCATGCGGATATAGGCGTAGCTGATGGGCAGGATCGCCGCGCTGCCGAAGGGGGCCGCGCTGACCGGGCCGAAGCCCGTGGCGGGGCCGGCCTCGGCCACCAGCGGGTGGTTGGGCAGATGCGGGGCGAGGTGCGCCGCGACGCCGATCGGACCCACGCCGGGCCCGCCGCCGCCATGCGGGATGCAGAAGGTCTTGTGCAGATTCAAATGGCACACATCCGCGCCGATGGCCGCCGGCGAGGTCAGCCCCACCTGCGCGTTCATGTTGGCGCCATCCATGTAGACCTGCCCGCCCTGGTCGTGGATGACGGCGCAAATCTCGCGGATGCGCTCCTCATAGACGCCATGGGTGGAGGGGTAGGTGACCATCAGCGCGGCCAGGTTCGGCCCGTGCTGGGCGGCCTTCGCCCGCAGGTCGTCCAGGTCCACATTGCCGTCGCGGTCGCAGGCGGTCACCACCACCTTCATGCCCGCCATCACCGCGCTGGCGGGGTTGGTGCCATGCGCGCTGGAGGGGATGAGGCAGATGTTCCGGTGCCCCTCGCCCCGCGCCTGGTGATAGGCGCGGATGGCCAGCAGCCCCGCATATTCGCCCTGGCTGCCGGCATTGGGCTGGAGGCTGACGGCCGCGAAGCCGGTCACGCCGCACAGCCAGGCCTCGAGCTGCCGGATCATGGCCAGGTAGCCGCGCGCCTGGTCCACCGGCGCAAAGGGATGGATGTCCGCGAAGCCGGGGAAGGTGACGGGGATCATCTCCGCCGTCGCGTTCAGCTTCATGGTGCAGGAGCCGAGCGGGATCATGGAGCGGTTCAGCGCCACGTCCTTGTCCTCCAGCCGCTTCATGTAGCGCAGCATGGCGTGCTCGGCGTGGTGGGTGTTGAACACCTCGGCCGTGAGGAAGGCGCTGGCGCGATGCAGGCCCGCAGGGATGCCGCCCGCGGTGGCGCCCAGCTCCGACGCCCCCAGCAGCTTGGCGAGCGTGGCGAGTTCGGCGCGCGTCACCGTCTCGTCCAGCGCGATGGCGATGGCATTGTCACCCACGCGGCGCAGGTTGAAGCCGGCGGTCAGCGCCGCCTCCATCAACGCCTCGGTGCGCGCGCCGGTCTCGACCAGGATGGTGTCGAAGAAGGCGTCATGGCGCAGCGTGAAGCCGCCCTCGCGCGCGGCACCCGCCAGCATCCGGGCCTGGAGCGCGACGCGGCGGGCGATGCGCTTCAGCCCCTCCGGCCCATGCCAGACGGCGTACATGGAGGCCATGACCGCCAGCAGCACCTGGGCGGTGCAGATGTTGGAGGTGGCCTTCTCGCGGCGGATATGCTGCTCACGCGTCTGCAGGGCGAGGCGCATGGCCGGCGCGCCGGCCGCGTCCACCGACACACCCACCAGACGGCCCGGCAGGCTGCGCTTCAGCGCATCCTTCACCGCGATGAAGCCCGCATGCGGGCCGCCATAGCCGAGCGGCACGCCGAAGCGCTGGGAGGAACCGACCACGATGTCGGCGCCCATCTCGCCCGGCGGCGTCACCAGCGTCAGCGCCAGCAGGTCGGCGGCGACGATGGCCAGCGCGCCGGCCTCATGCGCGGCGCGGATTTCGGGCGCGATGTCACGCAGCGCGCCGGTCGTGCCGGGGTATTGCGTGACGACGGCGAAGGGCTTTTCGGCGGCGATGACGTCCACCAGCTTCGCGGGCGCGGCCAGCACCAGCCTGATGCCCACCGGCTCCGCGCGCACGCGCAGCACGGCGATGGTCTGGGGGTGGCAATCCTCGGCCACCACCAGCACGTCGCCCTTCCCCTTGTGGGCGGAGTGGGCCAGCGTCACGGCCTCCGCCGCCGCCGTGCCCTCGTCGAGCAGCGAAGCCCCCGCGACCGGCAGCCCCGTCAGGTCGCAGATCATGGTCTGGAAATTGACCAGCGCCTCCAGTCGGCCCTGCGCGATTTCCGCCTGGTAGGGCGTGTAGGCGGTGTACCAGCCCGGGTTCTCCAGGATGTTCCGCAAGATCACCGGCGGCGTGTGCGTGCCGTGATAGCCCATGCCGATGAGGCTGCGCTTGCGGATGTTGCGCTCGCTCAGCGCGCGCAGTTCCGCGATGGCGGCGGCCTCGTTCACCGGGGCGGGCAGCGCGGAGAAATCCACGCCGCGGATGCCGGCGGGCACGGTGCGGCCCACCATCTGCTCCAGGCTCTGGCAGCCCACCACCTCCAGCATCTGTTGGATTTCCGCCTCGGTCGGGCCGATGTGGCGGCGGATGAATTCGCCCTGGTCCTCCAGGGCGCGCAACTCGTCGAGCGTGCTCATGCGAGGCTGTCCACGAAGGCGTTGTAGGCGTCGGCGTCCAGCAGATCATCCGGCAGGGCGCCGCTGGCCTCGATCTTGAAGAACCAGCCGGCGCCGGTCGGCTCGGCATTCACCTTGGAGGGGTCGTCGGTCAGGGCCTCGTTCACCTCGACCACGCGGCCGGTGATGGGGGCATAGACGTCGGAGGCGGCCTTCACGCTTTCCACCACGGCGATGGCCTCGCCCGCCGTGACCTCGCGGCCGACCTCCGGCAGGTCCACGAACACCACATCGCCCAGCGCGGTCTGCGCGTGGTCGGTGATGCCGATGACGGCCACCTGGCCCTCCATCCGCAGCCACTCATGGTCCTTGGTGAATTTCAGCTCGGTCATGGGGTGCGTCCTTCAGCGGGCGTAGCGATGGGGTTGGAAAGGCATGGGCGCGACACGGGCGGGCAGCGCCTTGTCGCGGACGATGAGGTCAAGCGCGGTGCCGTCAGCGGCATGCGGGCGGGCGACATAGCCCATGGCGACGGGGGCACCCACCGAAGGGCCGAAGCCGCCGGAGGTCACTTCCCCCACCACCTCGCCGCCGGCCTTGATGGCGGTGTGGGCACGAGCGGGCTGGCGGCCCTCCGGGCGCAGGCCGACGCGCAGGCGCGGCGCGCCATTGTCGAGCTGTTCGCGCACGCGCTCGGCGCCGCGGAAATCCCACGCCATGCGGCGGCGCTTGCCCATGGACCAGACGAGGTTCGCCTCGACGGGCGTGGTCGTCTCGTCCAGGTCGTTGCCGTAGAGGCAGAGGCCGGCCTCCAGCCGCAGCGAATCCCGCGCGCCGAGGCCGGCAGGCATCACGCCGGGCATGGCCAGCAGCGCGCGGGCCAGCGCCTCGGCCCGCTCGGCGGGGACGGAGATTTCGAGGCCATCCTCACCCGTGTAGCCGGAGCGCGAGGCGATCACCTCGATCCCCGCGATGGTGATGGGCGCGATGCCCATGAAGGTGAGGTCCGTCGGCACCAGCGACGCCACGGCCGGCCCTTGCAGCGCCAGCAGCGCGCGGTCCGGCAGAGGGCGGAGCTTCACGCCCGTGGGCAGCACGCTTTCGATCAGCGGCAGGTCCACCTGCTTGCGGCTGGCATTCACCACCAGGAACAGCCGGTCGCCAAGATTGGCCACCATGAAATCGTCCACGATGCCGCCGGCCTCGTTCAGCAGCAGGCCGTAGCGCTGGCGGCCGGGCTTAAGGGCTTGGACATCGGCGGGGGTCAGCGCTTCCAGCGCGGCGGCGGCCCCCTCTCCCACCAGCTCGGCCTGGCCCATGTGGCTCACGTCGAACAGGGCGGCGGCGCTGCGGCAATGCAGGTGCTCGGCCATGATGCCGGCGGGGTATTGCACGGGCATGGAATAGCCCGCGAAGGGCACCATGCGCCCGCCCAGCTCCTTGTGGAGCGCGGCCAGAGGCGTTTCGAGAAGCGTATCGGAATCGGCCACGTATCCCCCTGCCGCATCCGCGGCGGTTGCGATCGTGACCCCCCTCTGTCGGAAAACCTGAGAGATTCAGCCCCGGGGTTGGACGCCCGGTGCCTTACTCCGTCGGTGCCGGCCCCTTGCGGGGTGCCGGGCTTTCCAGAGTGCCCTGTCGCGCGCGGCCCTTTTGCCTGAGCGTTTCCGGGGGCCGGTTGCGCCTTCGGCGACCACCGGGGCACGGGGCCCCGGCGATTCTCTCCCGCACGCGATATGCAGGCCCGCCGGATATGATCCGCTTCGAAGGCGAAAGCAAGGCGGCGACGGGCCGCATCCGGGCCTTCAGCAAGCCGCGCGCCCGCGAAACCGGCAGGCAAGGGCGGCGCTGCCCGCGCTTACGGCAGGAAGGAGAACATCACGAAGGCCGCGAAGATGCTGAGATGGACCATCCCCTCCAGCACCGTCGTCCGCCCGGTGTTCAGCGTGATGGCCAGCATCAGGAAGGTGGTGGCCAGCAGCACCGTCATGGCCGCGTCCAGCCCCAGATGCAGCGGCTGGCCGGTGGCCAGCGCCACCACCGCCACGGCCGGGATGGTCAGCCCCACACAGGCCAGCACCGAGCCCAGCGTCAGGTTCAGCGCGGCCTGGAGGTTGTTGCGCGCCGCCGCGCGCAGCGCCGTCAGCCCCTCGGGCATCAGCACCAGCAGCGCGATGGCGACGCCCACCAGCGAGAGCGGCAAATCCGCCGCGCGAACCCCCGCCTCCAGCACCGGCGCCAGCGCCTTGGCCAGCAGCACCACGCAGACCAGCGACAGCACCAGCAGCCCGCCCGCCACCAGCGCCGCCATCGCGGCGGGCCGGTGCGCGCCGGCCGCGATGTCATGGTCCGCCACGAATTCCGCCCGGTGCCGCACCAGCTGCACATAGAGGAAGGCCACATAGAGGCCGAGCGACACCACCGCCACGAACAGCAGCTGCGGCGGCGAATAGACCGGCCCCGCCGCGCTGATGGTGTGGCTGGGCAGCACCAGCGTCAGCACCGCCAGCGGGATCAGCACCGCCAGGAAGGCGTTGCAGGCCGAGGTGCGGAAGCTCTGCTCGAACCAGCGGCGCCCGCCCAGCAGCAGGCAGAGGCCCAGCACGCCGTTCAACGCGATCATCAGCGCGGCGAAGATGGAATCCCGCGCGACCGTGGGCTCCGCGCCGCCCAGCATCATGGAGACGATCAGCCCCGCCTCGATCACGGTGATGGAGACGGCCAGCACCAGCGCGCCCAGCAGATTGCCCAGGCGCTGCGCCACCGTCTCGGCATGGCGGACGGCGGCGAAGATGACGCCGATCAGTGTCACGGCCACCAGCGGCATGGGCACCAGCCCCGTCACCAGCAGCTCCGCGAGGCCGATGGCCGGGAATGCCAGGGACCACCACGGAAACCGCCTCATCGCCGCCGCCCGATCAGGAAGCCCAGCACCACCAGGCCAATCGCGGCCACCACCAGCCCCGCCTCCAGCCCCACCGTCGCGCGGGCCAGGCCCATCAGCGGCGGGCCGGCCGCCTGGCCGATGAAGAAGTGGAAGGCGTGCAGCGCGGTGGCCGAACCCCGCGCCTGGGGGGCGATCTCGGTCACGCGGGTCTGCAGGGAATTGTGCAGCATGAAGAAGCCGGTGCCGAGCAGCAGCCCGCCGCCGATGAAGGCCCAGTCCACCCGCGCCCCCGCGAAGCAGAGCGTGCCCAGCGCGGCCAGCGCGCCGCCCAGCATCATCATGCGCGAGGGGCCGAGGCGCCGCACCAGCCAGGGCGCCAGCGCGGTGTAGAGGAAGCCGCCGCAGCCGAAGGCGGCGAGCGTGAACCCGGCCTCGCGCGTGCCGCCCATGCCATTTTCCAGCAGATGGTTGGCGAAATAGGGGAAGGCGCCGAAGACCAGCATGCCCTCGATGCCCACGGCCCAGAACAAAGCGCGGGCGGCGGGGTTGGCCAGCAGGGAACGGTAGCGGGCGATGGCCTCGTGCAGGCTGAGGCGGCCGCGCGGCTCCGGCACGCGGTCGCGCCAGAGGGGGATGACGGCGCCGGCCGCCAGCAGCGCTGTCAGCAGCATCAGCCCGCGCCAGCCCAGGATGGGTTCCAGCAGCCCCGCCAGCACGCCGCCGGCCATCTGCCCGGCGATGGCGCAGGCGAGGAAGCGGCTGATGGCCACCTGGCGTTCCGCCATGGGCACGCGGTCGCCGAAGAGGGCGAGCGTCACGGGGAAGATGCCGCCGCCGGCGCCTCCGGTCAGCACCCGCATCACCATCAGGAAGAGCAGCGTGGGCGCCAGCGCGGAGGCCGCCAGGAAGACCGCCTGGAAGGCCAGCGCGAAGATGATGACGCGCTGCTTGCCCAGCGCATCGGCCACCGGCCCCAGCACGGGCTGCACCAACGCGAAGGGCAAGGCGAAGGCGGTGGCCAGAAGCGCGACGCGCGCCGGGTCCTCCGCGAAGTCGAAGGCCAGCACGGCCACCAGAGGGTCCGTGATGCGGGTGGCCACCGCCGAGGCGAAGCCCGCCAGCGCGAAGGTCAGGACCAGGCGGTTGTGCTGCGCGCGCGACATCAGGCGGGCGGCGGCTCGCCCTGGATGGGGGTGGCGCCCAGGGATTCCAGCATCTCGGTGATGGCGGCGGCGGCGGCCTCGACCTCGGCGGGCGAGACGCCCTTGGCCACCAGCGCGACCCCGCCCCCCGTGAAGCCCTGCGGGCCATGGCTGCGGTAGAAGGGGTAGCTGCCCACATCCAGCGCGGGGAAGCGCGCCTGCACGGCCGCGAGCGCCTCGGCAATGTTGCCCTCATAGACGCCCAGCGCGTGCACCGTGGCGGACACCACCGGCACGCCCCCGCCCAGCGAGGGCGCCAGCGCCTCGAACATGGATTGCATGATGCGCGGCACGCCCGCCATCACATGCACATTGCCCATGGTGAAGCCCGGCGCCGTGGTCATGGCGCAGCGGATGGGGGTGGCGCCCTGCGGCAGGGTCGCCATGCGCAGGCGGGCGGCATTGAACTCCACCGGCGGGTCGCGGCGGGCATAGTCCTCGGCCATCAGCGCGCGGGTTTCCTCATGCACCACCCAGGGCACGCCGAAGGCGGCCGCCACGCATTCGCTGGTGATGTCGTCATGGGTGGGGCCGATGCCACCCGTGGTGAAGACGTGGTCGAACTTGGCCCGCACCTCGTTCACGGTGCCGATGATGGTCTCCGGCACGTCGGGAATGACGCGGACCTCGCGGAGTGGAATGCCCATCTCGCCCAGGCGCGTGGCCAGGAATTGCAGGTTCGCGTCGCGGGTGCGGCCGGAGAGCACCTCATTGCCGATGATGAGAAGGCAGGCGGTGGGGTTGGGCATGGGTCTCTCCTACAGGAAGTCCCGCAGCAGGGCGACGAGGGGAATGTCGGCGGGCGGCATCGGATAATCGGCGAGCTTTTGCGGGCGCACCCAGGCGAGTTGCTGGCCCTCGCGGGGGGTCACGCGCCCCTCCCATTTGCGGCAGATGTAGAGGGGCATCAGCAGATGGAATTTTTCGTAGGCGTGGCTGGCGAAGAAGAGCGGCGAGAGGCAGGCCTCGCGCGTCTCGATGCCCAGCTCCTCGCGCAATTCGCGGATGAGGGCGGCCTCGGGCGTCTCGCCCTCCGCCAGCTTGCCGCCGGGGAATTCCCAGAGGCCGGCCATGGATTTGCCCTCGGGCCGCTGGGCCAGCAGCACGCGGCCCTCCACATCCACCAGCGCGCAGGCGACGACCAGCAGGATGGGCCTGGCCGCGGGCGGCGTGAAATCCTTGGCCGCTGCCGCGGCGGGATTCTTGGCCGCTGCCGTGGCGGGATTCTTGGCCGCTGCCGCGGCGGGATTCTTGGCCGCTGCCGCGGCGGGGGGCGGCGCGGCAGGATTCCTGGCCGCTGCCGCGGCGCGGCGGCGGAAGAAGACCACCGGCATGTTGCGGTTGCGTGAGAGGAAGGGCTCCGCCCCCTGCCCTGCCGCCTCGAAGCCGATGGCGCGCAGCACGGCGTGGGAGGCGTCATTGTCGGTCAGCGCGCTGGCCTCGAATTCCGTGAGGCCCAGCACCCGCTCGCCCCATGCGCACAGCGCCGACGCGGCCTCGCGCGCGATACCCTGGCGCCAGAACTTGCGGCCGACCCAATAGCCCAGCTCCGCCGGCCCGTTCGGGCCCTGCCCCCCTTGGCCCTGCCCCCCTTGGCGCAAGGTCAGCCCCACGCAGCCCACCAATACGCCGCCCTGGGTGATGGCAAGGTGGCAGCCCGTGCCGGCCTCGATCTGCCCGCGCGTGGCCGCGATCCATTCCAGCGCCAGCCCGTCGCGATAGGGGAAGGGCACGCGGGAGAGATTGCCCGCCACGGAATAGTCATTGACCAGCCGCGTCACATCCGGCGCATCGGCGGGCTCCAGCGGGCGCAGCACCAGCCTGGCCGTCCGGATGGGAAGTTCAGCGGCGAAGGAGGCCATTGGGTCCGGGAAGTTGGTGGCGGGGCGGGAACCCTGGCGTCAGGTCCCCGGCCCCGCGGGACCGGACTCCGTCAGTTCAAGGCCTTGCGGAGGATAGACCACCCCGCGCCGGGGAGTAAGCCGCATGGCGCGCCGGCGCCGTCACCGGCAGGGGGCTGACCGCGCCCGCCAGGTACTTCACCCGCATGGCGAGGAAGGGCCGCTCGATCACGTAATAGGACAGCGCGCTGACCGCGAGGATGGCCGGCAGCAGCACCACCAGGAACTCCAGGTACCAGACGCCCCCCACCACGGGCAGTTCCCAGCCGCGCTCCATCATGCGGTGGTGCAGCATGGCGAAGGGGAAGTGCCAGACATAGAGCGAGTAGCTGATGGTGCCGAGCCAGGCGAAGGCGGCGCTGGCCTGCGCGCCCAGGCGCTGCATCGCCTCGCTCGCCGGCAGGGGCCAGCGGAAATGCAGGTAGGCCAGCAGCACGAAGCCATAGGCCGCGCCTTCCAGCAGCGGGCTGAAGGCCCAGGCGATGCTGGGGCTGTGGGGCGTGCCCTCGCCGAAATAGCCGCCGGACCACCAGACGAAGGTCATCAGCCAGCCCTGCAGGGTCAGCAGCGCGACGGCCATCCAGGCGGGATTGGCCAGCAGCCGGGGCCGCTGCCGGTGCAGCACCGCCAGCAGCATGCCCAGCACGAACTGGTCCAGCCGGCCCAGCAGCGTCCAGTAGGAGGCGTCCTGCACCGTGCCGTCCAGGAAGAAGACCAGCAGGCGCAAGGACAGGAACAGGGCCAGGATGCCCGCCAGATAGCCCAGCCCCACCCGCCGCACGAAGATCATCAGCAGGGGGAAGAGCAGGTAGAACTGGAACTCGACCATGATGGTCCAGAGATGCGGGAAGTGCGGCAGCTTCACATCGCTCAGATTGCCCAGGAAGCTGGCCAGCGCCACGAAGGACAGGGCATCCACCTGCCGCCCGAAGGCGAAGGCCGCGATGCAAACCGCCACGATGTAGAGCGGATAGATCCGCAGCAGCCGGTTCATCAGGAAGGCGCGATACTGCACCTCCCGCCCCAGGCAGATGCTGGTCAGGATGAAGCCGGTGAGCACCATGAAGAGCGCGACGCCGCCATAGCCCTCGCGCACCACCAGCAGCAGCGGGTTGTCCTGCTGCGCCAGCATCGGGTGGAAGAAGTGATAGAGCAGCACGATGAAGGCCGCGTAGAACCGCAGATGGTCCAGCCGCGGCATATAGGCGATGTTGGCGGACTGCATGCGCGATCCTCGCGGGCTTTCCGGGATGGGCCGGGTGGCGCGCGGACGCGACGCGCCACGCTCGAGCTCCCAACGCGCGGGGCCGCCGCGAGGCTGAATGAATTTTCAGAAAAGGTTGCGGCGGGAAAATGGCGGGGGGCGAACCCCGCCACAAGTCAGCTCCGGTAGGAACCGTTGATGTCGATGTAGCCGTGCGTCAAATCGCAGGTCCAGACGGTGGCCTTGCCGCGGCCGAGGCCGATATCCACCGTGATCTCGACCTCGCGGCCCTTCATGTGGGCCACCACCGGCGTCTCGTCATAGCCCGGGATCACGCCGCCCTCGCGCGCCATCCAGGTGCCGCCCACGGCCACGCTGAGCTTGTCGCGGTCGGCGGGTTCGCCGGCCTTGCCCACGGCCATGACGATGCGGCCCCAATTGGCGTCCTCGCCCGCGATGGCGGTCTTGACCAGGGGCGAGTTGGCGATGGCCATGCCGATGCGGTGCGCGGATTTCGCGCTGACGGCGCCAGTCACGTTGATGGTGATGAGCTTCTGGGCCCCCTCGCCATCGCGCGCCACCATCAGCGCCAACTCATGCAGCACCTCGTCCAGCGCGCGGGCGAAGTCGCGCAGCAGGCTGGGCGGGCTGTCGGCCGTCACGCGCGGGTGCCTGGCCTGGCCGGTGGCAAACAGGAGCACGGTGTCGGAGGTGGAGGTGTCGCTGTCCACCGTCACGCAGTTGAAGCTCTTGGCGTTGCCGCGCGTCAGCAGCTTTTGCAGCACAGGCGCGGGAATTTTCGCGTCGGTCGCGATGAAGCTCAGCATCGTCGCCATGTCGGGCGCGATCATGCCGCTGCCCTTGGCGATGCCGTTGATGGTGACCGTGGCATCCCCGATGCGCGCCGTGCGGGTGGCGGCCTTGGGGAAGGTGTCGGTGGTCATGATGGCGCGGGCGGCGGCGGCCCAGCCTTCTTCCTTCAGCCCCTCCATCACGCGCGGCAGGGCGGCCAGCAGCACATCCGTCGGCAGGCGTTCGCCGATGACGCCGGTGGAGGCGATGAAGACCTCGCGCGGCTTGCAGCCGACCAGGGCGGCGGTCTCGGCGGCCGTGCGCTCACAGGTCTCGCGGCCGGCGCGGCCGGTGAAGACGTTGCTGTTGCCGGCATTCACCACCAGGGCCCGCGCCTTGCCGCCCTTGAGCGCGGCGCGGCACCAATCCACCGGGGCGCCGGGGCATTTGTTCATGGTGAACACGCCCGCCACGGTGGTGCCCGGGGCGAAGCGGAACACCGTCATGTCCTCGCGCGCCTTGTAGCGGATGCCGGCGGCGACGGAGCCGCATTCGGCCCCGGCAAGGGTGGGCATCTCCGGCAGGGGAAGGGCCAGAGGGGAAACAGCGAGAGCCATGGGTCTTACCGGCGGGCGGGGGGTGGCGGGGGAACGGCCTGGATGGGGCCAGGGGGGGTCGCGGGGGCGGCGGGGGCCTCCACGCGCTCGATCGTGGTGGCGGCGCGCACGCGTTCGATCACGGCGTTCACCTCCTCCTCGATCATGCGCTGGCGGAGCGTGTCGCGGGCTTCCTCGAAGGCGGGGCCGCGGGTGGTGCGGCGTTCCTCGACGCGGATCACATGCCAGCCGAACTGCGTGCGCACGGGGTTGGGGCTGAGCTGGCCCGGCTGCAGCGCGAAGGCGGCATTGGCGAATTCGGGCACCATGTCGCCGCGCGCGAAGAAGCCGAGATCCCCGCCATTGCGCCCGGCGGGGTCGGTGGAGCGGCTGCGCGCCACCTCCTCGAAATTCGCCCCGCCTTGGATCTGGGTGATGATGGCGCGGGCATCGGCCTCATTGGCCACCAGGATGTGGCGGGCGCGGACCTCCTCCTGCTCGGGCGCGGCCGCCTGGTCGCGGGCGTGGCGGGCGCGCAGCGCCTCGTCGGTCAGGCGGGGCAGGACCTCGCGGCGCAGCAGGGTGTCGCGCAGCGCGTTCTCCTCGAAGGCGCGCATGCGGGCCCGGAATTCGGGGTCGTCCTGCACATTGGCGCGGCGGGCGGCGATGACCATGGCGCGGTCGGAAATCGCGCGGTCCAGAAGCTGGTTGAACACCTCGGGCGGCAGCATGGTCCGCAGCACCTGGGGCGGCACGTTGCGGAGCTCGGCCGGCATGGCCTCGGCGGCGGCGGCGATCACCTCCTCCAGCCGGATTTCCTGCCCATCCACGCGGGCGAGGACCGGGTTGGGGTCGGCGGCGGGGGCTGGGGTCGCGGCGGTGGGTGGCGCGGCGGGCGGGCGGGCCGGCGCCTGGGCATGGACGCCCGGCGCCAGGAACGTGCCGGCCAGCAGCAGGGCGGCGAGGGGGAAACGGGCCATCGGCGAAGCCTTCACAACAAGGCGCCGACAATGGCCGATGGCCCGTGCGCCCACAACCCGCCCCAGCTTCACACCCGCCCCTCGGCCAATTGCTTCAGCCGCGCCAGGCTGACCACGCGCTGGCCGTTCTTGCCCATGGGCCCCGCCGCGGCCCATGCCGGGGCGCCCGGCCCGTCATAGACCAGCTCCGCCTCGGCCGGTGAGACGACCTTCAACACCACCAGCCGCACGCAATCGGCATAGAGCGCCACGCCCCTGCCCCGGGGGCCCGTCATCTTGATCTGCACATCACCCGCCGCGTCGAAGGCATCATGGCCGGGGCGGGAGGCAGGGTAGAGGGTCAGCCCCAGTGCCTCGGCCGCCACCACCTCGCCAATCGAACCCACCAGGTGACCGTCGGGGGTGAATTTCCGGCCGGGGTAGCGCGCTTCCAACTCGGCCACCGCCTCATAGATACGGGCGACGGGCGACGGGAGCGGGATGCGACGGGTCATCTCCCTGCCTCCCCGGAATGACGGCGGCGCGCAAGGCCCGCCCCCATTGACAGCCCCGCCCCCGCGCGAAACCGTGTCCGCATGAGCACGAAAACCACGCCCGCCGGCGGCTACCGCTTCATCCCCGCCGTCTTCCAGTATTCGGGCGGCGTGGCCGCCGAGCCCGGCTTCCGGCTGGAGCGCGCCCGCTTCTCCCGCCCCGTGCCCCTGGCCGAGGGCTTCGACCGCATCGCCGCCCATCTGGACGGGCTGGGCCGCCCCCGCACGGCCTTCGCCGCCTGCGAACTCCGCAGCCCGGCCCCCTTCACCGAGGAGGGCTTCACCGCTTTCAACCGCGTCTATTTCGGCGTGCTGGAATCCTGGGGCGTGGTGGTGGACGGCCAAAACCCCGTGGCCCGCAGCAATGTCTGCCCCGAGATCGCCCCGCCGCCCGAACCCAGCTTCCACGCCTTCTCCTACACGGTGGTGGACCCTGGGGCCGCGCCCAGCTTCGTGGTGGCCGGCTCCGGCGAGGCGCGCGAGGGCGGCGCCACCTATGAGGAGAGCATCGTCGCCCCGGGCGACACCTCACCCGCCGGCATGGCGGCCAAGGCCGGCTATGTGCTGGGCGAGATGGAGCGGCGCATGACGGCCCTCGGTTTCGGCTGGGCCGACACCACCGATGTGCAGGTCTATACGGTGTTCGACTTCAGCGCCCTCTTCCTGCCGGAGATGGTGGGGCGCGGCGCGGCGCGGCACGGCATCACCTGGCAACCCTGCCGCCCGCCCGTGCGGGGGCTGGATTTCGAGATGGATTGCCGGGGCCTCGCGCGGGAAATCGTGTTGCCGGCGTAATATGGCCGCGGTTGACCCTGGGGGGCCGGGACCTATCTCTGACGCTCCCCAGGGGTGCAAGCATTCCGTGCCGCATTCCGCGCGGCCTGTGCCCGGGGACCCGCGTTCGGAGAATTGTCCCCACCCATGTTCGCCCGCCTCGTCCGCTCCATCTTCGGCTCCGCGAATGACCGCGCGCTGAAGCGCCACCAGTCGCGCATCGCCGCGATCCAAGCGTGGGAGCCCAAGCTCGCCGCCCTCTCGGACGAGGAGCTGCGGGGCAAGACGGCCGATTTCCGCGCCCGGCTGGCGCAGGGCGCGACGCTGGACGACCTTCTGGAAGAGGCCTTCGCCACGGTGCGCGAGGCGTCCAAGCGCTGCCTCGGCCTGCGGCATTTCGACGTGCAGATGATCGGCGGCATGGTCCTGCACGAGGGCAAGATCGCCGAGATGAAGACCGGCGAGGGCAAGACGCTGGTCGCCACCCTGCCCGTCTATCTGAACGCGCTGCCCGGCAAGGGCGTGCATGTCGTCACCGTGAACGACTACCTGGCCACGCGCGACAGCGATTGGATGGGCCAGCTCTACGGCTTCCTGGGGCTGACCACGGGCGTCATCGTCAACGGCCTGAGCGACGACCAGCGCCGCGCGGCCTATGCCTGCGACATCACCTACGGCACGAACAACGAGTTCGGCTTCGACTACCTCCGCGACAACATGAAGTATCGCCTGGACGAGATGGTCCAGCGGCCCTTCGCCTATGCCATCGTGGACGAGGTGGACAGCATCCTGGTGGATGAGGCGCGCACGCCCCTCATCATCTCGGGCCCCACCGACGACACCAGCGACCTCTATCGCCGCGTGGACAAGGTGATGGCGGAGTTCGTGAAGGACCCCGAGCGCTTCGAGAAGGACGAGAAGCAGCGGACCGTCAACATGACGGAAAAGGGCGGCGAGGACATCGAGCGCATGCTGGCCGAGGCCGGCGAGCTGAACGAGGGCAACCTCTATGACGCGGTGAATGTCAGCCTCGTGCACCACGTCAACCAGTCGCTGCGCGCCCATGTGCTGTTCAAGCGCGACGTCGAATATGTCGTCCGCAACGACAAGATCATCATCATCGACGAGTTCACCGGCCGCATGATGGACGGCCGCCGCTACAGCGACGGGCTGCACCAGGCGCTGGAAGCCAAGGAGAATGTGACGGTCCAGCCCGAGAACCAGACGCTGGCCTCCATCACCTTCCAGAACTATTTTCGTCTGTATCCCAAGCTGTCGGGCATGACCGGAACCGCGGCGACGGAAGCCGACGAGTTCGCCGAGATCTACAAGCTCGAAGTCGTCGAGGTCCCGACCAACGTGCCCGTGGCGCGCAAGGACGAGGATGACGAGGTCTATCGCACCGCCATGGAGAAATACGAGGCGGTGATCCGCCTCGTGGCCGAATGCCGCGCGCGCAACCAGCCCTGCCTGGTCGGCACCACCAGCATCGAGAAGAGCGAGCTGATCTCGGAGCTGCTGAAGAAGGCCGGCATCCCGCACAATGTGCTGAACGCGCGCTACCATGAACAGGAGGCGGGCATCGTCGCCCAGGCGGGCCGCCCCGGCGCCGTCACCATCGCGACGAACATGGCCGGCCGCGGCACCGACATCAAGCTCGGCGGCAATGCGGACATGCTGGCCAAGGCCGAGGTGGGCAACAATGACAGCCCCGAATACGAGGCCGCGCTGGCCCGCCACATGGCCGAGGTGGAGGCCGCGCAGCCCATCGTGAAGGCGGCTGGCGGCCTCTTCGTCATCGGCACCGAGCGGCATGAATCGCGCCGCATCGACAACCAGCTGCGCGGCCGCTCCGGCCGCCAGGGCGACCCGGGCGGCAGCCGCTTCTTCCTCTCGCTGGAAGACGACCTGATGCGCATCTTCGGCAGCGACCGCATGGGCGGGATGCTGACGAAGCTCGGCCTCAAGGAAGGCGAGGCCATCGTCCACCCCTGGATCAACAAGGCGCTGGAGAAGGCGCAGAAGAAGGTCGAGGCGCGCAACTTCGACACGCGCAAGAACCTGCTGAAATACGACGACGTGATGAACGACCAGCGGCGCGAGGTCTATGCCCAGCGCCGCGCCTACATGGAGGCCGCGGACCTCAGCGAGACCGTCGAGGACATGCGGCGCGAGACCATCCACGACATGGTCCACCGCGCCATCCCCGAGAACGCCTATGCCGAGCAGTGGGATCTGGAGGGGCTGGAAAAGCGCGTGAAGGACGTGCTGGGCCTCGACCTCCCTGTGCAGACCTGGGGCAAGGAGGAGGGCATTGACGAGGTCCAGGTGCGCGAGCGCATCGAGGCCGCCGCCGACCAGGCCGCCGCTGCCAAGGCCGCCAACCTCGGCCCCGACTTCATGCGGATGGTCGAGAAGTCGCTGCTGCTGCAGCTGTTCGACCAGGTGTGGAAGGAGCACCTGCTGAGCCTCGACCATTTGCGCCAGGGCATCGGCCTGCGCGCCTATGGCCAGCGCGACCCGCTGAACGAGTACAAGCGCGAGGCCTTCGCGCTGTTCAACAACATGCTGGAGGAGCTGCGCGAGCGCGTGACCTCCCTGCTGCTGCGCCTGGAATTCGCCCCCGACGCGCCCCCGCCCGAACCCCAGCCCGTGCGCGTGACGGACATGCGCCACCCCGCCCCGCAGGGCATGGGCGGCGACTACGAGATGGCCGAGGCCGCGCCCGCCGCCCCCTATGGTGCCGCGACGGCGGAAGCCGCCCGCCCCGCCGCCGTGGACGCGAACGATCCCACGACATGGGGCGCCACGCCGCGCAACGCGCCCTGCCCTTGCGGTTCGGGGAAGAAATACAAGCATTGTCACGGAAGGGCCTGACGCCCAGGCCCCTCAAGGAGCGCCGATGACCACGCCGGACCCTGAGATCATCCCCCGCGACCTCCGCTTCGGCGTGAAGGACCATCCGGACCCGCGCTGGCTCGGCGGCGACCAGGCGGGCAGCGCGCTGGTGGATGCCTTCGCGGTCATGCTGCCCGAGGGCGAGCGCTATTTCATCCGCGCCCTCAAGCCCTTCCTGCCCGAGGTGACGGACCCCGAGCTGCGCCAGGACATCCAGGATTTCTGCGCGCAGGAGGCGTTCCACACGCGCGAACACCTGGGCTACAACGCCGCGCTCCGCGGCCTGGGCTATGATGTGGACCGGCAGGAAGAGTCGGTGCGCTGGTTCTTCGCCCGCTTCGACACGCCGCTGGCCCGCCTCTACCTCACCTGCGCCATCGAGCACGTCACCTACGCCCTCTCCCGCATCGTGATCGAGCGGCCGGAGATCATGGACAAGGCCCACCCCGCCTATCGCCGCCTCTGGCGCTGGCACGCGCTGGAAGAGGTGGAACATTCCTCCGTCGGCCTGCGCGTGCTGCGCGCCGTCACCCCCGGCGTGCCGGGCTGGAAGCGCTACATCCTGCGCTGCGCGGCGCTGGGCATGATGCTGCCGGCCATGGTGGGCCTCGCCATGATCTCGGCGCGGCGGAACCTGCGTGCCACGGGCGGGCCCTCGGGCTGGGCGCTGTGGCGCGCCGCCCTGTTCAGTCCGGGCTGGGTGCGGCGGATGGTGCCGACCATGCTGGCCTATCTCCGCCCCGGCTATCTCGGCCGCAATGACTGCGACGCGGCGCTGGTGGCCAAGGCGCGCAACGCCCTGGATGCCGAGATGGCGGCCGCCTGACGGCGATGGCCGCGCTCGATCACATGCTGCGCGCGACCGAGCGCGGGGCCTTCCCGGGCCTGAGGCGCCGCACCTGGAAATGGGGCTACACCTTCCTCTCGCTGGTCTGGCGGAAGCCCTGGCGCTTCCTGAACTACGGCCATGTCCCGGACGGCCCGCCCTTCCCCCTGGCCGCGGCGGATGAGGCCGACCGCCCCTTCATCGGCCTCTACCACCAGGCGCTGGAGGGGCTGGACGTGGAGGGCGCGCGGGTGCTGGAGGTGGGCTGCGGCCATGGCGGCGGTGCGGCCTGGGTGGCGCGGCACTTCACGCCGGCAGCGATGGTGGCGGTGGACCGTTCGCCCGGCACGCTGTCCCGCGCGCGCAAGCTGAACGCGCCTTCCCCCAACCTCGACTACCGCATCGGCGACGCCGAGGCCCTGCCCTTCCCCGATGCCAGCTTCGACATCCTGCTGAACATCGAAAGCTCCCATTGCTACGGCAGCATGGACCGCTTCGTGGCCGAGGCCGCGCGGGTGCTGCGCCCCGGCGGGCATCTGTGCTGGGCGGACATGCGAAGCCCCGCCATGCTGCCTGCGCTGGACGCCAGCTTCGCCGCCCAGCCGCTGGAACTCCTGTCCGAGACGCGGCTGAACGCGGGGGTCCTGGCCGCTTTGGACGCGGTGGAGGAGGCCAAGGCGCGCGAAGTGTCGCGCTATGGCCTGCTGCGGCCCTTGCTGCGGGAATTCACGGGCATGCAGGGCTCGGTGCTGCGGAAGGCGCTGCGCGAGGGGCAGGTGCTCTACCTCGCGCGGCGCTATCGGAAGCTGGCTTCGGAGCCCGTCAGAAGCGCTGGGTGAAGCCCAGCCGGCTGACGAAGCCATGGGCGCTGCCGGTGCGTTCCTCGCCCGGGTTCACGGCGTATTGGTAGCCGAGGTCCACGCCGAAGCCCCAGCCGATCTCGCGGCCGACCGTCGCTTCCAGATAGCGGCGGGTGGGCACGCGGTTGGCCTCGCGCCGCCGCTCCTCGACCTGCCACACCAGGGTGGCGCGCCAGTCGCCATGGGTGGTCTGGGCGCCCAGCGTGCCGAAGCGGCGGCGCTCGCGCACGGCCAGTTCGGTGCCGTCCTCGTCAATCACCTCGATGGGACGGCCGCCGGCGTTCCGGAACTCGACGAACTCGCCAAAGAACAGGGTGCGCACCTGCGGCGTCCATTCCACGCGGAAGCGGGCGCCCAGGGCGTAGCCCCATTCGCGCGCCGCGCCATCCTTGCCCGCCCCGCGCGAGACCATGGCCGCGTGGTAGCTGAAATTGGGCAGGAAGGGCATGCGGTCGCCATCCAGGGCGATGGCGAAGTTCGTCAGCCGCCCATTGTTGCCCGCGCCGCCCTGCCGCAGGGAATTGCGGCTGTAGCGCTCGAAGCCCTCCTCGCAGCAGCGGCGCCGGGTGAACAGCGTGTTCGAGAAGGGGCTGGTGTCCAGCGTGAACAGCGCGGCGGAAATGTCATGCTCGCCAAAGCGCGCATTGGAAAGCCAGGTGTAGGTCGCGCCCACGCCGAGCGATTCGCGGATCAGATAGGCCTCATGCGCGCGGAAGCGGGCAAAGGCGCCGGGGAAGCTGTGGTGGCCATAGCCGAAGGGCGCGTTGAACTTGCCGGCCTGCAAGCGCAGCCGCTCATGGGCGCGCCAGTCGAGGAACAGGCTCTCCAGGAAAGCGGCCTGGCGGCGCAGGAAGATGTCGGTGCCATTGGGCAGCTGCTCACCGGCCGGGTCGAAGGCCAGCACGCCCTGCAGCGAGAGGGTGGGTGACAGGTGCAGCCCCGCCGCCAGCTCGCCAAAGAGGAAGCTGCTGCTGCCGCGCACCGTCCGGTCCCGCGCGCGGGGCTGCGCCAGGGTCAGCAAGCCCACATCCAGCTCGCCCGAAATCTGTGGGAAGGGGCCGACGGCCCGGTAGTCCTGCGCGGCGGCCGGCGTGGCGAGGCCGAGCAGGGCGGCCAAGCCCAGGGCGAGGCGGCGCATCACGCGGCCCCCCGCATGGCGTTGACCATCTGGGTGACATTGTGGCGCATCATGGCCTCATAGCTGGGGGCGGGTCCGTCCGCGGGGGAAAGGGCGTCGGCGTAGAGGCGTCCGCGGGGGCCACGCCCGCCTCGCGCGCCAGGCGTTCCAGCGCCGACTGGTTGCCCTGGCCCTCCAGGAAGACGGCGGTGATGTTCTCGGCGCGGACCTGCCGTATCAGGCGCGCGATGGCGGCGGCGGAGGGCTCGGCCTCCGCGCTGACGCCCTGGGCGGCCAGGAAGGTCACGCCATAGGCGGCGCCGAAATAGCCGAAGGCGTCATGGGTGGTCAGCACCTTGCGCCGTTCGGCCGGCACGGTGGCGAGCTGCGCGCGGATCCAGGAATCCAGCGCCTGCAGCCGCTGGAGATAGGCGGCGGCGGCGGCGCGGTGCGCCTCGGCCGCGCCGGGCTGCACCCGCGCGAGGCCCTCGGTGATGTTGCGGACATAGTGCTGGGCCAGGGCCACGTCCTGCCAGGCATGGGGGTCGGCCACGCGGCGCGGGCCCACGCTGTGCTGCGTGCGCCGCCCCGCGCCGCCATGGTCGTGGTCGTGATGCGCCTCCATGCCGCGCGGCGTGATGCCCTCGGTCGCCGTCACCACCGGCACGGGCGGGCCTTCCGCCGCGGCGCGGGCGAGCCGGTCGAACCAGGGGTCGAAGCCCAGCCCGTTGCGGACCAGCAGCGCGGCGCCGCGCAGGGCCAGGGCGTCGCTCGGGCGGGGCTCGAAATGATGGGCATCCACCCCCGGCCCGGCCGTGACGCGCAGGGTGACGCGATCGCCCGCCACCTGGCGCACCAGGTCGCCCAGGATGGAGAAGGAGGCGCCCACCAGGGGCGGGGCCTGGGCCGCGGCGCCCCTGGCAGCGAGGGCGAGGAAGGGGAGGGCGAGGAGGGTTCGGCGCTGGGTCATGTTATGTCATAACGTTACATCTGCGCGACGAGGCCGCAAGAGGGGCCATCCCCTTGCGATGCGTCGCGTCGCACCGCACCCTCCCGGCCCGAACCGGAGGACTCCATGCGCCGCGCCGCACTCACCCTGTGTCTCGCCATCGCCGGACTGCCCGCCCTCGCCGCCAGCCCCGCCCCCTGCCCGACCGGCCTGCCCGAGGGCGTCACCTGCCACCGCGCCCAGGACGCGAACGGCGCCCATGTGCTGATCGCGCGGCCGGCGCAGGCGCATGGCGGGCTGGTGGTCCACACCTATGGCGGGCCGCGCCTCGCGCCGATCCGGCCCGAGACCACGGACGAGGATATCCGCCGCTTCAGCGAATTCCTGGCCGAGGGCTGGTCCTGGGTTTCCACCTCCCGCCGCCGCCCGGGCTTCGGCGTCGCCATGGGCGCGGAGGACACCGAGAATGCCCGCCGCCTCTATGTCGCGGCCTTCGGCCAGCCCCGCGTCACCATCGCGCATGGGCAGTCCTGGGGTGCCAACATCACCGCCGCCCTGATCGAACGGCACAACGCCCCCGGCCCCGACGGACGCCGCCCCTATGACGCGGCGCTGCTGACCTCGGGCGTGCTGGCGGGCGGGACGCGGGCCTATGACATGCGGGTGGATCTGCGCGCGGCCTTCCAGGCCATCTGCGGCACCCACCCCCGGCCGGAGGAGGCGCAATACACCCTCACCCTCGGCCTGCCCCCGGGTGCGAGCATGACGCGGGCCGAGGTGCTGTCCCGGCTGACCGACTGCACCGGCATCGGCGCCCCCACCCGCACCGAGGCGCAGGCCCGCGCGGCGGCCGACCTGGTGGCCGCCACCGGCATTCCGGAGGCCGCCATGCCCGGCCATTTCGCCTGGGCCACCTTCACCTTCCGCGACATCGCCCAGAACCTCACGGGCGGGCGCAACGCCTTCGGCAATGCCGGCGTGCGCTATCGCGGCACCTCGGATGACGAGGGGCTGAACGCGCGCATCCCGCGCATCACGCCCGACCCGGAGGCCGCCGCCATCCTGGCCGCCGATGCCGATCTGACGGGCCGTTTCGAGATCCCGGTGCTGACGCTGCACGGCATCCGCGACGCGGTGGCCTATGTGGAGCACCAGTCGGCCTTCGCCGCCACGGTGGAGGCGGCGGGCAATTCCGCGCGCCTCGTGCAGGTCTTCGTGAACGAGGCCGCGCATTCCAAGATGTCGAGCCCGCTCTACCCCGCCGCACTGGCCGCGCTGGCGGAATGGGCCGGCGGCGGCGCGCGGCCCGACGCGGCGGCGGTGCAGGCGCGCTGCGAGGCGCTGAGCGCGCGCTTCACCGGCCCCTGCCGCATTGACCCGGAATTCCGCCCCGCGCCCTGGGACAGCCGCGTGAACCCGCGCTGAACCCACATGGACGAAGCCCGCGAAGCCTGCTTCCCTGTTGCGAATCGCCCGCGGGCCGGGCGGAGCGACAAAAGGGGCTCTGGGATGACGGGATCGAGGAAGGGCGCATTCGCGCTCGCGGCATGTGTCACGGCCTTCGGCTGGGCGGCGGCGCCCGCGCTGGCGCAAGGCCAGGGCGACTATGACGGGCGTTGGCGCTTCGAGATGACCTGCGGGCCCAACCTGCTGTCCGGCCAGGCGGGCTATGTGCAGCGCTTCGAGGCCAGCCTGGCCAACGGCGCCTTCAACCATGTGCGGCGCATCCGCGGCGCCTCCGGCACGCAGACCGACAGCTGGACGGGCCAGGTTTCCGGCAACCGCATGGAAGTGACGGTGGCCAGCGAACTCGGCAATGCGCGCTGGAGCACGCGCCTGGCCGGCGATGCCGCTTCCGAACGCCGCTTCGACCTGTCGGGCGGCCTCTTCCTGGCCGATGACCGCCGGGCACGCGAATGCAACATGACCGCGACGCAGCTTCGCGCCGCGCCGGGCAGCCTGGCCGCCACCGCCCCGGCCCGCGCGCAGGCCGAGTCGCGCGCGGCGCTGGACGCCGCCCAGGCCCAGGCCGAAGCCGCCCGCGCCGAGGCCGATGCGCTTCGCACCGACCTCGACATGGCGCGCTTCGAGGGCGCGGCCATCCGCGATGAGCTGACGCGTCAGGCCGCCGCCCTGGCCGAGGCCAACCAGCGCGCCACCCAGGCCGAGCAGGCCCTCGCCGCCGCCCGCGCCGAGACCACGCAGGCCCGCCAGGCCGCCACCGAGGCCAGCGCCCGCGCCGAGGCCACCCAGCGTGAGCTGGCCACCCTCCGCACCCAGGCGACGGAGCGCCAGCAGGCCGCCACCCAGGCCGAGCAGGCACTCGCCGCGGCCCGCGCCGAGACGACGCAGGCCCGTCAGGCCGCCACCGAAGCCACCACCCGCGCCGAGGCCACCCAGCGCGAGCTGGCCACCCTCCGCACCCAGGCGACGGAGCGGCAGCAGGCCGCCACCCAGGCGACCCAGCGCGCCACCCAGGCCGAACAGGCCCTCGCCACCGCCCAGCGCGAGCTGACGGCCGCCCGCGCCCAGGCCACGGAACAGCAGCAGGCCGCCGCGCAGGCCACGCAGCGCGCCGCCCAGGCCGAGCAGGCGCTGGCCACGGCCCGCAACGAGCTGGAACAGGCCCGCCGCAACGCCCAGCCGGCCCAGCCCGCGCAACCGGCCCAGCCGGCGCAACCCGCGCCGCCGGCCCAGCCCCGCCAGTAAAGGCGGGGAACGCGAAAAGGGGCGGGGTGCTCGCGCGCCCCGCCCCTTTTTCGTGCCGTGAAGGCCGCGCCGGCTACGGCTTGCCCGGATTGGGGCTCAGCAGTTCCTTCTTGCCGGGCTTGTCCTTCCACTCATCCGCGTCTTCCGGCGCCTCGCCCTTGCGGGTGATGTTTGGCCAGGATTGCGCGAAGTTGCGGTTGATCTCGACCCAGGCCGTCGCCTTGTCGTCGCTGTCGGGCAGGATGGCCTCGGCCGGGCATTCCGGTTCGCAGACGCCGCAATCAATGCATTCGTCCGGATGGATCACCAGCATGTTCTCGCCGACATAGAAGCAGTCCACCGGACAGACTTCCACGCAGTCCATGTACTTGCACTTGATGCAATTCTCGGTGACGACATAGGTCACGAAGGCACTCCCGGCGGGTCGGATGACGCGCAGAATTGGACCCTGGCGCGCGGTCTGGCAAGGCTTCGCGCGTCATTGTTCCGCTTGCGCGACATCCTCGTAGAGGGTGCGGGCCTCGGCCGGCGGGCCGCGCCTTTCGCCCAGCGCCAGGACGCGCCAGACCCGCACCTCCTCCCGCCAGAGATAGGTCAGCACATCGCCCTGGCGGATGCGCGCATGGGCCTTGGTCACCGGCTGGCGGTTGAGGCGGAAGCCGCCCCCCTCGATCAGCCGGGCGCATTCCCCCTTGGTCTTGGCCAGCCGCGCATGCCAGAGCCAGGTGTCGAGCCGCAGGAAGGGCGCGCCACCTTCGGCCATGGACTACTTCAGCTTGAGCTTCAGCAGGGCGGCGAAGGGGCTGTCCTCGGCCTTGGCGGCGGGGCGGTCCTCGAAGAAGGTCCGCGTCTCGGGGCCGCCCGGGCCGCGGTCCCGGTCGCGCGGGGGCCGTCGCGGCGGGGGCGGTCGGGGCGCGGGCCGTCCTTCCGGGGGCCGTCATGGCGCTGGCCTTCGTGGCGGGGCCGGTCGGGGCGGCGGTCGCCGCGCGGGCCGTCCTGCCTTTGCCCCTCTGGGCGTTGGCCTTCGGGACGCTGGCCCTCGGGGCGGGGCGCTTCGCCACCCTCGGGGCGCGGGCCGCGCGGACCCTTGGGGAATTCGCGGCGCTGGCGGGCGGGGCGCGGGGCCTCGCCCTCGGCGGCGGGGGCGCCCTCGCCGGCCGGCGCACCGTCGCGGCGCGGGCCGCGGCCGCGCTGGTCCGGGCGGCCACGGTTGCCCTCGCGCCGGGGCGGGCGCTCGGGCCGCGCCCAGGCGACCATGGTGGGCGCGGGCGGGCCTTCCACCCCTTCCTCCAGCGGCACGCTCTCGATCAGGCGGAAACCCAAGCCCGCCAATACGGGGCCAAGCATCTCGCCGCGGATGCCGAAGCGACCCAAAGTCTCGGGCGGCAGGGGGGCGGGGGCGCGGCGCGTCAGGTAGCCGAGTTCGGCGGCCACGCGCTCCGCCACATCCAGGCGCACCAGCACCGGGCCGGCCGGCACCCAGCCCATGATCTCGGCGAAGCCGGGCGGCCATTGCAACGCCATCACGCCATCCGCCGGAATAGAGACGAGGCCCGGCGCGGGCAGCGGCGGCGTCGGGATGTCATGGCTCAGCGCCCAGAGCTGCGCGCGCAGCCCCATGGGGCGCGGCTTCAGCGCCTCCGGCACATAGAGGGCGAAGCGCCCGGCACGGATGCCGATGGCCTTGAGCTTGGCCCGCACCTCCTGCCCGATGTTGTTCCGCGTGTCGCCGGGCTTGAGGCCCAGCGTCTCGCGCAGCTGGAAGGCGGGGCCGCGCAGCGTGTTGTCCTCGGCGGCCTTGGTCTCCACCGTGGTCAGCGCCGCGAGGTCCTTGGCCAGCACGCCCTCGATGAAGGCCGCGAGCTTGACCCGCACCCGCTCCCGCTGCGCGCCGTCCAGGTATTCGGAGGCGTTCACCTCGATCAGCGGCTTGCCCGGCTCGCTGCCCATCTTGAGGCGCGCGATCTCGGCGCCGTCCCAGGTGACGCGGTGCTCG
Source organism: Roseococcus microcysteis (assembly GCF_014764365.1). Classification (NCBI taxonomy): domain Bacteria; kingdom Pseudomonadati; phylum Pseudomonadota; class Alphaproteobacteria; order Acetobacterales; family Roseomonadaceae; genus Roseococcus; species Roseococcus microcysteis. The sequence goes on from NZ_CP061718.1 coordinate 2,478,082, forward strand.
GGGGTCAGGGCGAAGGCCTCGGGCTTGGCCACTTCCAGCGCGGCCAGGCGGCGCGGCATCTCCTGCGCCAGCGCGCGGCGGGCGGCGCGGAGGACGAGCTTCTTCTCCTCCTCGCCCCCCTCGCCTTGTTCGGGGATGAAGTCGAAGCCCTGGATGCGGCCGACCTTGTGGCCTTCCACCACCACCTCGCCCTGGCGGTTGACGGCGCTGAGCACGTCCTCGGCCGTGTCGTCCAGGCGGCGGATCAGGTGGGCGGCGCGGCGGTCCACGAAGCGGGCGGTCAGGCGCTCGTGCAGGGCGTCGCTGACCAGGTCCTCGGCGGCGCGGGCGGCCTCCTGCTGGGCGGCGGCGTCGCGCACCCAGTCGGCGCGGGCGGCGACATAGGCCCAGACGCGGATGTGCGAGAGGCGGGCCATCAGCGTGTCGAGGTCGCCCTCGATGTTGCGGCAGGCGGCGATCTGCGACGCGATCCAGTCCGACGGCAGCGCGCCATCCTCCACCAGATGGGTGAAGATGCGGGCGCAGAGGCGCGTGTGGCTGTCATCCGCCAGCTTGCGGAAATCGGGCACCTGGCAGGTCTCCCACAGCAGCGCGATGCGCGTGCGGGAGGAGGCGAGGCGACGAATCTCGGCCTCACGCGCCAGATGGTTCAGCGTGATGTGGTCGGTCGCGTCGTTGCCCTTGGTCAGGCCGGGCTGGGGCGGGGGGGCGCCCAGGCTGTCCAGCAGCCCGTCCAGGCTGGTGAAGTCGAGATTGCTGTTGCGCCAGGCCAGCGCCTGCAACGGCTCGAAATTGTGGTTCTCGATCTTCTCGATCATCTCCTCCGGCAGCGGCGGGCATTCGCCCGTCACGCCGAAGCTGCCGTCGCGCATGCCGCGGCCCGCGCGGCCGGCGATCTGCGCGGCCTCCTGCGGCGTCAGCATCCGGGGCGCGTGGCCGTCGAACTTTTGCAGATTGGCGAAGGCCACATGGTCCACATCCATGTTCAGCCCCATGCCGATGGCGTCCGTCGCCACCAGGAAGTCCACCTCGCGGTCCTGGTACATCTTGACCTGGGCGTTGCGGGTGCGCGGGGACAGGCGGCCCATCACCACGGCGCAGCCGCCGCGCCGGCGGCGGATGGCCTCCGCGATGGCATAGACCTCGGCTGCGCTGAAGGCGACGACGGCGCTGCGCGGCGGCAGCTTGGTCAGCTTCGCGGGTCCGGTGTGGGTCAGCTGCGACAGGCGCGGCCGCGTCTCGATCTCCACCTGCGGGACGAGGCGTTGCAGCAGGGGGCGGATGGTCTCCGCGCCCATGAACATGGTTTCCACCAGGCCGCGCGCGTGCAGCAGCCGGTCGGTGAAGATGTGCCCGCGGTCCGGGTCGGCGCAGAGCTGGATCTCGTCCACCGCCAGGAATTCCGCGCGGCGGTCCAGCGGCATGGCCTCCACCGTGCAGGCGAACCACTTGGCCTCGGGCGGGATGATCTTTTCCTCGCCGGTGATGAGGGCGACGTGCTTCTCGCCCTTGGCGGCCACCATGCGGTCATAGTTCTCGCGCGCCAGCAGGCGCAGCGGGAAGCCGATGATGCCCGAGGCGTGGGCAAGCAGACGCTCCATGGCCAGATGCGTCTTGCCCGTGTTGGTGGGGCCGAGGATCGCTTTCACGCGGGGATCGAACATGTGAGCCATGGTTCCGGACGCTATCCCGGTCGTTATGGCGCATGCGGCGGTGATTGCAATGCGGAGCCGCCCGGGGAGTGCCGGAAGCCGGCCGATCAGCCGCCCGTCTCGCCGGGGCGGTTCGGGGCGGGGCCGGGCGGTTGTGCCGGGGCGCGGGGACCGCCGCCCTGATCCGATGGCCGCTCGGCCTTCTTGCCTTCCTCCTTGCCGGCGCCCTGTTCCCGCCCCTCCCGCGGTTGGGGCTTGCCCGCCGGCGCGCCATTGCCCTTGCCATCCGCGGTCCGCGCGCCGCCGGAGGGGGGTGGATTTTCCGACCCGGCCCCGGTGTTCGCTCCGCCAGCGGCGGGCGGCGCCCCAGGCCCGAGCTTGCCCACCAATTCGCGCGAGCGGGAGAACAGCACCTCGGGCAACAGGCGCTCGCTGATGCCGAGCAGCGCGCCCACCAGCACGGCCGCGGGGAGGTTGGCGAGCACCTTCGACGTGGAGAGGCTGCCATCCGACGTGCCGAAGGACACGATCACGACGCCCTTGTGCAACAGCAGGATGACGAGCATGCCCAGCCCCAGCAGGATCGCCGCCCGAACCCAGGTGTCGAAGGTCTCGGCGAAAATGCTCTCCAGGGTCACGACATTCCGCGCACGCAACCGCTCGGCGGCCGAAAGCCAGGCGCCCAGGAACAGGGATGCGATGGAGATGGAAAAGAAGGAGACGGTCATGTGCAGCGGCCGCGTGTACCTCTCGCCAAACCCGAAGACCAAATCCCAGAACAGGAAGAACAGAAAGGCGGCAATGGCGAAGCAGAGCGCGGTGATGATGTAGGCCTCGGCGAGATCGGCCAGATAGGCACGGCGGGCGGCCGGACCATGGTCGTCGGCCGCATCCGTCAACGCCTGGTCCAGGAGGCGCCCGGCCAGGTCCACGCGCGGTTCGCGTGTGTCACCATGGTCCGGAAAGGCGATGCGGCCCGCGCGCAGGATCTGGTCGCGCACCACGCGCAGGCTCTCGGCGCGCACGGCATCCGCCTCGGCCGCGCCAGGGTCCTGGTCCCGGGCCGGGCTTTCCGTCGGGGCGCCGGGCGCCAGCGCGCGATGCAGCCTCGCTGGGAGGCTGGCCAGCCACTCCCAGGGGCGCGGGCCCCGCGGAGGCCGTGGCGTGTGCAGCTTGCGGACCAGACGCATCGCGGCGGTGAGCCGGAACTGGAAATCAAGCTGCTCCGGCCCGGCGGTCCGCGGCACCTTCACGACGATGTCGTCGTCGCCCAGAGGCGTCACATAAGGCGCGTTGAAGGTCGCGGCGAAGAGTGAGAGGCCTTGCTGGGGTGCCGGGTGCTCGTCCGCCAGCCCGATCTCGGCGATCTCACGCAGCAGCCTGCGTTCCCCGGCGGCGGTGTTGTCGGTGCGCGCCGCGAGTTCACCGAGCTGCGACGTGATGAAGCGCGCCAGCTCCGTCGCGCGCCCGAGGATGCCGGGCGGCATGTTCGCGGGCGGAGGCACAACCTCCTCCAACCGGAAGCCATCCCTTGCCCCCCAGGGTCATCTTTGATCAGGTGCGTGGCAGGCATCCTTCGCCTCCTTTCGCGCCGCGGGCGTTGCGGGCATGAGCAAGCTGAGCGCCGGCGAAATGACCGCCAGGACCATCGGCCATCGGCCATCGGAGAAAGAGCTTTGTGCGAATGATGCTGAAGGGGCGGGCGCCAACAGGTCAATTAAAAGTTGCTGCCCCCAGGCGCTTCGCGCTCCTTTTCGGCGCCCAGTTCCTGGGCTTTGGCGCCATGCTGCCCTTCCTGCCGGCCATCCTGACGGATGGCGGGCTGACGCCGGAGCAGATCGGCACCGTGCTGGCGGCGGGAGCCATGGTGCGGCTGGTGGCCGGCCCGCTCTCGGGGCGGCTGGCGGACCAGGTGGCGGATATGCGCCGCCTGCTGGCGCTGACCTGCCTGCTGGCGGCGCTGGCGGCGGTGGGGTTCGGGCTGTTGGCCGGCTTCGTGCTGCTGCTGGCGGTGCAGATCCTGCACAGCGCGGCGGCCGCGCCCATCATTCCCCTCTCGGACAGCCAGGCGGCCGGGGCGGTGCGGGCGGGGGGCTTCGACTATGCGCGGGTGCGGGCCTGGGGTTCCATCACCTTCATCCTGGGCGCGGTGGCGGCGGGGCAGGCGACGGAATGGGCCGGGCCACGCGCGGTGGCCTGGATTCTGGCCGGCGCGATGGTGCTGACGGCGCTCTCCGCCCTCGCCCTGCCGCCGCCGGGGCCGCGGCGGGCGGGGCCCCGCGGCGGGCTCTGGGCGCCGCTGCGTGAACCCCTGTTCCGGCGCGTGCTGCTGGTCTCGGCCCTGATCCAGGCGAGCCACGCGGCCTATTACGGCTTCTCGACGTTGCATTGGCAGGCCATGGGGCTTTCGGCGGGCTTCATCGGGGTGCTGTGGGGCGTGGGCGTGGTGGCGGAGGTGCTGCTGTTCCTGCGCGGCGGCCGCATCGTGGACCTTCTGGGGCTGCGCGCCCTGGTGGCCATCGCCGCCGGGGCGGGGGTGCTGCGCTGGGGGCTGACGGCGCTGACGGCCGACCCCATCGCCCTGCTGCTGCTGCAAACCCTGCACGCCGCCACCTTCGGCGTGATGCACCTGGCCGCCATGCGCGCCATGATCCGCCTGCCGGCGGAGTTGATGGGCCGCGCGCAGAGTCTGCTCGCCGCGGGGGTCAGCGCCACCATGGGGCTGGTCATGTGGCTGTCCGGGCAGGTTTTCGCGGCGCTGGGCGGCCTGGTTTTCATGGCCATGGCGGCGATGTGCGCCGCCGCGCTGCTGGCGGTGGTGACATGGCGGCGGGATTGATCCCCGTTATCCACAGCTGTCCACAGATGCGGGACTCGGGCGGAAGAGGATACCCTTGGCACGCATGAACAATATTCCTCCGCGTGGATCAGCGCCCCAAGACGCGGGCGGCTTCGGCATGGGTGTCCGCCTGCCCCCGGCCAACCTGGAGGCCGAGCAGGCGCTGCTGGGCGCTCTGCTGGCCAACAACAAGGCCTATGAGCGCGTCGCGGAATTCCTGGAGCCCGCGCATTTCGCCGACGCCGTGCATGGCCGCATCTACGCCGCCATCGCCAGGCGCGTGGAGAACGGGCAGCTGGCCGATGCGGTGACGCTGCGCAATGTCTTCGAGCATTCGGGCGAACTGGCGGAGGTGGGTGGCCCGGCCTACCTGGCGCAGCTGCTCTCGGCCATGGTCGGCATCGTCAACGCGGGCGAATATGGCCGGCTGATCCATGATTGCTGGCTGCGGCGCGAACTCGTGGACCTGGGCGAACAGGTGGTGAACCGCGCCTTCGGCACCGACCCCGACGAGGACCTCCCCGGCAAGGACCAGATCGAGGCCGCGGAACAGCGCCTCTTCGAACTCGCCACCGAGAAGGCGACCGAAGGCGGCGCCATCAGCTTCGAACGCGCCATGGCGCACGCGATCGAGACCGCCAACGCCGCCATGCAGCGCGGTGGCGGCGTCTCGGGCCTGCCGAGCGGCCTGCGGGACTTCGACGCCAAGACGGGTGGGCTCCACCCTTCGGATTTGCTGGTGCTGGCGGGACGCCCCGGCATGGGCAAGACCGCGCTGGCCACCAAGATCGCCTTCGGCGCGGCCAAGGCGGTGCTGGCCGAGACGACAGGCGCCAAGGTGCCGGCCGTCGTCATCTTCTCGCTGGAAATGAGCGCGGACCAGCTGGCCAACCGCCTTCTCTCCGAAGCGAGCCGCATCCCCGGCGACCGCATCCGCCGCGGCGAGATCAGCCAGCGGGAGTTCGACAATTTCGTCGCGGTCAGCCGGGAGCTGGCCACGCTGCCCATCATGATCGACGACACGCCGGCCATCACGCTCTCGGCGCTGCGGACGCGCTGCCGGCGCATCGCGCGCACGCGGGGGCTGAAGATGGTGGTGGTGGACTATCTCCAGCTCATGCGGCCTTCCGTGGGCACGCGGCCGGAATCGCGCGTGCTGGAAATCTCCATGATCACCCAGGGGCTGAAGGCCATCGCGAAGGAGCTGGCGGTGCCGGTCATGGCGCTTTCCCAGCTCTCGCGCGCGGTGGAGCAGCGCGAGGACAAGCGGCCCATGCTGTCGGACCTCCGTGAATCCGGCTCGATCGAGCAGGACGCGGATGCCGTGATGTTCGTCTATCGCGACGACTACTACCTGAAGCAGCGCGAGCCCAAGATCGCGGCCTTCCCGGATGAGGGGAAGTTCCAGCAGGCCATGGAACGCTGGCAGGCCGACATGGAACGCGCCCACAACCGCGCCGACCTCATCCTGGCCAAGCAGCGCCACGGGCCCACCGGCACCATCCCGCTCTTCTTCGAGCCGGAATTCACCCGCTTCGGGGACCTCGACACGGTGCATGCGCCGCAATACGGGGACTGATGGAACAAGGCCTGCTGACGGTGGAACTCGGCGCGGTGGTGCGGAACTGGCGCCGCCTGTGCGAACGCCACGCCCCCGGCGCCGTCGCCGCCGTGGTGAAGGCCGATGGCTATGGGCTGGGCGCCGTGCCCGTGGCCCAGGCCCTGCACGCCGCCGGCTGCGCGCATTTCTTCGTGGCCCACCCCGCCGAGGGCGAGGCGGTGCGCGATGCCATCGGCCCTGGCCCCATGGTGGCGGTGCTGAACGGCTTCGCCCCCGGCGCCCATCCGCGCCTCACGCCCGTGCTGAACAGCCTGGCCGACCTGCGCGCCCATGCGGGCGGGGAAGGCCTGTTGCACTTGGATACAGGCATGTCGCGCCTCGGCCTCGATGCGTCGGAGCTGGACGCGCTGGCCGCCGACCCCACGCCGCTGGCCGCTGTCCGCCTGCGCTATGTCATGACGCACCTGGCCTGCGCGGACGAAGCCTCCCATCCTCTCAATGGGTTGCAGGCCCAGCGCTTCGCCACCGCCTGCGCCCGGCTGCCGACCCTGCCCCGCAGCCTGGCCAATTCCTCCGGCCTCTTCCTGGGGGCGCAATTCGTCAGCGACCTGGCACGGCCGGGTTGCGCCCTCTATGGCATCAACCCTATCCCTGGGCAGCCGAACCCCATGGAAGCCGTTGTTCGGCTGGAGGTACCCATCTTGCAGCTGCGCGACATCCCCGCGGGGGCCACGGTGGGCTATGGCGCCGGCTGGACGGCCCCGCGCCCCACCCGCATCGCCACCGTGGCGCTCGGCTATGCCGATGGGTGGTTGCGCGCGCAGTCGGGCCAGGGCTTCGGGCTGCTGCATGGACGGCGCGCGCCGCTGGTGGGCCGCGTCTCCATGGACCTCACCACCTATGACGTGACCGATATCCCCGCGGCGCGCGTGGGCGAGACGGTCGAGGTGCTGGGCCCCGCGCAGGATGCCGATGCGGTGGCCGCACTCGCCGGCACCATCGGCTATGAGGTGCTGACCTCGCTTGGCGCGCGCTACGCACGGCGTTACCTGCCCGCATGACCGCACCCCTCGACATCGTGGCCGGGCTCGGCCGCGCCGTGATGGGCGCCAGCGCGCAGGTGGGCGCGCTGGTGCTCTTCGCCGCCAACGCCCTGGCCCAGCTGTTCCGCCCGCCCTATGGGCCGCGGCAATTCCTGCGGCATTTCGTCGAGATCGGCTATTTCTCCCTGCCCGTGGTGGCGCTGACGGCGCTGTTCACCGGCATGGTGCTGGCGCTGCAGACCTACACCGGCTTCGCCCGCTTCAACGCGGAAAGTGCCGTGGCCTCGGTGGTCGTGCTCTCGGTCACGCGCGAATTGGGGCCTGTCATCACCGGGCTGATCGTGGCCGGGCGCGTGGGCGCGGCGATGGCGGCCGAGATCGGCACCATGCGCGTCACCGACCAGATCGACGCGCTGCGGACCCTCTCGACCGAGCCCATGAAATACCTGGTGGCCCCGCGCCTGCTGGCCGGCACGCTCGCCATGCCGCTGCTGGTGCTGGTGGCCGACATACTGGGCGTGATGGGCGGCTTCCTGGTCGCCACCACCAAGCTCGGCTTCGCGCCGCAAAGCTACCTGACCAGCAGCTGGGACGTGCTGGAGGTGATGGATGTGGGCAGCGGGCTGATCAAGGCCGCCGTCTTCGGCTTCCTCATCACGCTGATGGGGTGCTGGTTCGGCTACCAGAGCCAGGGCGGCGCGCAGGGCGTGGGCAAGGCGACCACCAAGGCGGTGGTGGCGGCCTCCATCCTGATCCTGGCCTTCGACTATGTGCTGACCGAGGCGTTCTTCTCCCGGTGAGCGCGAACCTCAAGATCCGGCTGCGGGGCCTCAGGAAGTCCTTCGGCGAGAAGGTGGTGCTGGACGGCGTGGACCTCGATGTCGAGGCCCGGCATTCCATGGTGCTGCTGGGCGGCTCGGGCTCGGGCAAGTCCGTCACCATCAAGTGCATCCTGGGGCTGATCCCGCCCGATGACGGCGTGGTGGAGATTGACGGGCGCGACGTGACGCGCCTCTCCCGCCGCGACCGCGCCGAACTGCTCGACCGCACGGGGATGCTGTTCCAGAACGGCGCGCTGTTCGACAGCCTGCCCGTCTGGGAAAACGTCTGCTTCAAGCTGCTGGCGCAGAACCGCATCACCCGCCGCGCCGCGCGCGACCGCGCGGCCGAGGTGCTGGCGCAGGTGGGGCTGGCGGCCAGCGTGGGGGATCTCTCGCCCTCCGAGCTCTCGGGCGGCATGCAGAAGCGCGTGGCCCTGGCGCGCGCCATCGCCTCCAAGCCCGACATCATCTTCTTCGACGAGCCCACCACCGGCCTCGACCCCATCATGGGCGCGGTGATTGACGGGCTGATCGTGGATTGCGTGGAGAAGCTGGGCGCCACCGCCTTTTCCATCACGCATGACATGGCCAGCGCGCGCCGGATCGGCGACCATGCGGCCATGATCCACAAGGGCCGCATCGTCTGGGCGGGCCATGCCGAGGCGCTGGGCCACACGGGCAACGCCATGGTGGACCAGTTCGCCAATGGCGAGCGCGAGGGGCCGATCCAGATGGAGCTGCGGCGGTAACGGAGGGCGTGCGATGGGCCATGTGATCCTGGGCTGGGACGGCGAGGACGCCGATTCCCCCGCCCGCCGCGCCGCCGCGCGCGACCGCCACCTGAAGGTGATCTCCCGCTGGGCGGAGGCGGGGCGTCTCAACCTCGCCGTGCCGCTGTTCCGCGAGGATGGCAGCGTCGCCGGCTCCGTCATGATCCTGGGCGGGGAGGATGAGCTTGGCACCCGCGAATACCTGGCGGAGGAACCCTTCGCGCGCGACGGGGTCTGGCTCTCCTACCAGATGCGGCCCTTCCGCATCGCCCCCCTGCCCTACCAGCCCTTGCCCTCCGGCCCCATGCCCAGCGCCATGACCCATTGCGTGCTGGTGGCCGAGGACCAGGAGGGCGCCGCCCCCCGCCGCGCCGCGGCCCGCCCCGGCCATTTCGACCGCGTGCGCGGTTTCGCCGAGGACGGCACCCTGGCCTGCGGCGGCGCGCTGCTGGACGCGAAGGGCGAGATGGTGGGCAGCATCGCCATCACCCGCCACGCCAGCGTGGCCGAGGCCCGCGCCTTCTGGGCCGAGGACCCCTATGTGACCGGCGGCGTCTGGGGAAAGATGGATTTCTACCCCACCCGCTTCGCGCCCCTGCCCTACCACCCCCTGCCGGGCGCCGCCGTCTGATACGGCCCGCCGAAGGGCCGGACATCTCCGGTACGCCGGGTTGGCAGGCAGTGGCGGGCCAAACCAGAGAGACACCATGAACGCCACGCTGCTGGGGGTGGGCGCGCTGGCGCTCTGGGCCTTCCTGGGGCTGCTCTCCAGGCTTGCGGCCGGCATTCCGCCCTTGCAACTCACGGCCATGAGCTTCGCGGTGGCCGCCATGGCGGGCATCGCCGTGGTGGCGGCACGCGGGCGGCTTTCGGCGCTGCGCCAGAGCCCCATCGCCTGGGCGCATGGGGTGGGGGGGCTGTTCGGCTACCACGCGCTGTATTTCGCGGCCCTGGCCCTGGCGCCGGCCATCGAGGCCAATTTGCTGAACTACCTCTGGCCGCTGCTGATCGTGCTGTTCTCGGCGCCCATCCTGGGGCTGCCTCTGGGGGCTAGGCGGCTGCTGGGGGTCGCGCTCGGCTTCGCGGGCTGCGCGCTGCTGCTGGGCGGGGGTGCGGGGTTTTCGGCCGGCGCCCCGGCCAGTGTGTGGCTGGGCTTCCTCTGCGCCATCGGCTGCGCGGTGGTCTGGGCGCTGTATTCGGTGACGGCCCAGCGCCTCGCCTCCGTGCCGACCGAGGCGGTGGCCGGGTTCTGCGGCGGCGCGGCGCTGCTGGCGGCGCTGGCGCATCTGGGCTTCGAGGCGACGGTCTGGCCCGATGCCCCCCAGGCCCTGGCCGCGCTGCTGCTGGGGCTGGGGCCGGTGGGCCTGGCCTTCTTCCTCTGGGATGCGGGGATGAAGCGCGGCGACCCGCGGCTGCTGGGCACGCTGGCCTATGCGGTGCCCGTGGCATCCACCTTGCTGCTGGCCGCGGCGGGCGAAGGTGCCCTCACCCCCGCGCTGGGCATCGCGCTGCTGCTGGTGGCGGGCGGCGGCTGGCTGGCCGCCACCGCCCGCTGACGCGGTTGCCCTCTACCGGAAGGCCCGCGCCGCCAGCGCCGTCTGGAACACGATCTGCGTCAGGTCCATGCCCAGCTGCAGGTAGCGCGGATCGAGCCGCGGCAGCGCGATGATCTCGTCACCCGGGCGCAGCGGCGTCCGCAGGTCCACCACCCGCTCGCCCGAGGGGCGGCGGATCAGCAGATTGCTCGCGCTGCCGCGTTCGCTGAAGCCGCCCGCCTGCGCGATGTAGTCCTCCGCCCGCAGGTTGGGCTGCCAGATGATGGAGCGCGGCGCCCCTACCTCGCCCGAGACGAAGACGGTGTTGCTCCGCTCCGGAATGACGATGACATCGCCTTCCTCCAGCCGCAGCGCGCCGCAGCGGCCCTGGCTGTCCATCACCACCACGCGCCCGTCGGGCGTCGCGGTGCGGGCGCGCTGGAGGTAGGTGGAGACCAGCTGCGCCTCGGTGTTGCGGATGGCGGCCACGCCCGCGGTCTGGGAGATGGCGGTGAAGAGCTGGCGTTCCAGCCGATCGGCGGCCTCGTTCAGGGCACGGCGCTGCTGGTTGGCCACGCTGGTCCGCAGCAGGAAGACGCTGGCGGTGTCGGCCAGCGTCGGGTCCACGGCGATGTAGTCCAGCGCCTGGCACAGCGTCGCCTCGCGGTCGGCCACCAGCACGGAGGGGCCGATGCGGCTGCCCTCGACCGTCACGCGGATGGTCTGGGCGGGGCTGTCGGTGATGAAGGTGACGGTGTCCTGGTCCGTCAGGGTCACGCGCTGGAAGTCATTGAGGCTGACATAGCGCGAGAAGGGGCGGCCATCGCGGCTGCCCTGGATCACGGCATTGGTGGCGGCGGGCAGCGGGCGCGAATATTCCGTGAGCTCACGCCCCGACATCACCCGGCCGGGCACCTCGAAGAGGAAGTTGTTGCGCACCGCGCCGGTGGCGCCCACCAGGGCGCGCTGCCGGCCCACCAGCACCGTGTCGCCATCCTGCATGCGCAGCGTGGGCAGGCGGCCGTCGATCAGGAAGCGGTAGAGGTCCACCGTCGCCACGTTGCGGCCACCGCGCATGATGGTGATGTCGCGGTAGCTGCCGCGCGTGGGGTCCACCCCGCCGGCGCGCACCAGGAATTCCAGCACGCTGTCGGCCGCGGAGCCGCTGAACCGGCCCGGCGTGCGGACGAAGCCCGTGACGAAGACGCCGATGCGCTGCGCCGAGACCAGCACCGCATAGACCTGCACCTGCTGGGTGTAGGTGCGGCGAAGCTCGTTCTCGATGGTGGACTGCAGGTCACCGGCGCGGGTGCCGGCCACCCGCACGGGGCCGATATTGGGCAGGAAGAAATTGCCCTCGGGGTCCACGATGCCAGAGACCTCGGCCTCCACCGCGCCCCAGACGCGCACGTTCAGCCGGTCGCCGATGGCGAGGACATAGTTCGGGTTGGGCGCATCGGAGGTCGAGGTGGCGGTCCCCGTGAACAGCGCCGCGCCGAAGACGGCCATGGGCAGCCCCGCGGGCCGCATGCCCTCGCCCAGCGGCAATGTGATGCCGGCCCCCGCCTCGGCCTCGGTCTCCGTGCCGGCGCGGGCCGTGCCCGTGGCGCCTGGCTGCGCGCCGAGCATGAGCCCCTGCACCGCGGCGCCGCCGCCCGGCGCTGCCGCCTGCCCCTGCAGCGCGCGCAGCTGCGCCGCCTGCTGGGGCGTCATCCCCGCCTGGGCGAAGGCGCCCGAGGCCGTGAACAGGCAGGCGGCGAGCGCCCCCAGGAAGTTCCACTCAAGACGCATGTTCTCTCACCCCGGCAACCAACAGCCACAATAGCCCATAGACCAGCGAGAGCCCGGCGAAAACATAGCCGGTGAACAGCACGGGCTTCGGATAGAGCGAGCGCTCGGCGTAGTTCGGCTCCACCACCCGCTGGAGGAAGATCTGCTGGCGCTGCGCGTTGGCCGTGGCGGTCTCCAGCCCGGCCATGGCGGCGGCCAGGCCGCGATTGGCCAGGTCCTGCTCCAGCACCAGGCGCTCGAAGCCCGCCACCTGCTGGGTCACGCCCTGGTCGGCATTGGACAGCCGCGCGCGCTCCTCCCGGATCTGGGTCTCGATGGCGGCGATGCGGCTGCGCAGGTTCTGGACCAGCGGGGCGTCGGGCCGCGTGAAGGCCTGCGCCTGCTGGAGTTCGGAGCGCAGGCGGGTGGCTTCGCTCTCCAGCCCGCCGATGGTGCCCACCGCCATTTCGGCCGAGCGCGTCGGGTTGAGCGCCAGTTCACGCTGGCGGAACTGCGTCACGGCCGCGGCGACCTCGGTCACCCGGCGCTCGGCACGCTCGACCACCTCGCGCGAGGCGCGCAGCGTCTCGTCCAGCATGCGCTGATTGACCCGCGTGACCCACTGCTCCCCGATCTCGAGCAGGTTGTTGGCCAATGCCTGGCTTTCGCCGGGGGAATAGGTCCGCGCGGTCAGGGTGACGATGCCCGTATAGGCGTCGGGAACCACGCGCACCTGGTGGCGGAAATGGTCGAGCAGACGCTCGGCCGTGGGGTTGGACCACCACAGGCGCGAATAGATATCCGCCTGCGGGGGGCGGAACACCGCGACCAGGTCCATCCGCTCCCGCACGGCGCGCAGCGCGTCGTGCGAGAGCAGATGGTCGCGCACGGCATTCTCACTCTCGCTCGACCCGATGCCGGCGCGGCCGCTGAGCATGTCCATACCCAGCGTCCCGGTCATGCTGGACTGGGTCTTGATCTGGAAGCGGGCCTCCGAGATGTATTGTGGAGTCGCGTAGAAGAACAAGTACAGCGCCGCCAACAGCGTCGGCAGGATCACGGCGAAGGTGTAGGGATATTGCCGCAATATCGCGCCCAGGCGACGGCGGGGCGTGTCGGCGGCCATGGTGCCGGCCGGGAAACCCAGGTCGATGCCCGGCGGGCGGCCACGGGACAAACGCCCCGCCGCGCCGCTCATCGCGGGCTGCGCGCGCAGGCCTTTCAGCGGGATGCGGTGCGGCCCCGCACCCCCCGTCCGCGCGTCAGCCGTGCCCATGCCAGAACTGGCCGAACGGGGGCTGCCAGAACCGGAGCCGCCCGCGCTAGAGTTGTTCGTAGACGCGGAAAGCTTCGTCCATATTTTCATGGAAGTACAACCTACCCCCGTTCAATACCGCCGCATAGCGGCAGAAAGTCCGTACCGTATCGGCATTGTGCGACACCAAAATCAAGGCGCTGCGGCGTCGGCGTGACAGCAGCGCCTGTTGGCATTTCGCGTTGAACCGCGCATCGCCGGCGGAGGTGATCTCATCCAGCAGATAGCAGTCGAAATCCACCGCGAGCGACAGCGCGAAACTGAGACGCGACCGCATGCCGGAGGAATATGTCCGCACCGGGGCATGGATCTCCTCGTCCAGCTCGGCGAAGTCGCGCACGAAATCCACGGTCCACCCCGTGGGCCGGCCATAGATGCGGGCAATGAAGCGGGCATTGTCCGCCCCGGTCAGGGAGGGATGCACGCCCCCCGAATAACCCAGCGGCCAGGAGACGGACATGTGCCGCTCGATCAGCCCCGAGCTCGGCTTCTCCACCCCGGCCAGGATCCGCATCAGCGTGGACTTGCCCGCGCCGTTGCGCCCCAGGATGCCCACCGTGTCGCCCACATGGAAGGTGGCGTTCACCCCGCGCAGCACTTCCCGCACCAGGCCGTTATCGACAAAGGTCTTGCGGACGGAGGTGAGCCTCAACACGGCAGGCCCTCACACCTCGAGATGCGGCTTGGCGCGGCGCAGGGCGAAGCCGCCATACACGTTGAGCACGATGATCCAGATCCAGACATAGCCCAGATCATAGTGATAGGGTTGCCCGGGCCCGAACTGTCCCTCCCGGATGAACTCGAAGACGTGGATGATCGGCAGCAGCAGCGTGATTTGCTGGAACTGGTAGGGCATCCACCAGACCATGTAGAACACGCCGGTGAAGACGATGGAGATGTAGAGCAGCGGGTGGACGATGCGCTCCACCACCGACACGCCGAACTGGGTCAGCGCGAGCACGATCAGCGCCACGCCATGCCCCAGCAGCGCCATCATGATGATGCCGATGCCCATCTGCACCCAGCTGGTCGGCCAATCGTCGAAGTAGATGCCGATGCCGATGAGGAAGACGATGGTCGCCATCGTCACCGCACCCGTCTCGAGCAGGGTCCGCGCGATCATCACATCCTCGAGGGTGACGCGGGCGTGCCAGAGAAGGGGTTCGTTCTGCTCGGCCGCGGAGGGCGCCCGGCTCACGATGCTGCGGAACGCGTAGAAGACCACGTAGCCGATGACGGCGAAGCCGATGATGTTCAGCCCACCGGGCACAATACGCTCCCGCAGCACGCGCATGACGGCCACGAACACGCCCAGCAAGGCCGGCTCCACGAAAAGCCAGATGAAGCCGACATTGCGCCGCCCATAGCGGGTGTGCAGGTCACGCATCATCAAGGCGCCCAGCACGCCCAGCTGCACCTTCAGGGCACGGCCGAAACTGCGATCCTCGACGATGGTGGGCTGCAATGCCACCTAGCGCGCGCTCCCCCGCAGCAGCGGGCGCGCGGCCACGAAGCCGCCCTCCGGCGTGCGGCAGACGACCGCCGTGCGCTCCGTGGTGCCGGACCCCAGCAGGACTTCGCGGCACTCACGCCCGCTGGCCGCATTGTAGACCCGCACGAGCCGGGCCGGCTGGCCCTGCACCGTGCCGGGCTGCCCCGGGCGGGCCGAAGCGGCGAAAAGGGACAACGGGTCCTCGGGCTGCGCCACCGCGGCGACGGCACCAGGCCCCACCGCCGGGTTGCCTGCCTGGGACCCACTGAAGTCCAGCGGCAGGAAACGGGCCGCGCTGGTTCCACAACCGGAAAGAAGGCCCGCGACGAGCAGCAGGGGAAGAACGGAGGTCCGCAACGGTACTTTCCTTATGAAAGGAACGCGGTCGGGCTGGCCGAGCGTCGGTCCGAAGTCATATATCGGCGCAGCGCCCTCCGCAAATGCTGAAAGGCAGGCCCCGCCGCATGCTGCAGCCCGTCTCCGCCCTGACCGAAATGCCGGAGGCATGGCGGGCCGCGCTGCGGCCACACCCCGAGGGCGGCTGGACCGATCCCTTCTCGGACCGCCCCCTTCCGCCGGGCGGCGCCGAACTGCTGCGCGAACTCTGGTACGACCGCGCGGCCGAGAACGCGCAGGTGGCGGCGCTGGTCGGGATGGACCGCTGGAAGCAGAGCGCCATGCGCGAGGCCTTCACGGGGCCGGCGGGCGCGCCGCCCTTCGCCGCCTCGGCCGAGGCGGCGCTGACGCTGGCGCTGCGCCATCCCCGCAAGGGCGCCATCGCCGCCTGGGCCACCCGCCTGCCCCCCGGCTTCGCGGCCCGCTGCGCCGCGGCAGGCGTGCCGCTGCTGCATGTGGAGGATGGCTTCGTGCGCTCGGTCGGGCTGGGGGTGAACTTCGTCACCGCGGGCTCGCTCTGCGTGGACCCCTATGCGCCGCATTACGACCCGGGGGCGCAGAGCCTGCTGGAGCGCATCCTCACCAACACCGACTTCCCGCCGGACCTGCTGGAACGCGCGCGGGCCTTTCGCGCGCGCATCGTGGCGCTCGGGCTGACCAAGTACAACCTGCGCGGCGGCCCGCGGCCGCGGGTGCCGGAGGCGGCGGGCGGGCGCCCGCGCATCCTGGTGCCGGGCCAGGTGGAGGATGACGCCTCCGTCCGGCTGGGGGGTGCCGGCATCCGCCGCAACCTCGAACTGCTGGAGGCGGTGCGCGCCGCCAATCCCACCGCCTGGATCGTCTATCGCCCGCATCCCGACGTGCAGACGGGCTATCGCCGCGGCTACGTCACCCGGGGCGAGGCACTGGCATTCGCCGACGTCTTCCTGCCCGAAGGTGACATCGCGACCCTCTTCGCCCAGGTGGAGGAGGTGCATACCCTCACCAGCCTGGCCGGCTTCGAGGCGCTGCTGCGGGGCCTTCGCGTCACCACCTATGGGCAGCCCTTCTATGCCGGCTGGGGGCTGACCACCGACCGCAAGCCCCCGCCGCGCCGTGGCCGCCCCCTCAGCCTCGATGCGCTGGTGGCCGGCGCCCTGCTGCTCTACCCCCGCTACACGGACCCCGTGACCGGGCTGCCCTGCCCACCCGAGACCCTGCTGGACCGTTTGGGTCAGCACGAGGCATGGCCGCCCTTGCCCACGGGGCGGCGCCTCTATGACCGGCTGTGGTGGCGGCCGCAGGGATGGCTGCTGCGTCAGGTGCGGCATTTCGGGCTTTGGCAGCGCTGAACATCCTCATCACCGGCGCCTCGCGCGGGCTGGGCGCGGCGCTGGCACGGGAATTTTCCGCACCCGGCGCGCATCTCTGCCTGGTGGCGCGGGACGGCGCGTCGCTGGCGCGGGTGGCAGAGGAGTGCACGGCGCGCGGCGCCACCGTCGCCACCGCCCTCTGCGACGTGCGCGACGCGCCCCGCCTGGCGGCGCTGCTGGCCGAATGGGACGCGGCGCAGCCCTTCAACCTCGTCATCGCCAATGCCGGCGTGACCGGCGGCACGCCCCCGGATGGCGGGCTGGAGGGCTGGGCCAGCGCCGAGCGCGTGCTGGGCGTGAACCTGATGGGCGTCATCCACACGGTGGAGCCGCTGTTGCCCGGATTGGTGGCGCGGCGGGCGGGGCGCGTGGTGCTGATCGGCTCGGTGGCCGGCTTCCAGGGGTTGCCGGACAGCCCGGCCTATTCGGCCTCCAAGGCCGGGCTCTGGGCCTATGGCGAGGCGCTGCGGGCGCGGCTTGCGCCGCTCGGCGTGGGCGTCACCTGCGTGGCGCCGGGCTTCTTCGCGAGCGAGATGAGCGACCGTTTCCAGGGCGCCCATCCCGGCAAACTGCCGCTGGAGGCCATGGCCGCGCGCATCGCCCGCGCCATCCGCCGTGGCCGGGGGCGCGCCATCATCCCGGCCCCCCTGGGCTGGCTGCTGCGGCTGCTGGCCCTGCTGCCCGCGCCGCTGAATGACCGCGCGGCACGGGTGCTGCGCTTCACGATCCGGGCGGAGTGACCTCGCAGCGGAGCCAGCCCGCCGCCTGCAGGCCCAGGATCAACGCGCCGACATGCATGGCCTGGCCCATTGCGCCGCGCGGCAGGACGGCCAGCAGGCTGGCGGGGTCGTGCAGTTCCACACGGATGGTCTCGCCGGGTTCCGGGATGGGCGCGGCCACGGCGTGCAGCCCGGTGGCCAGCACCACATGCAGCCGGTTGGTCTGGATGGCGGGGTTGGGCGGCCCGGCGAACAGCCACCGCCATTCGCCGCCGCCAAAGCCCGTCTCCTCCAGCAATTCGCGCTTTCCGGCGGCGATGGGGTCCGCATCGGTCGCGTCCATGACGCCGCCGGGCAGTTCCAGGCTCCAGCACTGGGCCGCGTGGCGCCATTGCCGGACCATCACCACCTGGCCATCCGCCGTCAGCGGCACCACGGCGCACCAGTCGGGATAGTCCAGCACATACCAGGGCGAGATCTCATGCCCGGTGGCGGTGCGGAGATGGTCCGCCCGCAGGCGGATCCATCGGTCATCGAGCAGCGTGCGGGAGCCGAGCGTGGTCCAGGGGCTGCCCTCGGGGAGGGGGGCGTCGTCAGGCACGGCGCCTCCCTGGCACGGTGCGGGGTCAATCCGCAACCATGCGCGTCAGACCAGGCGGGTGCGGACCTCGCCCACGCCCTCGACATAGCCTTCCAGCAGGTCGCCGCGCTCCACCGCCGCCACATTCTCGGGCGTGCCGGTCATGATGAGGTCGCCGGGGGCGAGCGCCACGAGCTCGGAGAGGTTCGCGATCACCTCCGGCACGGACCAGATCAGCTTGGACAGGTCGCTCACCTGGCGCTGCTTGCCATTCACCTTCAGCTCGATCTTGCCCTTGGAGGGGTCGAAGCTGCCGGCGGGCATCAGGGCGCCCATGGGGGCGGAGTGGTCGAAGCCCTTGCCCATGTCCCAGGGGCGGCCGGTCTTCTTGGCCTCGTTCTGGAGGTCACGCCGGGTCATGTCGAGGCCGGCGCAATAGCCCCACACATGCTTCAGCGCATCGGCCACGGCGATGTTGGACCCGCCCGTGCCGATGGCGACCACCAGTTCCATCTCGTGGTGCAGGGACTTGGTCATGGAGGGGTAGGGCATGTCGGCGCCGTTGATCACCACGGCGTCGGCGGGCTTGGTGAAGTAGAAGGGCGGCTCGCGCGTCGGGTCGCTGCCCATCTCGATGGCGTGCTCGGCGTAGTTGCGGCCCACGCAGAAGATGCGGCGCACCGGGAACATGGCGTCGCTGCCCTGGACGGGGATGGCGGCGATGGCGGGCGGGGTGAGGACATATTGCGGCAAGACGGGGGCTCCCGGACATGGCGGTGGGGCGTTGCGCCTTTGGTCTAGAGCGGTTTGCCGCGGTCAGAAACCGGGCCGGGCACGGATTCGCGCTGTCTTCGGTCACAGCTTGCCCGAAAATCATCATCAGGCTGGGCGCGCGGCAATCTTTCCGGCTTGACCCGACTTCGAGCGAAATGAGAAGTTTTGCACGCAACTCTGCGGCGCGGCGCCGAAAGCCCCGGCGACATGCCCGGAACGCAAAAGCGCCCGACCAGGGGGGTGGTCGGGCGCCCGTGCAGTACACTACCGATCGGAGTGGTCGGGCGAGCCGGTAGGGGAAACCGGCGCGTCCACCAGCAGGTTGCCCCGCCAGTTAAGAAAACTTAGCACCATGCTGGGACGAAGCCAACAGGTTTCCACCTGTAGCCCTGCTCAATCCTATTCTGCCGCCTGCAAAACGAAGCGTGCCGCCGCTCTTTCGGCACAGGCGGCGCCGAAGGACGTGAAGATGGCGCGGCTGAATTCGTCGCGTTCCCAGTCATATTCAGGGTGCCACTGCACACCCCAGGCGAAATTCCGCGCTTCGCGGACACGCACGGCCTCGACCGTGCCATCGGGCGCCCAGCCCACCGCCTCCAGCCGCGGCGCCAGGCGTTGAACCCCCTGGTTGTGCAGCGAGTTCACCGGAACCTCCTCACGCCCCGCCAGTTCCGCCAGCAGCATGCCGGGGGCGAGGCGCACCGCATGGGCCTTGCCCGTGCGGACGAGGGGGATGGGCTGGTCGCTCGGCGTCGAATGGTCCATCCGGCGCGGCAGGTCCTGGATGCGCTGGTCCAGGCTGCCGCCGAGCGCCACGTTCAGCTCCTGCATGCCCCGGCAGATGGCCAGCAGCGGCACGCCCGCCTGGATGGCGCCGCGGATGAGCGGAAGTGTGGTGGCATCACGCTCCTGGTCCTCGGGCGTGCCTTCGGCGTGGGGCGGGCCATCATAATGGCCGGGCCAGACGTTGGAGCGACTGCCGGTCAGGATCAGGCCGTCGAGTCGCGGCAGGATATCGGCCACCAGCCCCTCGCCGCCGGCCGGGACCAGCACCGGCACGCCGCCCACCGGGCCCAGCACCACGCGCACATAGCTGTCCGAGGCCGCGTGGTTCGGCGTGTTGAAGATGCCGAAGGCCTTCACGCAGCAGGAGATGCCGACCAATGCTCGCATCAGGAGAGAAAACCGCGCCCACGCGGCGGTTTCAAGGCATGGGGCCGCGCCGGACGCAATTTTTCAGCGCCTCTGCTCAAGTTCTTCGCGGAATCGGGGGTCGTTGAAGGCAAACTGGAACGGATCGAAGCGTTCGCCCAGCCGCACATCGGTCAGGGTCACGCGGGTGACACGGCCCTGGGGGTCCTGGACCGCCCATTGCCGCAGCGCCATCGGCGCCTCGTCGAGGACGAGCTGCATGCGGCCCTCCGCCGCGCGGTCGGTGCGATGCAGGGTGACGCGCACCACGCCGGCGCCGCGCTCCACCGCCTCCACCGTGATGTCGCCCGCGAGGCGCAGCGGGTTCCGCAACAGCAGCCCCAGCGGCGTGGCCGAGAGCGGCACGATGGAGGCCTGCCGCAATTCCTTGTCCCAATGGAAGAATTGCCCGTCGGCCGCGATCAGCAGCGTGGGCTCGGGCGGGTCATATTCGAAGCGCATGCGGCCGGGCCGCCAGATCATGGCCGTGCCCTCGGCCGAACCGCCATGCTGGCCGATCTGGAGGAAGCGCGCCCGCAGCGTGGTCAGGCCGTTGAAATAGCGCTCGACCTCGGCGATGGCCGCACGGTCGGGCGCCTGGGCCAGGGCGGGGGCGATGGCGGGGGCGGCGAGGCCTGGCGCGAGGGCCAGGCCGGTCAGCAGGGTGCGGCGTTGCATATCCCTGTTGTGGGCGCGCGAAGGCCCCGGGGAAAGAGGGGCCCGCGCTACGGCGTGTTACTGCCGGGGGGGCATGCCGGGTGGCGGCAGCGCCGTTCCGCGCGGCATGCGCTCGGCCATGCCCGGGGGAAGCTGGAAGCTCTGGTAGCCCTGCGGCCGCTGGAAACGCGCCGGGTCCTGCGCGCCATAGGCGATGGCGGTGGCCACCATCTGCGAATTGGGCTGGTTCACGGCCTCGGCGCGCAGCGTCACGCCATCGGCGGTGAGGCAGACGCGGGCGCTGTCATTGCCCTCGACCACGCGCCAGATGGTGCAGGGCGTGTTGGCCACGCGGTCCGTGCCCTCGCGCGTGAAGCGGGCATTGGGGCCGGGGGCGAAGCGCCGCGCCTCGGCCTCCTGGGAGGGGGGCAGGTCCATGATCATGCGCTGGGCCTGCATGACGACGAAGCCGCCGCCGCCCTCGGGCCCCACCACCATCCAGCCCTGGTTGCCGGGCATGTCCATCCGCATCAGCCCGCGGGCGGCCAGCCAGGACATGCGGACCTCGCCCGCGCCCTGGGGGGCCTGGTAGGTCACGGTGACATCGCGGGTGGGAATGGCCTGCGGGCGATCCTGCGCCAGGGCGGGGCTGGCGAGCAAAAGCGCCGCCAGGGTGACTTGCGGCATCAGCTTGGGCATGGGTCGCTCCCTTCGGACTGGTCCCAAAGGTGCGGATGGGGCGCCGCCGGGTCAATGCCCGCCGGCGCCGTCTGGCTCAGAAGGCCATGGAGAGGCTGCCATAGGCGCGTGCGCCGCAGACATCCTGCCCGCCCGTGGCCGTGGGGAAGCAGCGGCCCGTGGAGATCGAGGACTGGTAGTAGGCCACCGTCGCCGTCACCGTTCCCACATTGGGGATCACGAAGGGCCGGCTGAGGCCGATGGACCACCAGGCGTAGTCGGGCGCGGCGAAGACGGCGTTGCGTTCGATCCACTGGTGGCCGACGCGGCCCGCCACCGTCACGTCCCAGATGCCGGTGGCGTAGTCCACACCGCCCTGCAGATGGAAGGCCTGGCCCGAGGTGCCGAAGAAATCCGGCGAGGCATGGAAGGCGGCGGAGAGGGTCACGGGACCGATCTCACGCTTGGCCATGATGTAGCCTTCCCAGAAATCCAGCCGGGGAATGCCGCCCACGGGCGCGGTGTAGCCCGGGTAGAGATAGCCGATGAAGCCGATGTCGAACTTCGTCTCGAAGGCGGTGAAGCGGTAGCCGCCATAGACATCCACCTCCTGCCGCGCATCGGTGCCGAGGAAGCGGACATTGGAGATGAAGGTGCCGACATAGAGGCCGGAGGAATGTTCGATCTCGGCCCCGGCCTGGTAGGCCATGCGCGAGCGCGTCTGGCTCAGGCCACGGAAGAGGTAGTCGCTGGCGAAGGTGCCGGTGACCGTGGCGGTCAGCCCCGTTTCGCCGAGCTGGATCTGGGCCTGCGCCGGCGCGGCGGCGGAGATGGCGCCGGCCGCGAAGAGGGCCAGAAGGAGCTTTCTCATGGAGTTTGCCTTTCGCCGGGCATGTGTCGCTACAACGCAACAATCAGGCACGAGGAATGGCCACGGAACAAGCAAACGGAACCCCAAGTAGGGTGAAATTCCGCTCATGCATGGAATATGCCCACAAAGCGGGCACAAAGCCTGAGCAGATTGCCGCGCTCAGACCTTGAGGTCGAGCAGCGAGCCGCGCGGCCCCGGCTTCACGGGCTGGGGCGGCACGGCCTCCAGCCGTCGCTCGGCCACCGGCTCGGGCCGGGCGGCACGCTCCGCGGCCGCGGTTTCGGGCGGTCGCGTTCCCTGCGGGGCCAGCGCCGGGCGGTTGCGAACGACCTCCTGGGTGAAGGCCGCGAGGGAGTTGGTGGTGATCATGCGCGCCACTGTCCACCGAAGCCGTGAAGATCCGGTTAACGGGCGGGGCGTTTGATGGCCCCCAAGGCCGGCGATGAGGCGATTGATCCGCATGGGCGCAGCTTGCCGCGCCCACGCGTTAACCTTCTAGCAACTTATAGCTGTAGTGTTGATAAAATCTTAACGAGTCTCGAGCGCCGCGACGCCGGGCAGGGTCTTGCCCTCCAGCCATTCCAAGAAGGCGCCGCCGGCGGCGGAGACATAGCTCATCCGCTCGGCCACGCCGGCGTGGCGCAGCGCCGAGACGGTGTCGCCGCCGCCGCCCACGCTGCGCAGCGTGCCGGCTTCGGTCAGGCGCGCGGCTTCCTGCGCTACCGCCACCGTCGCCGCGTCGAAGGGCGCCAGTTCGAAGGCGCCGAAGGGGCCGTTCCACACGAGGGTCCGCGCGGTGGCGAGCTTGGCCTTCACCGCCGCGACGGTGGCGGGGCCCACATCCAGCGCCATCATGCCCGCGGGCACATCGTCCAGGCCGACCACGCGGTTGGGGGAGTGGGCGGCGAAGCCCTCGGCCACCACCAGGTCGAGCGGCAGCATGATCTCGCAACCGCCGGCCTTGGCCTGTTCCAGGATGGCGCGGGCGGTGTCGTGCATCTCGGCTTCCTGGAGCGACTTGCCGACGCCATGCCCCTGCGCGGCCAGGAAGGTGTTGGCCATCGCACCACCAATGACCAGCACGTCCACCTTCTTGGACAGGTTGCCCAGCAAATCGAGCTTGGTGCTGACCTTGGCGCCGCCCACGATGGCGAGCACAGGGCGCTGCGGGTTGCCGAGGGCCGCATCCAGCGCCTCCAGCTCGGCCTGCATCAGGCGGCCGGCATAGGCGGGGATGAGCTTCGCCACGCCCTCGGTGCTGGCATGGGCGCGGTGGGCGGCGCTGAAGGCGTCGTTCACATAGGCATCGGCCAGCTTGGCGAGGCCGGCGGCCAGCGCCGGGTCGTTCTTCTCCTCGCCGGCATGGTAGCGGGTGTTTTCCAGCAGCAGCACGCCGCCATCGGTGAGGGCCTGGGCGGCGGCCTCGGCCTCGGCGCCGATGCAGTCGTCCACGAAAGCGACCTCACGGCCCAGCGTGGTGGCCAGCGCCGCCTGCATGGGCTTCAGCGACATCTCGGGCACGCGCTTGCCCTTGGGGCGGTCGAAGTGGGAGCAGATGATGACCCGCCCGCCCTTCTCCGCCAGTTCGCGGATGGTTGGGGCGAGGCGCTCGATCCGCGTCATGTCGGTGATGCGGCCATCCTTCACCGGCAGGTTCAGGTCGGCGCGCAGCAGGATGCGCTTGCCGCGCGGGTCGAGGGCATCAAGCGTGCGGAAGGACATGGAAAGCTCCACCGAAGAAGAAAAGCGCGCCTCAAGAGGATCCGGCCGCAACGCGGCCGGCGCCGCCCACTCAACCGCGCGGCCGGCGCACCAGCCGCGCGGCGTAAGCCAAGCGCGCGAAGCGCGCGCCCGGCGCCTGAGGGCTTACAAACTTCCGAACAAGGCGGCCGTGTCGCTCATGCGGTTCGAGAAGCCCCACTCATTGTCGTACCAGCCCATGACGCGGACCATGCCGCCATTGTCCAGGCTCTGCGTCTGGGTGGCGTCGAAGGTGCAGGAGTGCGGGTTGGTGTTGAAGTCCACCGAGACCAGCTGCTCCGTCTCATAGGCCATGATGCCCTTGAGCGGGCCCATCGCGGCCTCGTGCATGGCCTGGTTCACCTGCTCCTTCGTCACGCCGGACTTGGAGAGGTTCACGTCCAGCGACACCATGGACACGTTCGGCGTCGGCACGCGGATGGCGGTGCCGTCCAGCTTGCCCGCCAGCTCCGGCAGCACCAGGCCCACGGCCTTGGCCGCGCCCGTGCTGGTCGGGATCATGGAGACGGCGGCGGCGCGGGCCCGGCGCAGATCTTTGTGCAGCGTGTCCACCGTGTTCTGGTCGCCGGTATAGGCGTGGATGGTCACCATGTAGCCGCGCAGCACGCCGAACTTCTCGTGCAGCACATGCACCATGGGCGCCAGGCAGTTGGTGGTGCAGGACGCGTTGGACACGATGGTCATGTCCTTCGTCAGCGTCTTGTGGTTCACGCCATAGACGATGGTCGCGTCCGCATCCTCGCCCGGCGCCGAGATCAGCACCTTGCGCGCGCCGGCCTGGAGCAGCGCGCCGGCCTTGGCCTTGCTGGTGAAGATGCCGGTGCACTCCATCGCCACGTCCACGCCCTGGAAGGGCACGGCGGCCGGGTCGCGCTGCGCGGAGACCTTGATGGGGCCATAGGTGCGGCCATTGCGCTTGATCAGGATGCTGTCGCCCGCGACATGCACCTCGCCGTCGAAGCGGCCATGCACGCTGTCATACTTGAACAGGTGGGCATTGGCCTCGACCGAGCCGAGGTCGTTGATGGCGACGCATTCCACATCCGTCCGCCCGCTCTCGACCATGGCGCGCAGGACCAGGCGGCCGATACGACCGAACCCGTTGATGGCAACCTTCACCGGCATGCGATGCACTCCCTCTCTCGAATTACGACAGCAGCTTGCGGGCCGCGGCGACCACCGCGGCCGGCGTGATCCCGAAATGGGCGTAGAGTTGGTCGGCCGGGGCCGAGGCGCCGAAGCCCGTCATCCCCACGAAGGCCGAGTTCTGGCCCAGCCAGCGTTCCCAGCCGAAGGACAGCGCGGCCTCGATGCCGATGCGCGGCGCCGTGCCCAGCACGGAATCCTGATAACCAACGTCCTGAAGGGCAAAGAGTTCCCAGCAGGGCATCGAAACCACGGCGGCCTTGATGCCCGCCTCCGCCAGTTGCGCGCGGGCCTCCATGGCGAGGCTCACCTCGCTGCCGGTGGCGATCAGCGTCACGTCGCGCGCGCCCTCGGCCTCGGCCAGCACATAGGCGCCGCGGGCGCAGCGGTTCTCGCCGGCATCGTCGCGCAGCGCGGGCAGGTTCTGGCGGGAGAGCGCCAGCACCGAGGGGCCATCGGCGCGGCGCACGGCCATGTCCCAGCACTCGGCCGTTTCCATGGCATCGGCCGGGCGGAAGACGAAGAGGTTGGGAATGGCGCGCAGCGAGGCCAGGGTTTCTACCGGCTGGTGCGTCGGGCCGTCCTCGCCCAGGCCGATGCTGTCATGCGTCAGCACATGGATGACGCGCTGGTGCATCAGCGCGGCCAGGCGCAGCGCGGGGCGCAGATAGTCGGCGAAGACCAGGAAGGTGCCCGAATAGGGGATGACGCCGCCATGCAGCGCCATGCCGTTCATGGCGGAGGCCATGCCGTGCTCGCGCACGCCCCAATGGATGTAGCGGCCGGCGAAATCGCCGGGGCGCACGGCCGGGATGCCCTTCACATCGGTGTTGTTGGAACCCGTCAGGTCCGCGCTGCCGCCGACCATCTCCGGAATGGCGGGCACCAGGGCCGCGAGCGCCCGCTGCGAGGCGACGCGGGTCGCGATCTTGGGCTTCTCCGCCGCGTGCTGGGCGCGCAGCGCCGTCAGCGCCTCGTTCCAGTTGTCGGGCAGCTTGCCGGCCATGGCGCGCTCGAAATCCGCGCGCATGGGGTGCTTGGCCAGGCGTTTCAGCCAGGAGCGGCGGGTGCCGGCGGAACGGCGCCCGGCCTCCTCCCAGCGGGCCTTGAGGCCCTCGGGCACGGTGAAGGGCTCGGCATTCCAGCCCAGCGCCGACTTGGCGGTGGCGATCTCGTCGCCGCCCAGCGGCGCGCCATGGCTGCCCGCCGTGCCCGCCTTCTTGGGCGCGGCGAAGCCGATGATGGTGCGGCAGGCGATGATGGTGGGCTTGCTGCTGCGCGTGGCCGCGGCCATGGCGGCCGTCAGTTGGGCGTGGTCATGCCCGTCCACCCGCTTCACCGCCCAGCCATAGGCCTGGAAGCGCTTCAGCACGTCCTCGCTGAAGGAGAGCGCGGTGTCGCCGTCAATGGAGATGTGGTTGTCGTCCCACAGCAGGGTCAGCTTGGACAGGCCCAGATGCCCGGCCAGCGACAGGGCCTCATGGCTGATGCCTTCCTGCAGGTCACCGTCCGAGCAGATGGCCCAGGTGCGGTGGTCCACCAGGGACTTGCCGAAGCGCGCGGCCAGCATCCGCTCGGCCAGCGCCATGCCCACCGCGTTGCAGACACCCTGGCCGAGGGGGCCGGTGGTGGTCTCGATGGCCGGGTGTTCGCCGAATTCCGGGTGGCCGGCGGCGGGGGAATGGAGCTGACGGAAGCGCTGCAGCACCTCCATCTCCATGCCCGCATGGCCGGTCAAATGCAGCAGTGAATACAGCAGCATGGACCCGTGCCCGGCGGAGAGCACGAAGCGGTCCCGGTCGGCCCAGCGCGGGTCGGCCGCGTCGTATTTCAGGAACTTCGTGAACAGCACCGTGGCGGCATCGGCCATGCCCATGGGCATGCCCGGGTGGCCGGACTTGGCCTTCTCCACCGCATCCATGGCGAGGACGCGGATGGCATCGGCCATCCGGCGCTCCTCCGTCACGGGCTGGGCCAGGATGGCCGCCTGCGCGGCGAGGGCGAGGTTGGGGGCGTTGGGATCGACGATGCTGGCCAAGGTCCGGGCTGCTCTTCAGTTTGCGGGGTTCTAGAGGGGGTGGGCGGGGTGGGCAAGGTTATGCCCCTGGATCACAGGAACCCCACCGGGTCCACATCCACCTGCACCCGCACATTCGCGGGCACGTCCACCCGCCCCAGCCAGTCGCGCAGCAAGGGCTGCACCCGCACCCCGCGCGGCGCCTTCAGCAGCAGGCGGTGGCGGTGGCGGCCGCGCAGCAAGGCAAGCGGCGCGGGGGCGGGGCCCAGCACCTGCACCCCCTCCCCTTCCGGCGCGGCCAGGCCCAGATCCCGCGCCGCGCGTTCCGCCGCCCGCGCATCCTCGGAGCTGACGATCAGCGCGGCCAGGCGGCCGAAGGGGGGCCAGTGGCCGGGGGCGCGCTGGGCGGCCTCGGCCTCCAGGAAGCCCGGCAGGTCATCGGCCATCAGCGCGGCCATCACGGGGTGGTCGGGCGCGAAGCTTTGCAGCAGCACCTGGCCTTGCGCCGCCTCGCGCCCCGCCCGACCCGCCACCTGGTGCAACAACTGCATGGTGCGTTCCGCCGCCCGCAAATCCCCGCCGCCAAGGCCGAGATCGGCATCCACCACCCCCACCAGCGTCAGGTGCGGAAAGTGCCAGCCCTTGGCCACGATCTGCGTGCCGATGATGAGGTCCACCTCCCGCGCCTCGATCTGGCGGGCGGCCTCGGCGGCGGCGGCGGGGCCGGGGATGGTGTCGCTGGCCATGACCAGGCGGCGGGCGTCGGGGAAAAGTTCCGCCACCTCCTCCTGGATGCGCTCCACGCCCGGCCCGATGGGCACCAGGGAATGCTCCGCGCCACATTCGGGGCAGGCGGGCGGGGTGGGCGCCGTGTGGCCGCAATGGTGGCAGAGCAGGCGGCGCTGCGCCCGGTGCTCCACCAGCCAGGCGGTGCAGTTGGGGCATTGCATGCGGTGGCCGCAGGTGCGGCAGAGCGTCAGCGGCGCATAGCCGCGGCGGTTGAGGAACAGCATGGCCTGTTCGCCGCGCGCCAGCGTCTCGGTGATGGCCGCGACCAAGGGCGGGGCCAGGAAGCGCCCGCGCTCGGGCGGCGTCACGCGGAGGTCCAGCGCGCGAATGTCGGGCAGGCTCGCCCCGCCATGGCGCTGCGGCAGCGAAAGGCGCGCGTAGCGGCCATCCTTGGCGTTCGTCACCGTCTCGAGGCTGGGGGTGGCGCTGACCAGCACGCAGGCGGCCTGTTCCAGGCGCGCGCGCACCACGGCCATGTCGCGCGCGTGGTAGATCACGCCCTCCTCCTGCTTGAAGGCGGTCTCGTGCTCCTCATCCACCACGATGAGGCCGAGGTCCGGGAAGGGCAGGAACAGGGCCGAACGCGCGCCCACCAGCACGGGCGCCGTTCCCTCCGCCACCGCCCGCCACGTCACCCGCCGCGTGCGCGAGGACAATTCCGAATGCCACAGCGCGGGCGGGGCGCCGAAGCGCCGCTCGAACCGCGCCAGCCATTGGGTGGAGAGCGCGATTTCCGGCAGCAGCACCAGCGCCTGCCGTCCCTGCCGCAGGCATTCGGCGATGGCGTCCAGATAGACCTCGGTCTTGCCGGAGCCCGTCACCCCCTCCAGCAGCGTCACGCCGAAGGCGCGCGCCGCCACGCCGCGCACCAGGGCCTCGGCCGCGCGGGACTGCGCCTCGCCCAGCGCGGGCGGCGCATAACCTGGGTCCGGGCGGGGGAAGGCCGACTGGCGGGGCATGGCGGCGGGCTGGATCAGCCCGACCGAAGCGAGGCCCCGCACCACCCCGGGCGAGACGCCCGCCCGCCGACTGATTTCCGTGCCCGGCAGGGTGGCCGTGCCCAGCGCCTCCAGCGCGCGGGCGCGGTCGGGGGTGATGCGGGCGCCCTCGGGGCGTGGCTGCACCGCGCGCCAGCCAGCCACCGCCGCCGGCTTATCCAGCGCGGAGGGCGAGGCCATGGCCATCCGCAGCACCGCCCCCGCCGGCGAGAGGGTGTAGGCCGCCACCCAATCCACGAATTCCCGCAGGGGCTTGCGCATGGGCGGCGCGGGCTTGAGGGCGATGACATCCCGCAGCCTTCCCTCGGCCACGCCGCCCTCCGGCGCATCCTCCCACACCACGCCCAGGGTGGTGCGGCCGCCCAGCGGCACCTCGACGAAGCTGCCGGGGCCCGCGGGCACGTCCTGGGGCAGCCAGTAGTCATAGGCCTCGGCGAGCGGCAGCGGGAGCAGGACGCGTATGCGCCTTCCGGCCTTTCTTGGGGGTGCTGCCATGGGCTATTCCCTGGGCACCGGCCCGCCCCGGGTCAAGCCCGCCGCCTCTTTGGGATATGCAACAGATGAAGTTCTTCGTGGACACCGCCGATGTCGCGGAAATCCGGGCCCTGGCCGGATCCGGCCTGCTGGATGGCGTCACCACCAACCCCAGCCTCATCGCCAAGTCCGGCCGCAAGATGAGCGAGGTGATCGCCGAGATCTGCGAGATCACCCCCGGCCCCGTCTCCGCCGAGGTCACCGCCACCGATTACGACACCATGCTGGCCGAGGGCCGCTACCTGCGCGGCATCGCCGCCAATGTCTGCGTGAAGGTGCCGCTGACGGAAGCGGGGCTGCGCACCTGCAAGGTGCTGTCCGACGAGGGCACGCCGGTGAACGTCACCCTCTGCTTCTCGGCCAACCAGGCGCTGCTGGCGGCCAAGGCGGGCGCCACCTTCATCTCGCCCTTCGTGGGCCGCCTCGATGACATCGGCCAGGACGGCATGGGGCTGATCGCCGACGTGGTGCAGATCTACCGCAACTACGCCTTCAAGACCGAGGTGCTGGTCGCCTCCATCCGGCACCCCGTGCATGTGCTGCAATCCGCGAAGCTCGGCGCCCATGTGGGCACCATGCCGCCCAACGTGATCCGCGCCCTGTTCAAGCACCCGCTGACGGACAAGGGGCTGGAGGCCTTCCTGGCCGATTGGGCGAAGACGGGGCAAACCATTATTTGACGCCCTCAAGCGCCGGGCGGCGGCTCCGCCGCCTTGGCTTCCGCGCCGCGCGCTGGCGCGCCGGGGCCAGCGGTTGGGCTGGGCGCGCCGGCCGCCTTGCGGCCGGTGAGTGGGGAAGTGGGCGCTTTTCCTGCACTCGGGCGCTGGGCTGCGGCTCCCCTGATCGGGAGGTTTCCCTGACTCCGCCGCCCCATGCCATGCTCCGCGCATGACCGCCGCC
Source organism: Roseococcus microcysteis (assembly GCF_014764365.1). Lineage (NCBI taxonomy): Bacteria > Pseudomonadati > Pseudomonadota > Alphaproteobacteria > Acetobacterales > Roseomonadaceae > Roseococcus > Roseococcus microcysteis. Next base: position 2,508,243 of record NZ_CP061718.1, read on the forward strand.
CGCAAGACCGAGGCCGAGGAGGCCGCCTTCGTCGAGGCCTATCTGCGCGCCCATCCCGGCTTCCTCGCCGCGCGCCCGGGCCTCTACGCCGTCCTGGCACCCCCCCGCCGCGTCCATGGCGAGGTGCTGGCCGACCACATGGCGGCCATGATCCAGGCCGGGCGGGCCGAGTGGCGCCAAGTCCTCGCCGCCGGGCGCACCGGGCGCAGCTTCGCCGCCAAGGTGGCCGAGGCCGTCCTCGCCCTCATCGCCGCCGCGGACCCGCGCGATTGCGTGCGCCACGAATGGCCCTCCCTGCTGGGCGTCGAGCACGCCACCCTCCTGCCCCACCCCGCCCCCGCGGCCCTGACCCTGCGCGACACCCCCGCGCCGACCCCCTCTGGCATGGTGAGGCCGCGCCGCTGGTCCGCCGCGAGGCCCTGCTGCGCGTGGGCGAGGCCACGCTCGCCCTCGGCGCCCGCGCGGCGGAGGACCTGCCGCACGAACCCGAATCCCTGGACGTGCTGGCCCGCGCCCTGCACGCCGGCCTGCACCGCGCATGACGGGCGAGGCCGCCTGCCAGGCCTTCCTCGACTGGCTGGCGCAGGAACGCCGCGCCAGCCCCCACACGGTCGAGGCCTATGGGCGTGACCTCCGCGACCTGCTGGAATTCCTGACCCGCCATCTGGGCGCGGCGCCGGACCTCGACGCACTGTCGGCGCTGCGGCTGGCCGACCTGCGTGGCTTCCTCGCCGCCCGCGCGGCCGAGGGCGCCTCCAACGCCACCCGCGCCCGGCAGTTGGCCGCCATCCGCGGCTTCCTGCGCTTCCTCTCGCGCCAGCAGGGGGTGGCGCCGGTGGCCGTGGCCGGGCTGCGCGGCCCGCGGCGCAAGCCACCGCTGCCGCGCGCCCTCTCGCCGGCCGATGCGCGCGAATTCGGCACGGGCATCGCCGCCATCCGCATGACCGAGGCCACGCCCCGCCCGCAATGGCAGGCGGCGCGGGATGCGGCGCTGTTCACGCTGCTCTATGGCAGCGGGCTTCGTATTTCCGAGGCGCTGGGCCTGGACGTGCGCGACGCCCCCCTGCCGGGCAGCGAGACGGCGCTTCGCATCATGGGCAAGGGCGGCAAGGCGCGCATCGTCCCCGTGCTGCCCGTGGTGCGCGAGGCCATCGCCGCCTGGCTGGCCCAGCGGCCGGGGGCGGAGCCGGACGAACCCCTCTTCCTCGGCGTGCGGGGCGAAAGGCTGGACGCCGCCGTGGCGCAGAAAGCCATGCGCGACTATCGCCGCCTGGCCGGCATCCCGGAGCACGCGACGCCGCACGCGCTGCGCCACTCCTTCGCCACCCATCTGCTGGCGGGCGGGGCGGACCTCCGCTCCATCCAGGAATTGCTGGGCCATGCCAGCCTTTCCACCACCCAGCGCTACACCGCCGTGGACACGGAGGGGCTTCTCGCCACCTGGCGCATGGCCCATCCGCGTGCCGACCGCTGAGAGGAACTCCCCTTGCGTATCGCCACCTGGAACATCAACAGCGTGCGGCTGCGCTGGCCGCTGCTGAAGGCGCTGGACGCGGCGCAGGCGCCGGACGTGCTCTGCCTGCAAGAGACGAAGTGCCCGGATGAGCTGTTTCCCCGCGCGGAGATCGAGGCGCTGGGCTTCCCCCACATCGCGGCCAAGGGGATGAAGGGCTACAATGGCGTGGCCATCCTCTCGCGCGTGCCCTTCACCCTGGTGGAGGATGCGCCCGACTGGTGCGCGCGCGGCGATTGCCGGCACCTGGTGGCGCTGCTCGACGCGCCGGGCGGGCCCATCGAGCTGCATGATTTCTACGTCCCCGCCGGCGGCGACATTCCCGACCGCGAGGCCAACCCGAAATTCGCGCACAAGCTCGACTTCGTGGCCGAAGCGACGGCCTGGACCGCGACGCGCGCGCCCACGCGCCGCCGCGTGCTGGTGGGCGACCTGAACATCGCACCGCTGGAGCACGATGTCTGGTCGCACAAGCAATTGCTGGATGTGGTGAGCCACACGCCCGTCGAGGTGGAGGCCATGGCGCGCTGGATGGAACAGGGCCAGTGGCACGACGCCGTGCGCCACTTCGTGCCGGCCAGCGAGAAGCTCTATTCCTGGTGGAGCTACCGCGCGCGCGACTGGGAGGCGAGTGACCGCGGCCGGCGCCTCGACCACATCTGGGTCAGCGAGGATCTGCGCGGCAAGCTCACGCGCCAGCACATCCTGCGCGAGGCGCGCGGCTGGGAAAAGGCGAGCGACCATGTGCCGGTGATGGTGGAGATGGCGCTGTGACGCGCCGCTATCCCTTCGTCACGCTCGACGTCTTCACCAACACGCGCTTCGGCGGCAACCCGCTGGCGGTGTTTCCCGATGCGCGCGGTCTGTCGGACGCGGAGATGCTGGCGCTGACGCGTGAGTTCAATCTCAGCGAGACCACCTTCGTCCTGCCGCCCGAGGACCCCGCCAACACCGCCCGCGTGCGCATCTTCAGCCGCGCGGGTGAGATGCCCTTCGCCGGCCACCCCAATGTCGGCACGGGCTTCGCACTCGCCCCGCGCGCGGTGGAAGGCGTGCTGCGCTTCGAGGAGATCGCCGGCCTGGTCGAGGTGCGCGTCGAAGGCGACAGCGCCGAGATCACGGCGCCGCAGCCGTTGGCGCTGGGCGAACGGATGGACCCGGCGCTGCTGGCCGGCTGCGTGGGCATCGCGCCCGCGGATGTCCTCACCGAGGGCCACGCCCCCGTCATCGCAGGCTGCGGCAATGTCTTCATCATCGCGCAGGTGACGGAGGCCGCGCTGGCCCAGGCCCGCCCCGACCCCGCCGCCTTCGCCGCCGCGGCGCGGGAATTCCCGCATCTGGGCGCGCGGGGATTGCCGCTCTACCTCTATGCCGTGACGGGCGCCACGACGCTCAGCGCGCGCATGTTCGCCCCCCTGACGGGCACCATGGAAGATGCCGCCACCGGCAGCGCCGCGGCACCGCTCGCCGCGCTGCGCCTGTCCCTTACCCAGGACGCCACGGCGCGCTTCGACATCACCCAGGGCGTCGAGATGGGCCGGCCCTCGCTGATGCGGAGCACGGCGCGGCGCGAAGGTGAGGCCATCCACGCCACCGTCGGCGGCGCCTGCGTGCCCGTGCTGCGCGGCGAGGCCCTGCTGTAGCGCAGCAAAAAAGTGGACATGGCGGCCCCGCGCTCGTCATGCTCCGGCCCCAGACCCGTAACGGGCATGGGAGACTGAGAGATGCAAAGACGTTCCTTCCTGGCCGGCGCCGCCGCGGCGGCCGCCGCGCCTTCCATCGTGCAGGCGCAGGCCAACCGCGTGCTCAAGGTGGTGCCCCACGCGAACCTGACCGTGATGGACCCGGTCTGGACCACCGCCTACATCACCCGCAACCACGGCTTCGCGGTGTGGGACACGCTCTACGGCCTGGATGACGACTACCGTCCGCAGCCGCAGATGGTGGAAGGCCACACCGTCGAGAATGACGGCAAGCTCTGGACCTTCACCCTGCGCGAAGGGCTGCGCTTCCACAACAACGAACCCGTCCGCGCGCAGGATTGCATCGCCTCGCTGGAGCGCTGGGGCAAGCGCGACGCCATGGGCACGCGCCTCGCGGCACTCACCGAGGAGATGCGCGCGCTGGACGACCGGCGCTTCACCATCCGCCTCAGCCGGCCCTTCGGGCTGATGCTGGACGCGCTGGCCAAGCCCACCTCCAACGCGCCCTTCATCATGCCGGCCAGCATCGCCGCGACCGACGCCTTCACGCAAATCCGCCCCGACCAGGTGATCGGTTCCGGCCCCTTCACCTTCAACGCGCGGGAACTGATCTCCGGCAGCCGCGTGGTCTATGAGCGCTTCGCCGGCTACCGGCCGCGCGCGAACGGCACGCCCAGCGGCACGGCCGGCCCCAAGGTCGTGCATTTCGACCGCGTGGAGTGGCACATCATCCCGGACTTCGCGACCGCCGCGAACGCCATGGTCTCGGGCGAGATGGATTGGTGGGAGGTGGCCACGCCGGACCTCGCCCCCATGCTGCGGCGGAACCGCAACGTGAACGTGATGGTGCCGGACCCGCTGGGCTCCATCGCCGTCATGCGGCCCAACCATCTGCACGCGCCGATGAACAACCCGAAATTCCGCCAGGCGCTGCTGCGCGCCGTGAACCAGGCGGATTTCATGACGGCCTTCATGGGCAGCGATCCGCAGGGCTTCAAATCCGGCGTGGGCGCCTTCACCCCCGGCACGCCGCTGGCCAGCGATGCGGGGCTGGAAGTCTTCGAGAACAACATCGAGACCGCCCGCCGCATGATCCGCGAGAGCGGCTACAATGGCGAACGCATCGTGCTGCTCGGCACCACCGACATCGCGAGCCTCGCCGCATGGTCGCAGGTGGCGGCCGACATGTTCCGCCGCCTCCAGGTCAACATTGATTTCCAGTCCATGGACTGGGGCACGGTGGTGCAGCGCCGCGCGCAGCAGACGCCGCCCGATGCCGGCGGCTGGAGCGCCTTCTGCACCAATTGGGGCGGGCTGGATCACCTCAACCCCGCCGGCCACCTCATGCTGCGCGGCCAGGGGCGGCAGGGCTTCATCGGCTGGCCGGAAAGTGCCCGCCTCGAATCCCTGCGCGAGGCCTGGTTCGAAGCACCCGACCTGCCGGCGCAGCAGCGCATCGCCGCCGATTTGCAGCGGCAGATGTTCGAGGACGTGCCCTACATCCCGCTCGGCCAGTTCTTCCAGCCGCTCGCGCATCGCCGCAACCTGACGGGCGTGATGCAGCCCGGCGGCATCCCGGTCTTCTGGAACGTGCGCCGGACCTGACGCGGGGGGTCCTTTCGTCTACAACCTCCGCGCGCACAGTCAGCGGAGGGCGTGATGGAAATGGTGTATATCCTGGGCGGCGTCCTGGTGCTGGTCGCCGCCTATGTCATCGTCACCTACAACCGGCTGGTCGGCCTGCGCATCCGTGTGCGCGAGGCGTGGTCGGACATCCAGGTGCAGATGAAGCGCCGCTACGACCTCATCCCCAACCTGGTCGAGACGGTGCGCGGCTATGCGGGGCATGAGAGCGAGACGCTGGAAAAGGTGGTGCGCGCCCGTGGCGAGGCCATGTCCAACCAGGGCAGCCCCGAGGCCCAGGCGCGGAGCGAGAACGCGCTGCAATCCACGCTGAAATCCCTGTTCGCGCTGAGCGAGGCCTATCCCGAGCTGAAGGCCGACGCGAATTTCCGCCAGCTCCAGCAGGAGCTGACCGACACCGAGAACCGCATCAAGATGTCGCGCCGCTTCTACAATGGCTCGGCGCGCGAGCTGAACGTGGCGGTGGAGCAGTTCCCCTCCAACATCGTGGCCCGTTCCTTCGGCTTCACGCCCGCCGAATTCTTCACCCTCGACGAGGCTGAGGCCGAAGCCGCCTCCCGCCCCGTGCCCGTCTCCTTCCGTTGACGGGTGGGAAGCTGATGCGCTGGCTGCTGGCGTTCTGCCTCTGGCTCGCGGCCGGGGCCGCGTTCGCGCAGCAGGTGGAGGTCACGCGCGACTTTACCGCGCGCATCGAGATCCAGGCCGATGGCGCCCTCATCGTCACCGAGGAGATCGAGGTACTGGCGCTGGGCCAGGCCATCCGCCGCGGCATCTACCGCGACTATGATTTGCGCCCGATAGACCCCGCCGGCATCTTCCGCGCGGGGTTCCAGGTGCTGGAGGCCACCCGCAACGGTGAGGCGGAGACCTTCCGCACCGAGCGCATCGGCGGCGGCGTGCGCGTCTATCTCGGCCGCGCGGACGCGGTGCTGACGCAGGGCGTCCACCGCTACCGCCTGCGCTTCCGCATGGAGAACGAGGTCCGCGCCTTCGAGGGCTTCGACGAGGTCTACTGGAATGTGAACGGCACGGGTTGGGCCTTCCCCGTGCTGCGCCTCTCGGCCGAGGTGGTGCTGCCGCCGGGCGCCACCGCCACGCGCCAGGCCGCCTATACCGGCCGCGCGCGGGAGCGCGGCGGCGATGTCCGCGTCACGGATCTCGGCGGCGGGCGCATCGCCTTCCAGGCCACGCGGCCGCTCGCGGCGGGCGAGAACCTCACCGTCGCCGTGGGCTTTCCGCAGGGCTTCGTCACCCATGACGCGCGGCACGGGGCGTTGCACTGGCTGATGAACCGCTCCCCGCTGGAGGTGGGCGGCGTCGTGCTGGCGCTGCTGCTCGCCTATTACGGCTTCGTCTGGCACCGCGTGGGGCGCGACCCCCGCGGCGGGCCCATCATTCCCGTCTACCAGCCGACCCTGCCGCCCGCCGCCATGCGCTTCATCGAGCGCATGGGCTTCGACGCGCAATGCCTGTCGGCCGCGGTGATCAGCCTCGCGGTGAAGGGGCACCTCACCATCAGCGAGGATTCTTCGCGCCAGATCATCCTGACGCGCGCCGCGCCGCCGCCCGGCGCGCCCGAGCCCTCGGCGGGCGAGGCGGTGCTGCTGCAGCAATTGCTGGGCGGCCGCCAGATGATCGTGCTGGCGCAGGCCAACCATTCCGCGCTCTCCACCGCGCGCTCGGCGCTGCGGCGGCACCTGGACGCCACCTTCAACCGCGTCTTCTTCCGCCGGAACACGGGCTGGAAGGTGCTGGGCGTGCTCATCACGCTGCTGGGCTGGGCGGCCATGGCGCTGACCCATCCGCATGTGCTGGAGGTGGCGCCCCTCGTGATCATGGTGGGTGGCTTCGCGGCGGTGACGCTGCGCATTCCGCTCGGCCTCGTCCGGGGTTTCCGGCAATGGCGCGCGGGCGGCGGCATCCGCGAGGCTTTCGGCCTGGTGGTGGCCGCGGTGGCCGGGCTGTTCGTCGCCGGGTTCACCCTGTTCGGGGTCCTCTTCGCGGCCGAGTTCATCGGCTGGGAGATGGTGGCGGGCACCATCGCCCTCGTCGCGGTGAACGTGATCTTCCACCATCTGCTGAAGGCGCCCACCCCCACCGGCCGCCAGGCGCTGGACGAGATCGAGGGCACGCGCCTCTACCTGACCGTGGCGGAGGCCGAGCGACTGCGCTTCCACAACCCGCCCGACCGCACGCCCGAGCATTTCGAGGCGCTGCTGCCCTATGCCGTGGCGCTGGGCGTGGAGACGGCCTGGACGCGGCAGTTCAGCGACGTGCTGGCCCGCGCCGCGACCTCGCCCGAGGGCTACCAGCCGCGCTGGTACCGGGGCGGGCGCTATCGGGGGTCGGGGCTGTCGGGCCTCGGCAGCGCGCTGGCCAGTTCCTATGGCTCGGCCGCACGGTCCCCCTCCTCCTCGCGCAGCGGCTCGGGGGGCGGCGGGTTCTCGGGCGGGGGTGGGGGCAGCCGGGGCGGCGGCGGGTGGTGACGCGCCGCTTCAAGCACCGCTTGACCGGAGCATGGGCCCCTCGCCATGTTGGACCCCATGCTCCTGCTCATCGACAACTATGACAGCTTCACCTTCAACCTCTACCACTTCCTCGGCGATCTGGGGGTGGAGGTGGTGGTGCGGCGCAATGACGCGCTGACCGTGCAGGACGTCTTCGCCATGCGGCCCGACGCGGTGGTGCTCTCGCCCGGCCCCTGCACGCCCAATGAGGCCGGCATCTGCCTGCCGCTCATCGCCGCCGCCGCCGAGGCGAAGCTGCCCCTGATGGGCGTCTGCCTCGGCCACCAGGCGATCGGACAGGCCTTCGGCGGCGAGGTGATCCGCGCGCCCGAACCCGTGCATGGCAAGGTGTGGGAGGTGGAGCATGAGGGCCAGGACCTCTTCGCCGGCCTGCCCTCGCCGCTGCGCGCCACGCGCTATCATTCGCTGGTGGTGAAGCGGGAGACGCTGCCGGACAGCCTCGCCATCACGGCCGAGACGGCGGATGGGCTCATCATGGGCCTCGCCCACCGCGAACTGCCCATCCATGGCGTGCAGTTCCACCCGGAGAGCATCGCCTCCGAGCATGGCCACGGCATCCTGAAGAACTTCCTCGACCGGGCGCGCGTCGCGGCCTGATTCACGGTTCGGGCGGCGCGCCCTCGGCGAAGAGGGCGCGGATGCGCGCGACCTGTGCCTCGTCCCAGCCCAGCTCCCGCACCGGGTCGAAGACCGCGCGGTCGGGCGTGTGGAGGATGTAGGCCATGGCCTCATTGGCCATCATCTCCTCCTGCGCGGTGTCATAGCCCTCGCGGCCCAGGAAGGCGCGGATGGCGGCCCGCTCCTGCTCCGTCATGCCGCGGTGCCAGACGGCCATCACATGCGCGGCGAACATGGGCAGGGTGAAGAACTGCCCATGCGCGAGTTCGTGCCGCAGGATGGCGGCGCGCAGTGCGGGGGAGACCTCGGGCCCCAGGCCCGGAATGGTCAGGATGGCGGCATCCCGCCCGGGGGCGAGGGATTGCACCAGCGCCACCTGCTCGCGCAGCCATTGCTCCCGCGGGTTCAGCGCGATGCCGTCACGCTCGGCCAGCGCGAACATCCGCGTGAGGTCCGAGGCGCGGTAATTGTGCCCGAAATAGTAGTCCGAGGGCGTGTTGCGGTCGGCGGCGATGGCGGCGGCCAGGGCCGTATCGTCCAGCACGCGGTCGCGCGGGGTGCGGGCCTTCTCGATCAGGGCGGCAGCGCGGTTCATCGCCGCCCCCTGGCTGGCCAGATCCGGGAAATCCAGCACGAAGACCAGCGGGTTGGCGTCCCAGCGGAACAGGGTGGGCCGGGTGGCGACATGGGCGGCGATCTCGGCCTGGCTGCGGCTCGGCGGCGCCAGGAGGGGAGGCGCCAAGGGAGCAGACGCCTCCGGTGAGGGCGCCACGGCCGGGGGCGGCGCCAGCACCATGGGGGGCGGCGGCGCCGCCACGGGGGGTGCCATGGCCAGCGGGGCCTCCGGCGGCGGCCCCTCGCGCGGCCACCACCACAGCGCGGCCCCGCCCGCGACGAGGACCGCAAGGCCCAGCCCCGCCAGAATTGGCCCCGCCAAAGCCGGCCCGCGACGCGGCGGCGTGGCCTCTGACGCCGGAACCGCGCCCGGCCGGGCCAGCCGCACGGTGGCGTCATCATCCATCGTGCCCTGCCCTCCCTTCCAGCGGGGGCCGCCCGACCCCTGCCGCACTCTACCCGCCCAGGTTGACGATCTGCACGCGCCGGTTGCGGGGTTCGGGGAAATTGTCGGGCGTCGGGATCAGCAGGCGGCTCTCGCCCATGCCCTGCGCGAGGAGGCGGTGCGGAGCGATCCCGAACTTCTCGATCAGGTGCTCGCGCACCGCCAGCGCGCGGCGTTCGCTGAGCATCTGGTTCATGCGGGCATCGCCTTCGGTGTCGGTGTGGCCCTCCACGCGGAAGCGGAAGGGCCGCAGCTCCTCACGGTTCAGCGCGCGGCCCAGCGCCGCCAGGGCGTCGGCGGCCTGGGGCGTGATGCGCGCGGACCCCGTGGGGAAGAAGACGGTCAGGTTGACCGAGGGGGGTTCGTCCGCCTCCTGCGCCTTGCCGACCTCGCCCTGGGGGGTGGCCGGGCCACCGCTGGTGGCGCCCTCGCTGCCCGGGCGGCCAGGCACGCGGATGCCCCGCGTCAGCCTTTCGATGATCTGGCGCTCCTCGGCATCAGGCGCGGAAGCGGGCGGCGCGGCGGCCGGCGGCGCGGGGATCGCGGGCGGCTGGGCCAGCGCGGCGAGGGGCAGCAATGCGCCACAGACCAGCAGCGCGGCGCGGAGGAAGGTGGGCATCATGGCCTCCTTTAATGGCCGGGCGGCTGATTCACGGCTTCGGCGATCCCAGCGAAGCCGATCAGACGCCAGCGTTTCCGGCCGGAAGCGTAGAGCGCCAGGGCGGGCAGGTGGAAGCGAAAGCGCAACGGCCGGTCAGCCGGCGGGAAGGATGCCGAAGCGCCGCCACAGGGGCAGCGCCTCGGCCAGCCTTTCGCGGATACGTGAAACCGCCACCAGCCGCGCCCCGCCGCCCAGCCCGGGCTGGAACCGTGTCAGCAGCGCCTCCGGGTTCGCCGCATCGCCCCCCGCCAGCAGCGCGCCGACCAAAGCGAGGTCCAGCGCCCCGGCCGGCACCCCGCCGGCGGCCACGGGCGAGGCCAGGGCGAAATGCCCCCTGCCCTCGCCCCCCGGCGCATGGAAGGCGGCGGCGGTGCGGTTGAAGCGCGTGGCGGCGGGTGCCATGGCGGGCGGGCGGAAGACGGGCAGGCAGAGGCCCGTATCCACCAGCAGCGCCAGCAATTCGGCCGGTTGCGGGCGCAGCGCCTCCGGCACCGCGGCGCGCAGCACGCCCAGCCGCGCCGGCCCCTCGGCCAGCCGCGCCGCGATGGGCGCCCAGGCGGCCTCGGGCAGCGCGGCCCTTCCCTCGGCGGTGCGCAGCGCGGGCGAGGCCGCGGGCGGCGCCTGCCAGGCGGCCAGCGGCAGCGCGTCCATGGCGGCCACAGGGTCCACCCGGCGCCGACCGCGCACGAAGAGGTCCGCGCGGAAAGCGCGGGCCAGCAGCAGGTCCTTGGCGAATTCCGTGCCCTCCAGCGGCGCCAGGGCGGCGCGCTGCGCGGGCGTGCCGGCCAGCGCCGGCAGGGCCTCCATCAGGTTGCAGCTGCCCAGGAATTCCAGCCGGGCCGGGGCCAGGGCGGCGGCGAGATCCTCGTGGAAGACGGGGCGCCAATGCGGCGTCAGGAATTCATGGGCGACAAAGCCGGGTTCCAGCACGCAGGGCTCGGCCAGCAGGCGCTCCAGCATGGGCGTGCGCGGCAGGTTCAGGCCGCCGGACCCGGCCAAGGCGCGCAGGCGGGACATGGCATGGAGGGCGGCCTCGGCGCTGGCCTCGCCGCCCGCCAGGTGCCGCAGCAGGCGTTGCAGCCCCGCCTCCGCCCCGGAGGCCGGCAGCGCATTGGTGCCGACATAGGCGAGCCCGCCCGGCTTCAGCCGCCGCGCGAGGAAGCGCACCACCCCCGCCCGCACCGCATCCGACACCCAGCCCCAGATTCCATGCGCCATGACCACGTCGCATTCGGGCAGCCGGTCCAGCTCCGCGCCATCCAGCGCGGCGAGGTCCAGCTCCAGGAAATTCGCGTTGGCGAGGCCCGCGCGGGCGGCCAGCTGCCGCGCCTCCGCGATGGCGGCCGCGTCATGGTCCAGTCCGAACACCGTCCAGCCCGGATTGGCCGCGGCCAGCACCTGCGCCACATGCCCCCGCCCGCAGCCGAGGTCCACGACCACCATCCGCTCGCGCGGGGTCCAGGGGTGGCCGGCCATGGCGGCGACCAGGGCGAAATGCGCCGGGGTCTGCTGGGCCTGGAAGGCGATGGAATAGGCGGCGCCCATCAGCCCGGCAGCAGGCCCAGCCCGCGCCAGACGGGAATGCGCTCCGCCCGGATGCGGGTGATGAGGGTGGCGGCTTCCGCCTGGTCCTCGCCGTCCAGATGGGGCAGCAGCCGCGCGGCCAGGGCCTCGGGCGCGGCGTCCAGGATGTCGGGCTGCACGGCCAGCGCCATTTCCAGCCAGGCGCAGGGCAGCCCGCCCGCGATGGCGGAGGAGGCCAGGGCGAACTGCCCCTCCCGGTCCCCGCTGGCCAGCGTCGCGGCGAAGAGGGCGCGGTTGAAGCGCTGCGCCTCCTCCGTCACCTGCGGCTCGCGCAGCACGGGCACCACGAACCCCGTGCCCTGCAACACGGCCAGCAGCTCGGCCGGGTTGGGGCGGCGCTCCTCGGGCAGGTGGCGCAGGCGGTGCAGGCTTTGCGGCCCCTCGCGCAGGGCGGCGGCGATGGGCTGCCACATGGCGGGCACGAGTTCCGCCTCGCCCACCGGCACGGAGAGCTTGGGGCTTTCCTCCGGCAGGGCGCGGCAGGCGGCGATGACCAGGCGGTCCAGCGCCTCCACATGGTCGGTGCGGCGCAGCCCGCGGATGAAGACGTCGCGGCGGAAGGCGCGCGGCAGGCAGAGATCCTTGATGAACTCCCGCGCCGGGCCGGGCGGCATGCCGTCATGCGTGGCGCGCTGCGCGGCGTCGAGCTGCAGGTCCGGCATGTTCTCGTGCAGCGTGGCGCTGCCCACGAATTCCAGCTTGGCGGGGGCCAGCGCGGCGCAGACATCCTCGTGGAAGGCCGGGCGCCAATGCGCGGTCAGGAATTCATGCGCGAGATAGGCGGTGTCCAGCCGCTGCTCCTTGTCCAGCAGGTAGCGCAGCATGGGCGTGGAGGGGAGCTGGGCGGGGTTGGTGGCGGCCAGCGCCCGCACCTGTTCCAGCGCCGCCTCCACCCGCGCGCGGGAGGAGCCGCGCGCCTGCCCCGCCAGGTGCATGAACAGGCGCTGCAAGGCCGCATCCGCGCCGAAGGCGGGCTGGACGTTGTAGCCGATATAGCACAGCCCGCCCGGCTTCAGCCGTCGCGCCAGCAGCCGCACGATGCCGGCCCGCACCGCATCGGCCACCCAGGTCCAGACGCCATGGATGGTGACGATGTCGAGTTCGGGCAGGCGGTCCATCTCGGCATCGGTCATCTCGGCCAGGTCGGCCTCGCAGAAGCCGGCATTGGCACAGCCGGCGGCATCGGCCAGCTCCTGCGCCTCTGCGATATGGGCCGGGTTGTAATCGAGCCCCAGCACATGCCAGCCCGGATTGGCGGCGGCCAGCACATTGACCGTCAGCCCCCGCCCGCAGCCGATGTCCAGCATGGCCATGCGCGGCTGGGGCGCCCAGACCACGCCGGCCATGGCGCAAACCATGGCGAGATGCCCCGGCGCCTGCGCGGGCTGGTAGGAGAAGGTGTAGGGGCTGTCGGCGACGTAGCCGTGGCTCCAGACGGTCATGCGGCGGGCATCCTCACAGGGCGGGCGGGCGCAGCAGGGCGTCGCGGGCCACCGACCGGCGGGGCTTGGCACCCCCCATCCAGGAGGTGAGGCCAAGCCGCGCCCCCGCCCCCAGCTGGGCCTTCGGCACCGCCTCGGGCTTCAGCAGCGGGTTCAGCACGAATTCCTGCTCCGGCCCCACGAAGAGGCGCGTCAGCCCGCACAGCCGGTCGAACAGCGGCCGGCCGGGCAGCAGCTCGGCGAAGGCGGCGGCATCGAGCGGACCGAGGCGAATGATGAAGCGCGCCTGCGGGTCCCAGATCTGCGCGCCCGCTGTGGCGGAATCCCCCAGCGCGGCATGGGCCGCACCCAGGCGCGTCTGCTCGGTGGGCGGCAGGCGCAGCCAGCCGCCGGCGAATTCCACGATCTCGACCTCCGTGCCCGCCTCCTCGGCCAGCATGGCGGCCAGCCGCGCCGCGCTGCGCGTGCGGGCGGCCAGATGCCCCGCATGGTAGCGCAGGCTGGGCGCGGGCACGGCCAGGCGCGCGCCCAGATGCGGCGTGCCGAGGCCGATCACGGCGTCCAGCGCGCGCGTCGCGGGCACGGGGTCGCGGGTGGGACGATACTTGGCGCCGGCCTTCACCCACATGCCGGTGAAGCGCCGCGCCAGCAGGTCCAGGAACTGCGCCAGGGCGCGGTTGCGCGCCCGCAGCTCCGCCGCCGCCGTCGCGGTGTAGTGGCGCGGCAGCGTGCCCCCCGGCCCGATGAGGCCGAAGAGCGGCGTGGTCAGCGCGCCCGTCGCGGGGTCCGCCGCCGTCACCTCGCTGAGCGGCAAGGCGAGGCGCGGCTGGCTGGCGAAGGGCAGCTCCACCGGGTCCTGGCCGGGGGCGATGACGAAGGCCGCCTGGTCGAGGTCGAACAGCTCGGGGTCCTGGGCGAGAGCGTCCTTCGGCGGGCGTGCCGTCACAGCAGCACCCGCGTACCGCTGCGCGGCGGCCAGCTCGCCACCGGGTTCGCCCGCCCGCGCAGCAGGGCGCGGGTGCGGACGAAGCCGTTCACCGAGACCTGGAGCGCCAGGAACCGTTCCAGCACCGCCGCCAGCAGATAGAGGCCGCCGGTGTTCCAGGCCTGGGCCTCGAAGGTCAGCGCCACGTCCAGCCCGCGCGCGAAGACGCCCGGCCGCTGGCCCGGAATGCGCGCCAGCCCGCTGCCCGCCGTGACCGAGACGAGGCCCGCGATGGCGCTGCGCGTCTCCGGCGTGTCGCGCAGATCGTGCAGGCGCAGCATCTCGCGCAGCGCCGCCGCCGCATCCGGCCCGCCCATCACCGAGAGGTGGTTCAGGGCGAGGTGCGACACCAGCCGCCAGGCGCCCCGGTCCCGCAGGCGGGGCGGCAGCCGGGGCGTGGGGGCGTAGAGGCATTCCGCCATCGGCTCCGCCGGGGCGGCGGGGTCGCTGATGCGCAATTTCGGCTGGCCGCCGCCGAAGGGCAGCAGCTCCGGCAGGTCGCGGTTGAGGCAGAGCCCCTCGATGGTCAGCACGCCATCGGCCGGGGCCTCGGGGTTGAAGCCGGGGTCGCAGAGCAGCAGCCGTGTCTCGGTGCCCCGCAGCGGCGCGGCGGCGGAACCGCGCGCGGCGACCCATTGCATCGGCGCGGCCTCGGCCTCCTCGCCCGCGTCGCGGGCCAGGCGCTGGAAGGGCAGCACCGTGCGGCGGCGGCCGTCGGGGCGGCTCTCGCGCACGCTTTCCACGCTGTAGAGCTCCAGCGCGGCCGTGCGCCGCACATCCGGGATGACCAGCCAGTCCGACTGGGTGCCGTCCATCGCGATGGGCTCGCAGCGATGGGGGAAGAGGTTCACGATGGGCGTGCAATGCAGCGCCAGCGTCTCGGCCGCGACGATGCGCTCCAGCTCCGGCGCGGCGCGGCTGAGATAGAGGAAGACCTCCAGCCGGTCGCCCTGCTGGACGAGGCTGCGCGCCTCCAGCCCGCCGAGTTCGAGGTAGAGGAACTTTTCCGGATGCGCGAAATACTCGGTCAGCAGCCGGTGGCCGTCGAAGGCGCGCTGCGGCCAGGGCAGCGCGGCCTCCTCGCGCTCGAACCCCACGGCGCGGAGCTGCGCGGGGTCCAGCAGGGTGGGCATCGCGTCATGGGGGCCATCGGCCAGCGCGACGCCGATGCAGGATGTGGCCAGCAATTCGTGCAGCGCGGCCGCGACCTGGTGGCTGCCGCGCAGATGCAGGCGCAGCCGGTCGAGCCCCGTCTCCGCGAAGCCCAAGCCCTCGGCGGTGGTCCGCAGCGTGATGCGCAGGCAGGCCGAAGCCCCCGGCGCGCGCGGGTTGGGCGGCGCCTCCAGCGGCAGGCCCATCAACCGCGCCGCCTCGATCCGCACGGGCCAGAGCGTCACGTCATGGCAGGTGAGGTAGCGCAGCACCTCGCCCCGCACCGGCTCCGTCTCGATGGGCGTGCCGCGCTTCACCAAAGCGGGGCCGCGCGCGTCGCGCTTGGGCGAGAGGCGCACCGTCGCCATGCTGGGCACCGGCGCCAGCAGATGCGGCGAGAGCAGTTCCAGCAGCGCGTCGGTGATCTCGGGCAGCTCGTCATCCAGCCGCTGCTGCACGCGGCCGGCGAGGAAGGCGACACCTTCCAGCAGGCGCTCCACATGCGGGTCATCCACCGTGCCGTCGGTGGCGATGCGCAGCCGCCCGGCCGCCTTCTGGTTCGCCTGCGCGAATTCCCCGGCCAGCTTGCGCAGCGCCGCCAGTTCACGGTTGTAGAAGGGGAGAAGGCTTTCGCTCATCCGCGCTCGGCCACCCGGACCTCGTGGCTGACGGCCTCGATCAGCGTCTCGAAGCTGATGGGCTCGGCGTGCAGCAGCGCGTCCACGCGCAGGCGCAGCGTGCGGTCCAGCTCATCACCGCCCTCGCGCAGCGTCACCTTCACCGCGTGCAGGCGCGGTTCGAAACGGCGGATCATGCGCTCCACCTCCAGCGCCAGCGCCTCGCGCCGCTCCGGCAGGGCGTAGCTGCCCGCCGTCGCGTCCGGGATGCCGTAGCCGAGCGGCGAGAGCGCGAGCTCGGGCGTCTGGGCCGGCAGCGGCCAGCGGCGGCGGCGCGCGTTGAGCAGCGCCTCCAAATCCCGCCGGACGGAAAGTCGCAGCCGGTCCATGGCTTCCGACAGCTTCAGGGGTTCCTCCTCGAGACGGTCGGGGCGGTCATCCATCAGCCGGTCCAGCAGCGGCAGGCGCAGGCGCTGGGGCGGGGCGCGGCCGCTCATCCCGGCGCGGCGAAGCGCAGCGTGGCGAGGTCGGCCAGCGCCACGGCCTCCTCGCCCACCAGGAAGAGGCGCTGGCCCTGGCCGCGCACGGGGCCGGGGCCTTCCGTCCATTCGGTGGCGCGGCCCAGGCGCAGCGCATCCTCCCGCGCGGCCGCCCCCGGATAGATGGCGGGCATGTAGACCACGCCCTCCGTGCCGTCGCGGAGCGTGATGGTGGTGCGGCGCCAGGCGAGATCCCGCGGGCGGCGGGGGGTTTCGAATTCCAGGCTCTCGATGCGCTCCACCGGCACCAGGATGTGGTCGCCGCCGGTGGTGAGCACCTCGACCATGGGGGCCATCAGGTCATCGGCATCGCGGAAATCCTCGAAGTCCAGCGTGGTGCCGTCGGCCAGCGTGGCGGTGCCGGGGGTGGCGGGGCGGCTGTCCTCGGCGGCCAGCGCGGCTTCCTCCGCGCGTTCCGTCTCGCCCGCGCGGGCCAGCACGGCGGCGCGGATCGCGGCGGTCTGCGCGGGCGTCGCGTCCTCGCCCGAGAATTGCGGCGCGCGGCCCTCGCCCCAGACCTGCTGGCGGATGACCTCGGCCCGCAGCAGCTTGCGGAATTCCAGCACGGCGGGCGAGGGCTCCTCCAGTACCGCCGCGTCCAGCATGCGGTCCGCGCGCTCGGCCTCGCCGGCGAAGAGCAGCAATTCCGCCAGGAACCAGCGCGCGCCGGAATCGCGCGGGGCGGATTTCACCACCGCCTGCTGCGCCGCGATGGCCGCCGCCAGATCGCCTGCCTTGAATGCCTCGCCCGCCGATGCCATCGCCTTGTTTCCTTGTCGTTCAGGCGGCCTGCCGTGGCGCCGCGAGTTCCGTGACCAGGCGGAAGGAGGCCCCCACCTCGTCCAGCTGGTAGTGTGGCTGCAATAGGATGGTGCAGCCATAGCTGCCGGGGCGGCCTGGGCGCTCGCGCACCTCCACCCGCGCGTCGCGCAGCGGATAGCGCGCGGCCGCGTCGCCGCCGCCGGCCAGGCCGCTGATATGCTTGCTGAGCCAGGTCTGCAGGCGGAATTCCACATCTTCGGCCGAGGCGAAGCTGCCCACCATGTCGCGCCCCATCAGCTTCACGATATGCGCGAAGCGCGAGACGCAGAGCACGCTGTTGAGCTGCGATGAGAGCCGCTGGTTGGCATTGGCCACCTCGCTCGTCATGCGCGGCGGGCGGTGCAGGGTGGGGACGGCGCCGAAGCTCGCCTCGGGCAGGGCTTCCAGGCCGCAGAGCGCCACCATCTCGGCCTCGGCCGCCTGGCGTTCCTGTTCGTCGGTCAGGCTCAGTTCCAGTGGCGGGCGGGGGGGAGGGCCGGGCGGGTCGGCGCGGAAGCGCTCATGCGGCAGCGTCTCCACCACGCCGCCCATGGCGTCCCAGCCGGGCTCGGCGCCGCGGATCTCGGCGGGCCAGCGGTAGCGCGCGAAGGCGCGGGCGGCGACCGCGGCCATGGCATAGACGGGCGTGGTCCAGACGCGCTGCGCGGCCCCCTTTGCGTGCTCGCGGTAGCGGAAACGGTCATCCCTACTGCCATCGTCGCGCCAGAGCGGCCGGCCCAGCGTGCGCGGCAACAGAATGGCGAGGAAGCGCGTGTCCTCCCGCGCGGCCAGGCTGCGCCAGCGCGCGCGCTCGGGCGTGCGCAGCGCGTCCAGGATGTTCAGCGTGGGCGAGGCGTCGTGGAAATCATCGAGGCCCAGCAGCGCGGGCGAGGCCGGCAGCACGAAGGGGCAGAAGGCGGCGGCGGCGATGCCGGCCAGCTGCGCCAGCACGGTGATGTCATCCACCTCCTGCCCGGGCGCCGGCCCGCCGCGGATTTCGTAATCGGCCACGATCATGCCGAAGGGCTCGCCGCCCGGGGTGCCGAACTCCTCCTCATAGACGAGGCGGAACAGGGCGGAGCGGTCGAACTCCACCGCGCGTTCCAGGTCGCGCGCCACGTCGCGCCAGCGCACCGGCAACAGGCGGATCTTCACCAGGCGGTCCTGCGCGAAACCATCCACCAGCCAGCGCAGCCCGCGCCAGGAGCCCTCCAGCCGGGTGAGGCGCGGCGCGTGCAGCACGCGGTCGAGCTGGCGGGATATGGCAGCATCCAGCGCCACGATGTCGCGGTCCAGCGCCTCCATCAGCCGCGCGGCGCGGTCGGGCCGGGCCGCCGCCTCGCGCAGCGCCTCCGTGCCGAACCAGGCGCGCAGCAGGGCGGCGGGGTCGTCCTCCGCCAGGAAGGCCGCGAGCAGCGCGGCCTCGGGCGCGGCATGGCCGAAGAAGCGGCCGCCCAGCACCGGCCCGCGCAGCGCGCCCCCGTGGTTCACGAGGGCCGCCCGCTCAGCTCTTCTGCGGGATGCGCGCGACCATCCGCATGGAGGTGGTGAGTTCCTCCATCTGCAGCCAGGGCCGCATGTAGGCGACGGCGTTGTAGGAACCCGGGCGGCCCGGGATCTCCTTCACCTCCACCTTGGCCTCGCGCAGCGGATATTTGGCGCGCGATTCCTGGCCCGCACCCTCCATCGGGTTCACGTAGTTCTGGATCCAGCGGTTCAGCCAGGCCTCGACGTCGCTCGCCTCCATGAAGCTGCCGATCTTGTCGCGCGCCATCACCTTGAGGAAATGCGCGAAGCGGCTGGTGGCCATGATGTAGGGCAGGCGGGCGGAGATGGCGGCGTTCGCGGTCGCCTCCGGCCGGTCATACTTCTTGGGCTTCTGCACCGTCTGCGCGCCGAAGAACACGCTGTAATCGGTGTTCTTGTAGTGGCACAGCGGCAGGAAGCCGTTGTTGGACAGCTCCGCCTCGCGCCGGTCCGTGATGCCGATCTCGGTCGGGCATTTGGTGTCGAGGTCGCCATCGTCGGAGGTGAAGACGTGCGCCGGCAGGTTCGTCACCTTGCCGCCGCCCTCGGCGCCGCGGATGGCGGTGCACCAGCCATATTGGGCGAAGGCGTCGGTCAGGCGCGCGGCATGCACATAGGCCGCGTTCATCCAGCAATACTCGTGGTGCTCCATCGCCTTCGCGGTGCCGTCCGGGTTGAACGGCGCCTCCTCATAGGCGAATTCGTCAATCGGCTTGGTGTTCGCGCCATAGGGCAGGCGCGCGATGACGCGCGGCAGCACCAGCGTCACGAAGCGGCTGTCCTCGGTGTCGCGGAAGCTGCGCCACTTCGCGTATTCCGCCGTCTCGAAGATCTTGGACAGGTCGCGCGGGCGGGACAGCTCGCGGTAGTCGTTGAAGCCGAACATGCCCGGCCCGGCCGCCGAGATGAAGGGCGAGAAGCCCGCCGCCGCCACGTTGGACATCAGGCGCAGCGTCTCGACGTCGTCCGGGTGGTTGGTCCACTCATAGTCGCCGATCAGCGCGCCATAGGGCTCGCCGCCCGGGGTGCCGAACTCGTTCTCGTAGATCTTCTTGAACAGGCCGGACTGGTCGAACTCCACCGCCCGCGTCAGGTCGCGGTTCAGCTCGCGCTTGCTCGCCTGGAGCAGGCGGATCTTGAGGCTGGTGCCCGTCTCGCTGTTCATCACGAGGTGGTGCAGCCCCCGCCAGGAGCCCTCCAGCTTCGTGAATTTCTCATGATGCATGATCGCGTTGAGCTGCTGCGACAGCTTGCGGTCAATCTCGGCGATGGCGCGGTTGAAGGTCTGCGTCAGGTTGCGGCTGTAGGTGACGGTGCCCTTCAGCGCCTCCTCGGTCAGCGCCTTGATGAGTTCCTGCGCGCGGTCGCGCTCGGTCTGGCGGGTGGCACCCAGCACCTGGTCGAGCAGCGAGGGGCCGTCTTCCGTGGTGGTGGTCGCGGCGGCGCCGGCGGGCGCGCTTTCGGTTCCGCTCATGGCCTCAGCCCTCCTGCTTGTCGAGGCCGAGCTGGGCGGAGAGCGCCTTCAGCTTCGCATCGTCCTGCAGCACCTCGTCAAGCAGCTCTTCCAGCTGCTGCGAGTTGTCCACCTTGCTCATCATGTCGCGCAGCTTGGCGCGGGTCTCCATCAGCGCCTTCAGCGCGGGCACCTGCTCGGCCACGCGGGCGGGCTCGAAATCCTCGATGGACTTGAACTTGAGATTCACGGCCATCTCGCTGCCGTCGCCGGCCAGCGTGTTCTCGACCTTCATGTTCAGGCCGGGCGCGATGCGCGCCATCACATCGTTGAAGTTGTCGCGGTCGATCTGGGTGAACTTGCGTTCGGCGAGCGGCTTCAGCGGCTCCGTCGGGTCGCCGGCGAAATCGCCCATGACGCCGACGATGAAGGGCAGCTCGCGCTCGATCGCGGCGCCCTCGGTCTCGACCTCATAGGTGATGTGGACGCGCGGCTTGCGCACGCGGTTCAGCTTGTCGTGAACGGAGCCTGACATGGCATCTCCCTGGCGCCGGGGCCCCGGCCCTGTCTTCATGTGCGAACGCCCGTGACCGCCGGGCTTGAATGGCGCCGCGGCGCGCGGCCACAACCCGAAGGCGAGCGTAAGTCGAAGCCCTTCGCGCCGTCAACGAGAAGCCGCGACGCCGCCTCCCCGCGTGAACCTGCGGGGGCGGCTACTCCGGCGGGGTGGGGCGGATGCCCAGGGCGGTCAGCATGGCCGTCCGCGCCGTCTCGTCCTGCAACACCTCCTCCAGCAGCTGGGGCAGCGTCATGCGCCCGCGCCGCGCGGCGTCGGCCAGGGTGTAGGCCAGGAAGGAATGCGGCTCCGTCTTCTGGAAGAACTCCGAGATCTTCTCCAGCATCTCCAGCGCCTGCTCGCGCGAGGCCACGGCGCCGGGCGGCACGGCGAAGCCCATGGCCGGCGCCGGCCCGGCCGCGGCCGCGACGCCGGGCATGGCCGCTGCCGCCTCGGCCGCGACCGGTTCCGCCACCTCCGCCGCCGGGCCCAGCAGCCGCCGCGCCACCTCCGCGATGCGCTCCAGAACCCCGCTGACGCGGCGGGTGGAGGGCGCCTCCACGCCGAAGCGCGCATCCGCCTGCTCGGCATAGGCCTGCCAGGCGGCCCGCGCCGCCTCCACCTGCGCCACCAGCGCCAACAGCGCGTCGCGGCGGAACTTCGCCTCGGTCTCGATGGTGTCCAGCGGCAGCACGCCCTGGGCGTAGCGCCGCTCCCGCCGCTCCTCGTCGGCGATGCCGGCGGTCTCGGTCGCGGCCTCATACTGGTGCAGGGTCAACGGGCCGCCGCCCGGGCGTTCGAACAGCACCACCCGCCGCAAGGGCTGCATCACCGTGCCGTCGCGGTCGCCGCCATCCAGCCCGCCCAGCGGGTAGGAACGTCCGTCCAGCCCGTCCTCGTCCGGCAGGGGGTGGCCGGCCTCCCAGTGCTGCTCCAGCAACCCCGTCAGCACCTTGGCGCCGGCGGTCAGGCCGCGCAGCCCTTCCAGGCGCACCAGCGCCTCGGTCAGCATGGCCGCCACCTCGAAATCCTTGGTGCGGTCGGTCAGCGCCTCCACGCCCAGCTTGCGGACCTGGCGCCAACCCTCTGAGACGGCGCCTTCCGAACCCTCCTCGCTGTCACGCGCGCGGTCCTCGTCGCGCGCGCCGGAGACGGCGTCACGCAGCCGGTAGTAGAGCGAGGCGGCGGACTTGTCGTCGCGCAGGAATTCCCCCGCGCCATCCCCGCTGCCCAGCGGCGCCACCAGCGCCGCCACATCCACGACGTCCTCGCTCATCGCCTGGCCACTCCTGCCTTTGGTTGCAGGCTAGCCTCGCCCGGACGCCGATGGAAACGCCCCAAGCAACGGCGCCGCTGGACAGGCCGCGCGGCCTGACCCTAGCCTCCGGTTGCACGCCGCAACCAGGGCGGGAGGAGAACGGGCTTCATGGTGGCCATTGACCTGAAATCCCTCGTTGCGCGGCTGACCGATGTCGCGCGGCGCCAGTTCGAGGCGGCGCTGGGCCTGACCGTGGCCCGCACCCACTACAATGTCGAAGCCGAGCATGTGCTGCTCAAGCTGGTCGAGGCGCCGGGCAGCGACGTCACCGCCATCCTGAAGGATGCGGGGGTGGAGGCGGGCGCGGTGCTGGCCGAGCTGACGCGCGCGCTGGACAAGATGCGCACCGGCAATGGCCGCGCGCCCGGCCTTTCGCCCGACATCGTGGCCTGGCTGCGCGAGGCCTGGCTCATCACCAGCCTGGAGGCGAACCAGGGCCGCATCCGCAGCGGCCACATGCTGGCCGCGCTGCTGGCCGATGAGGGGCTGGCGCGCAACGTGAGGGACAGCGCGCCCAGCCTGCTGAAGATCGCCCCCGATTCGCTGCGGAAGAACCTCGACGCCATCACCAAGGGCAGCGAGGAGGCGGGCCAGGCCGGCGCCCCCGCGCCCGGTGCCGCCGCCACGCCCACCGAGGGCGCGCCCCGCGCCGGCGGGCCGCTGGAGCAGTTCTGCACGGACCTCACGGCCCAGGCGAAGGCCGGCAAGATCGACCCGATCCTCGGCCGCGATTCCGAAATCCGGCAGATGGTGGACATCCTCACCCGCCGCCGACAGAACAACCCGATCCTCACCGGCGAGGCGGGCGTGGGGAAGACCGCGGTGGTGGAAGGCCTGGCGCTGCGCATCGCCCAGGGCGACGTGCCGGAGGCGCTGGCGAAGGTGCGGGTCATGTCGCTCGACCTCGGCATGTTGCAGGCGGGCGCCGGCGTGAAGGGCGAGTTCGAGAACCGCCTGAAGGGCGTCATTGATGCCGCCAAATCCTCGCCCCAGCCGGTCGTCATGTTCATTGACGAGGCCCACACGCTGATCGGCGCGGGCGGGGCCGCCGGCCAGAACGACGCGGCGAACCTGCTGAAGCCCGCGCTGGCCCGTGGCGAGATGCGCTGCATCGCCGCCACCACCTGGGCCGAATACAAGAAGTATTTCGAAAAGGACGCCGCGCTGACCCGCCGCTTCCAGGTGGTGAAGGTGGAGGAACCCACCCTGCCGCTGGCGAACGCCATGCTGCGCGGCCTCGTCGCCACGCTGGAGAAGCATCACGGCGTCCGCATCCTGGACGAGGCGGTGACGGAGACGGTGCGGCTTTCCGCCCGCTACATCCCGGCCCGCCAGCTTCCGGACAAGGGCGTCTCCCTGCTGGACACCGCCTGCGCGCGGGTGGCGATGAGCCAGGCCGCCATTCCCGCCGCCATCGAGGACCGCACGCGGCGCCTCGCGCTGATCGCCACGGAGTTGTCGGCGCTGGGGCGCGAGACGGCGACCGGCGGCGACCACGCGAAGCGCATCGCGGCGCTGACCGAGGAACAGGGCGAGGTCGAGACGGAACTGGAAGCGCTGAAGACGCGCTGGGAGCAGGAGAAGGCCCTCGTCACCCGCATCCGCGAATTGCGCGAGGGGTTGGAAACCCCGGCCGAGGGCCACGACACCGAGGCCGCCCGCGCCGAACTCGCGAAGGTGACCGAGGAGCTCCACGCCCTGCAGGGCGAGGAGCCGCTGGTCCACCCCGTGGTGGACGGCCAGGCGGTGGCGGAGGTGGTGGCGACCTGGACCGGCATCCCGCTCGGCCGCATGGCGGGCGACGAGATCAAGTCCGTGCTGACCTTGCAGGACCAGCTGATGCGGCGCGTCGTGGGCCAGGACCACGCGCTGGCCGCCATCGCCGAGGCCATCCGCACCAACCGCGCGGGCCTGGCCGATCCGCGCAAGCCCATCGGCGTCTTCCTGATGGCCGGCACCTCGGGCGTGGGCAAGACCGAGACGGCGCTGGCGCTCGCGGACCTGCTCTATGGCGGTGAGCAGAACCTCACCACCATCAACATGAGCGAGTTCAAGGAGGAGCATAAGGTCGCCACCCTCATGGGCAGCCCGCCCGGCTATGTGGGCTATGGCGAGGGCGGCGTGCTGACCGAGGCCGTGCGGCGGCGCCCCTACAGCGTGATCCTGCTGGACGAGATGGAGAAGGCCCACCCGGGCGTGCAGGACGTGTTCTACCAGGTCTTCGACAAGGGGAACATGAAGGACGGCGAAGGCCGCGACATCGACTTCAAGAACTGCGTCATCATCATGACGTCCAACGCCGGCACGGACACCATCGCGAAGCTCTGCGCCGACCCCGACACGGCGCCGGAGCCCGAGCAATTGGTGGAGGCGCTGCGCCCCGATTTGCTGAAGGTGTTCAAGCCCGCCTTCCTCGGCCGCTGCAACGTGGTCATCTACTACCCGTTGGCCGACCATGTGCTGAAGCAGATCGTGGGCCTCAAGCTCGCCAGTATCGGCAAGCGGGTGCGCGAAAGCTACGGCGTGGCCTTTGAAGTGGATGAGGCCGTGCCACTGGCCATCGTGGAGCGTTGCCGCGAAGTCGAGAGCGGCGCACGCAACATCGAGAATATCCTCAATCGTACATTGCTTCCCCAATTGTCGGCCGGCATTCTCGCGCGTCTGGCTGAGGGGCAGCCCATTTCCCGTGTCGCGGTCGGGCTGGGGGCGGATGGCAGTTTCAGCTACAACCTGGACTAGAGATGTTGTAACTTCGGCAGGTGCGCCCGTTCGCCGTGCCACCCATCGGTGATGGCACAGGTTCCGGCCATGGCGAGCCGAAAGCCGCCCTCCGCGGGAAGACCCGTGCGGAGAGGTGTTCTTGGCGCGTGACTTTCAGGTTGGCGGGATGTGCCCGCCGATCCAACCACCGGTCCCACCCCTCCGCCGCGGGGTGGGAACCGGCCCAAAGGGCGCGGCGCGCGGAGTGGAAACGACATGGCTATCTTCCTGAAGCTGGGCGACATCAAGGGAGAGACCACGCAGCTCACCCACAAGGACTGGATCGAGGTGAACTCCTTCCAGTTCGGCGTGGGCCGCGGCATCTCCTCCGGCGTGGGCGGCGGCTCCAAGCGCGAGGCGACGGCCCCCTCCGTCAGCGAGATCGTCGTCACCAAGACGATGGACATCGCCTCGCCGCTCATCCTCAAGGCCGCGATCGGCGGGAAGGCCGTGGTCACCAAGATCGAGCTGACCCAGACCGACAACAACGGCAAGCACGTCTCGTTCCAGAAGTACATCCTGACCGACACGCTGGTCTCGGGCTACAGCATCTCCTCCGGCGGTGACCGGCCGACCGAGAGCATCAGCCTGAACTTCACCAAGATCGACAGCGAATATCTCGACATCAACGACAAGTTCGAGTCGAAGACGACGGGCCACGTGATCTACGACATCGCGAAGTCCGAACTGACCTGACCGCCGCGCGCGGCCGGTGCCGGGCGCGTCCCGGCATCGGTCACACGCGCACCACCACCGCGCTCACATTGTCGCGGGCACCGGCGCGCAGCGCGGCCTCGATGAAGGCCGGCGCCTCCATCCCCGCCGCCAGCATGGCACCCAGCCCCGCCTCCGGCAGATCCTTGAACAGCCCGTCGCTGCACAGCAGGAACTGGTCGCCCGGCAGCAGGCGCTCAGCCACCTTGTCCAGCACCACCTCGCCCTCCTGCCCCACGGCGCGGGTGATGACATTGGCGTGCGGGTGGCGTTCGGCCTCCGCCTCGGCCAGCAGGCCGGAATCCACCATCTCCTGCACGGCGGAATGGTCCCGCGTCACGCGGCGCAGCACGCCCTCGCGCAGCAGATAGAGGCGGCTGTCCCCGGCCCAGAGGGCCGCGAAATGCCCGCCCCGCAGCAGCAGCACTACGACCGTCGAGGCGATGATGCCGCCCGGCCCCCGCGCCAGCGCCCGCACCCGCAGCGCCGCATGCACGGCGGCGAGGCGCAGCCGCACCTGGGCCAGCATCTCGGCCGCCGTCAGCCCGGGCGGGATGGCCTCCAGCGCCTCGGCGATGGCGCCGCTCGCCACCTCGCCCGCGCCATGGCCGCCCGCGCCATCGGCCACGGCCCAGAGGCCGAGATCGGGCCGCGCCACCACCTGGTCCTCGTTGCGCGGCCGCACCGCGCCGGGGTGGGTGGCGGCGGAGCTGCTCATGCAGGCACCGCCAGCAGCGAGAGGAAATCCGTCGGCATGGGGCGTGGGGCCAGGCCCTCGCTCCAGAACAGGCTGCGCCCGTCCAGCGTGGCGTCGGGATCGTCCGGCGGGGCGGGGGGCAGGCGCGCGGCCAGCGCATCGGCGTCCAGCCCGCCCGCGCGGGCCACCAGCGCGGCCTCCTCCAGCGCGGCATACCATTCGGGCGGCGCCGGCAGGGCGGCGGCGGGCAACACGGCGGCGAGCGTCAGCGGAAAGCGCCGCCCCACCAGGTCGGCCGAGGTCACCAGCACGCCCATCACCGCGTGCGGCCCGCAGGCGCCTGGCGCGAGGCGGAAGCGCCAGGGGGGCGTGGCCTCCCAGGCCGCCGCCCAATCCTCGCCGAGCGCGGCGCGCGCCGCCTCCATCCCGCGCGAGAGCCAGTCATCCCAGGGGTCGGTGAAGCCGCGCGGCAAGGCGCGGCGCACGAAGTCGCCATGCGCCGGAAGCTTGCCGAACAGCCCGGTGGCCATCAGTTGGGGGCCGGCAGGGCGGGGCAGCGGAATTCCAGCAATTCGCGCAGCCCGAAGGGGTTCACGCTGCTCTGCGCCACCAGCAGGAATTCCGCGCTGCGGTCGCCCCGCGTGACGGTCAGGCGGAAGCGGTCCGGGTCGCGCGTGGCGATCACGCGGCTGAGGAACACCAGCCGCAGCGTGGCCCAGGGCCCGTCGAAGCTGAGATCGCCCGCCGAGGAGGGCGGGTCGAAGCGCAGCGTGACGGGGTGTTCGGCCGGATAGGCCAGCTCGATGGGCCGCCCGCCGCCCCCCGGCGTCAGCGCGTGCTGCGCGCCGGAGGCCTCCAGCACCGCCCCCGTCGCCGCCGCCGAAATCCCCTGCGGGATGAGCTGGAAGCGGAAGCCGGTGGAGCCCGCACCGGGGAAGAAGGCCTCGCGGATGGCCTGGGCGCGCTGGAACTGCGCGAGGTCCGCCGCCGAGATGGGCGGCGCCAGACCCTCCGCCGCCACCGGCCGCCAGGGGTTCTGCGTGACGTCCGCATAGGGGCGGATGTTCTGCGCGAAGAAGCTGTCCATCAGCCCGCCGGGGCCGAACATCCGCAGGAAGTCGCCCGCCGGCATGTCGGGGGCGTTCATGGCGCGGCGGAAGGGGAAGCGCTGTTCCAGCCCCCGGCAAAAGGGGCCAAGTTGCGCCGCCCCGCCCGCCGCGATGGCCGCCTGCGCGCCGCCCGCCCGCGCCCGCTGCGTGGCCTGGGCGAGCGAGGTCAGCCAGGAGCGCAGCGGCTCCGGCTGGCGCTGCGCCTCGGAGAGCAGCCGCTGCCCGGGATCGAGGCCGGGCGAGGGCGGCAGCACCGTGCCCGGCGGCGCATTGGCCAGCCGCGCCACCTGCACGTAGAGGTCGTTCAATATCGCCAGCACGCCGTCAATGGGCGGGCCGGCGGCGTCGCGCAGCGGCTGGAAATGCGGCTCCACCACCCGGGCGACGAGGGTGGCCCCCCCTCGCCCGCCGCCGCGCCCACCGCGGCCGCCAGGCGTGAGGCCGCGGCCCCCGCCGCCTGCGCCGCCGCCTGGGCCGCCTGCGCGGCCGCGCCCTGCGCCGCCGCGACGCCCTCCGGCGCCGTGCCGGGCGAGAGTTCCCGCGCGATGGCCCGCAGCAGATCCTTCATCGGCGAATTGGGCGCGCCGAGCAGGTTCAGCGCCTCGGCCGAGGCGTTCAGGCTGGTCAGCGGCGGCAGCACCAGGTCGCCCAGCAGGGCTTCCCAGGCGCGGACGTAGTCGGCGGCGTAGAGGGCCAGGATGTCCGCCTCCAGCCGGCGCGGATCGCCGGCGCCGCCGGTCGCCGCCTCGGGCCCCAGCACCCAGCTTTCGCTGGCCGCCTCCAGCACCGCCTGGGGCAGGCGCGGCAGCACCGCCGTGTAGAGGCCCCGGATGGTGAAGAGGCCCGGCACCCCCTCGGTCAGCGGCCGGCCCGAGGGCCGCACGAAATAGCGCTGCCCGGCGGGGCCCAGATGCGGCGCGGGCGTCCAGGCGGGCACGTTCTCGGCCAGCGGGCGCAGCCTTCCATAGACGCGCTGCGCCATGGGCAGGCGCGAGAAGACGCGCCGCGCCTGGTCCACCAGCGCGCCATCCAGCGGATAGGACGCGAGCGGCGAGGCCAGCATGGCGTCGAGATGCCGCGCCAGCGCCTCGCGCCCCGGCTGGTTCACGGCACCCGGGAAGGTGGTCTGCCAGTCCAGCGCGAACCATTCGCGCACCAGCGCGCGGTCGAGCGGCCCCTGGCGGCCCAGCATCAGATAGACGCGCACGGCCTCGTAGAGGAATTCCGGCCGCTGGATGCCCTCGCGGATCTGGGTCTCCAGCCGCGCCAGCAGGCGGGGCAGCAGCACGCGGTCCAGCGCGCGGCGATAGGCGCTCTGCGCGCCCTGCTCCAGCAATTCCTCCTGGCTGAGGCCCAGCCCCGGCCCCGGCCCGGAGGCGGCGGGCGGCAGGGCGCGCGCCGCCTCCAGATAGCCCAGCACGCCCGAGAGGTCGGGGCTGGTCACGCGGTCCAGCGGCGCGCCGGCGCCGGCCTGCTCGGCCGCCGTGACGGCCGTGGCGAGGCGTGCGTTGCGCGCCTCCTCCGTGCCGCTCGCCATCCAGCCCCAGGCGCCGCCGCCCAGCACCAGCAGCAGCGCGGCCGCCCAGGCGCCGATCTGCACGAGGCGCCGGCGCTTCTCGGCGCCCGTGTCGTTGGCGGCCAGGCGCGCCTCGTTGAACACCACCTCGCGCAGTGGTCGGCCGAGGAAATAGGCGCGGCCGCGCTGGCCCATGATGCCCGCGGGCCGCGCGGGGTCGAGGCCGAAGCTGCGCGACAGCGCCCCCGCCAGCCGATCGAGCGGCGTGCCCTCCTGCGTGCCGGACGTAAAATAGACGCCGCGCAGGAAGGGCGCTGGGTCCAGCTTCGATCCGCCGAAAGCCGCCTGCACGAAGGCGGAGAGCGCGCCCTCCAGTGAGGCGAACTGCGCCGGGAAGCCCGCGATGAGCGAACGCTGCGCCGGCCCGCGCTCGTTCTGCAAACGCTCGATCAACCGCGCCATCAGGCGCTCTTGCAGCGCGGCGAACTCGGTGCCGAACTGCGCGGCCAGCCCCTCGGGTGCCGCGCTGGGCGGGAAGGTGAAGCCCCAGACCTGTTCGCGCTGCGTCTTGTCGAGGTCGTCGAAGAACTCGATGAAGCCGGGCAGCAGATCGCTTTTCGTCACGAGGAAATAGACCGGCAGGCGCTGGCCCAGCCGCGTCTCCAGCTCCTTCACGCGGCGGCGGACGGAGCGCGCATGGGCCTCGCGCTGCGGGGCGTCCAGCTTCGCCAGCATGTCTACCCCGAAGGCCACCAGCACCCCGTTCAAGGGCTGGCGCGGTCGGTTCTTCTTGAGCAAATCCAGGAAGCGTTCCCACCCGCCCTTGTCGGCCGCCGCGTCGCTGTCCTGCGTCGTGTAGCGGCCGGCGGTGTCAATCAGCACCGCGCGCTCACTCAGCCACCAGTCGCAGAAGCGCGTGCCGCCGACGCCGGCCACGCGGCCCTCGGCCAGGGGGAATTCCAGGCCGCTGTTCAGCAGCGCCGTCGTCTTGCCCGAGCCGGGGGGCCGATGATGACATACCAGGGCAGGTCATAGAGATGCCCGCCCTTGCCGCCGGTCGCCGCCTTCAGCTTGGCCAGCGCCTCGGTCAGCTTGCCGCGCAGGGCTTCCTCTTCCTCGGCGGCGGCGGCGTTGCGGGTGGCCTGGGGGTCGGGCGCGGCGGCGGCTTCCACCAGCCCCGCGTCGCGCGCCGCGGCGCGGCGGCCGCGCCAGAAGAAGAAGCCCGCCCAGGCCAGCAGCAACAGCAGCACCACCGGCAGGCGCAGGAAGATGCTGTCGAAGGCCTCGCCCAGCAGCGGCAGGAAAATCCAGGCGACGACGCCCAGCAGGATCACGCCCAGCAGAGCACCCAAGGCGGGGATGGTGACGAAGGCGCGCATCACCGGGCCTCCCTTTGCAGCACGACCTCGACGCGGCGGTTCTGCTCGCGCCCCTCGGCGGTGGTGTTGGGCGCGAGGGGTTCGGCTTCCGCGCGGCCCTCGGCGGTGAAGCGCGACGCGTCGCCATTGGCCGCGACCAGGATGCGCATGGCGTCCCGCGCCCGCGCCTCGGACAGCGCCTGGTTGTTGGGGAAGCGCACGGTGCGGATGGGCACGTTGTCCGAATGGCCCAGCACCAGCACCTGGCCGGGTTCCTCGCGCAGCGCCTCGCCGATGCGGCGCAATATGTCCTGGTAGCGCGGCTCCACGCTCGCGGAGGCCGAGGCGAACATCCCCGTGTTCCGCAGCCGCACCATGACGCGCTGCGCATCGGCCTCGACGGTGACGAGCCGCTCCGCGATCTCGGGCGCCAGGAAGCGGCGCAGCACCGGCACCACGTCGGGGCGCGGCGTGGCGGTGGGCGGCGGGGGTGGCGGCGGCGCGGGCGGCACGGGCGGCGCCGTGCGGTCAATGGAAGGCGGCGCGCCGGGCGGCAGGGCCGCCATGCGCGCATAGAGCCCATCCGCCGCCGCGCCCAGCCCGCCGCCCAGCCACCACCAGCCACCGCCGAGCGCCGCCAGCGCGAAGGCGCCCGCCACCCAGGCCGGCACCGAGCGCGAGGGCCCGCGATGCGGCGCGTCCACGCCCCGCCAGCGCGGCGAAAGTTCCCGTTCCCATTCGCCCCGGATCTGGACGAGAAGCTGGTACAGCCCCTCCCGCACCCGATCGAGTTCCGCCGCGCCGCGCGGCATCAGCCGATACTTCCCCTGCAGCCCGAGCGAGAGCGCGAGGTAGGTCAGTTCCAACGTGCCCTTGAAGCGGCCCGGGTCCTTCATCATCGCCGTCAGCACGTCGAAGACGCGCTCGCCCGAGCGGGTTTCCTGGTGGAAGCTCGACACCATGGACTTCACCGACCAGGCGGATTGCGCGCCCCAGGGGGTGGCCAGCACCACATCATCCAGCGCGGCGCAAAGCACATAATGCGCGGCGCGGATTTCCTCGGCGCTGGCACCGGTCGCCCGCGCATCGGCCTCGAACTGGCGGAAGGCGCGCAGCGTGCGCTCGCGCAGCTCCTCCGGGTTGGGGGCGCCGGCCAGGCCCGCATTGGCCACGCGCGCCAGGATTTCCAGCAAGGGCGAGGCGGCGGCGGCCAGCGGCCCCGGCCCCACGCGCGGCAGCGCCTCGGCCTCGCCCGCCAGGGGCTGCGCGCGCGGCGCGGCTCCCATGGGCATGGGCGGAGGCGTGGCGGCGCGGGGCGGCGGGGCGGCGCCGCCCGCGCCACGGATCACGGTGCGGTCCGCGTCGTCCGGTTCGCCGAAGGGGTTGTCGCTCATCGCCGCCGCCTCCTCACCGATCCGCCCGGATGGCCCAGAGGCTCAGGCGCAGATTGGGAAAATCCCCCGAGACATGGATCGCGAAGCCGCCGCTGGTCTGCATCTGCTGCCAATGGGGTGAGCCGCGGTCCAGCTCGAAATAGACGGCGCCCGCGTGGAAGGGGATCTGCCGGGGCGCCACCGGCAGGGGCCGCACGATGATGCCGGGCAGGGCCACGTGCACCAGTTCCCGGATATGCTCCACCGCGCCGATCTTCACCTGGTTGGGGAAGAGGCGCCGCGTGTTCTCGGCCGGCATGTCGGCCATCACGGTCAGCACGAATTGCCCCCCGCGCAGCAGGTTGCGGTCCAGGATGGGGCCCACGCGCACGCCGTGGCTGCGCTCCTGCAAGGGGATTTCCACCGCCGTCGTCTCCAGCACGGCCGAAAGGCTGCGGCGGAGGTCCGCGATCACGGGCGCAAAGCTGCGTTGCAGGTCGTCGTGCCGATAGGCCGGATAGGCGCTCGCGCGCTTGTCGGGTGCCGTGAAGGTGGCGAGTTCGCCGGCGAGCTGCACCAGCACCCGGAACAGCTCCTCCGGATGCACCAGCCCCGCATCGGCGTAGTGCGCCAGCAGCGGCAGGTTGCGGTTGATGGCCTGGAGCAGGAGGAAATCCGCCACCTCGCCCACGCCGCGCGCGCCGGGCTGGGAGAGGCGCGCGGCCAGGGCCTCGGCCCGCTGGCCCAGCATGCCCACGAGTTCGGAGAGGATGTTGGCCAGCGGCGGCACGGCCGAGGCGCGCAGGCAGGGCGGGATGAAGCGGTCATCCACCACCACGCGCCGGTCGGCCTGCACCTCCACGATGCGCGCGAGGCCGAGGCAGGTGAAGCCCGCGCGTTCCTCGCTCTCCAGCATGAAGCGCAGGCGCGGGCGGCCGAGCGCGAGTTGCGCCGGCAGGGTGGCGTCCGAATGGGTGTCATAGGCGTCGAAGGCGGAAAGCCCGTAGCGCGCGCGGCCCGCGCCATCCTCCACGCCGGCGGCCACCTCCGGGCTGCCCGGCTGGCGCACCGGCAAAGCGAGATAGACCACCTGGTTGCGCGTGCCCTCCGGCAGGTCGAGCGGCGGGGGCTGGTCGGCGCTGCCCGGGATGGCGAAGGGCGTGCCATCCTCCAGGATGCCGGCCACGTTGGACAGGGCGAACTTGCCGGCGGCCAGCAGGTCGCGGTCCAGCGCGAGTTCCGTGATGCCCCAGGGGTGCGGGCGCAGCGGCGCGGCGCGCGCCTGGAGCAGCGCCTCGAAATAGCGGTCCTGCTGCTGGAAGTGCTGGGCGCGGAGGAACATGCCCTCCTGCCAGACGACCTTGTCGTTCCACGCCATGCCGCCTGCCGGACCTCCAGAAAAAACGTCGTTCAGCGGCCGCCGCGCGTCGCCTGCTCATAGGCGCGTGCGAAGGCCTTGCCGAAGGCGCTGTCGAAATCATCCTCGAACTGGTCCTGCACCTGCTGGTGCAGGCGCCGATACGCCTCCCACAGGCGCTTCTCCCGCGCGCCGGGCAGGGAGATGCCGCCCGTGGGCTGCTCGGCCTCCAGCCCCGCGGGGGCGAGGCGCGCGAGCAGGGCGCGGGCGGCGGCCTGGGTGGCGGCGATGGTGGCGAGCTGGTGGGCCGTGAGGTCCTCCACCGTTTCGCGCACCGCCTCCGGCCCGCCGCCGCGCGGGGCCAGCAGGGCCTGGAGCGCGGCTTCGTCCGTCGCGGCGAATTTCAGCGGGTTGTTGCCGGCGGCGCGGAGCATGGTCTGCTCGATGCGGAATTCCCGCTTCACATCCCCGCGCGCGATCAGCAGGGCGCGCAGCCCGCCCACCGCCGCGCGCAGCGCCTCTCCCGCCTGGGCGATGGCGGCGGCGGGGTCGGTGCCCGGGGCGGCGGGGGGCAGGCCCGCGCCCCGCAACAGGATCTCCAGCGCGGCCTGCAGGCCGCCATCGGCGCCCGGCATGGCCATGGGAGGCGGCGGCGCGGGCGCTGGCGGGGACATGGGCGGCGGCGACGCGACGGGGGCGAAGCCCGGCGGCTCCGCGAAAGGGTCCGGCGGTGGGGCGGCGGGCGGTGGTGGCGCTTCCGCGAAGGGGTCCGGCAAGGGCGCCGGGGCGGGGCCCAGCCCGGGCAACGGCGCGGTGAAGGCGGCGGGTGGCGGCGCTTCCGCGAAAGGGTCCGGCAAGGGCGCCGGGGCCGGGCCCAGCCCGGGCAGCGGCGCGGTGAAGGCGGGAGGGGACGGCGGGCGGGGCGCGGCGGCCGGCGGGGTCGCCCTGAAGCCGGATGGCGGCGGCGCATCGGCGAAGGGGTCGGGCAGATGCGCGAAGGGGTCGGCGGGGTCGGGCGCGCGGGGCGGCGCGGGCGGGGTGTTCCAATCCTC
This sequence comes from Roseococcus microcysteis, assembly GCF_014764365.1. Classification (NCBI taxonomy): domain Bacteria; kingdom Pseudomonadati; phylum Pseudomonadota; class Alphaproteobacteria; order Acetobacterales; family Roseomonadaceae; genus Roseococcus; species Roseococcus microcysteis. The sequence goes on from NZ_CP061718.1 coordinate 2,541,880, forward strand.
CGGCAGCAGGTCCGGCGTGGTCGCGCGGGGCGGGATGAACACGTCCTGCGTGCCGGGCCGGTGGTCGGGCAGGCTGTGGCTGGGCGCATCGGGCGCGAAGGGGTCGAAGTCGGAGGGCAGCAGCGGCGCGCCCCCGGCCGGGGTGCCGCCGGCCGGCCCGAGGCCGGGCAGGGGTGCGGCGAAAATGTCGGAGGGCGGCGGCGGCGCCATCGGGTCCGGCAGGGCGCTCGCGCTGGCCCAGCGCGCCTCGCCGAAGCCCGCCTCCTGCACCACCCGGCACTCGATCTCATAGGCGCCCAGCCGCAGCCGGTCGCCATCGCGCAGCGGCCGCACCTGGTCGCGCCCCACGGGCTCGGCCGCGCCATTCACGAAGGTGCCGTTGGTGGAGAGGTCGCGCAGCTGCCAGCCGCCCGCCAAGTATTCCAGCGCGCAATGCCGCTTGGACAGCACGCGGTCGGGGTCGGTCAGCGGCCAGTCGCACTCCATGCCGCGGCCGAGCGTGTATTCGCCGCCGGGCACCTGCCGCTGCTCGGGCACGGCCTGGTCGGGACAGCGCAACACCGAGAGCACCAGCACCATTCCCGACCCTCCCCTCGTGCCGCAGTAGGCATGCCGTGGCGGGCGGCCGTCAAGCGCGTGGTGGTAGAGGCGGCGCTTTCCTCAACCGCCGATGAGCACCGTGGGCCACCCCATGATGAGCGCCCCGCCATGCGCGCAGCTGTCGCCAATGCGTGCCGCCGGCAGGTTGCCGACCAGCACGGTCATGCTGCCCTTCACGATGGTGTCGGGCGGGCCCACGCACATGCACAGGTCGGTGATGCGCGCCTGGGGCAGCCCGCCGGTCAGCACGGTGGGCATGCCGGTCAGCACAGGGCCGCCGATATGCGGCACCGGCACGGGCGCCGGGGTGGACATGGGGCAGGCATGCATGTCGGTGATGCGTGAGGCCGGCGGCATCTCAGTTCCCTTCCGGTTCCATCCGCCCCGCCCCCCCGGCCGCGATGTCGCGCGCCGAGGCCACGAAGCGCAGCAGCCGCGCGGGCCCGCGCTCGGGCCGCACGCGCACGGCGGCCAGGACGACGGAGCCGGCCACGGCCACGCCCGTCAAATGCTCGGCCGGGGGAACGGCGGGCTGGCCCTCGGGCGCCATGCTGCCGCCCGACCAGAAGGCCCCCACCGCCGCCCAGGCCTCCGCGCTGCGGAAGGCCGCGGCCTCGGCCGCCGCCATGGCCGCGCGGCGCGTCGCCTCCTCCGGCCGGCGCACCCAGGCCTCGGCGGCCAGCAGCGCGGCCTCGTCCACCGGTTTGCGGCCGGGGTCGGGGATGGCGCGCGCGCACATGCAGGCCCACCACACCGCCTCGCGCCGGGGCAGGGCATGGGCGGCGAGGCGCGCGGCGTCGCTGTGGCGTTCCAGCGCCACCAGCCGCGCCACGCCCGCCGTGGCATCGGCCAGGCCACGCAGGGCCTCCTGCCCGGCCTCGTCCAGTTCGAGGCGCGGCAGCAGGGGTTCGAGCGGCACCGCCATCTTGTCGGTGGGCGTCTTGTCGGGGGGGGCGGCCATCAGTTGATCTTCACCAGCGGCGCCTGGATGGTCATGATGCCATTCGCCTTGTGCGTGACCATCACGCCGGAGGTCTCGAGGTTCAGCGAGGCCTTCACCGTGATCATCATGGCCTCCAGCTCGATTCCCATGGGCGTCATGTGGATCTTGCTGCCGCCGCAGGTCAGCGTGATGGACTGCAAGGCCTCGATCTCGATCTTGCCGAGGCTCGCCTTGGTCGAGATGTTGCCCAGCTCCACCAGCGTGGACTGGTTCCCCATCGAGACCTTGGTGTCCATGTTCCCCATCTTCACCAGCAGGCTTTCATTCCCCTGCGTGATGGTGGCGCTGCGGTCGAGCTTCACCGTCTCGGTGTGCTTGCCGTCCACCGTCTCGGTGCGGTGGCGCTTGATCGTCTCGGTGCGGTCGTTCTTGACCAGCAGCGTCATGTCCTTCTCGGCCTGGACGTGGATCTCCTCCGAACCCTTCTTGTCCTCGAAGCGCAGCTCGTTGAAGTTGGACGCCCCTCCCCCCTTGCTGGAGCGCGTCTTGAAGCCCGATTGCGTCTTGTTGGCCGGCAGCGCGTAGATGGGCTTCTGCTCGGCGTTGTAGACGCTGCCGATGATGACGGGCCGGTCGGGGTCGCCGCTGACGAAGGCCACCAGCACCTCGTCCCCCACGCGCGGCAAGGTCCAGGACCCGCCCCAGGCGCCGGCGAAGCCCTGCGCCACCCGCACCCAGCAGGAGGAGGCGTCGTCGCGCGGGCCCGCGCGGTCCCACAGGAAATGCACCTTCACCCGGCCGTATTCGTCGCAATGGATCTCCTCGCCCGCCGCGCCGGTGACGATGGCGCTGTGCACGCCGGGCATGGGTGGGCGCGGGCGCGGAGCGGCGGGGCGCCAGGGCCGGTCGGCCGCCATCAGCACCAGGCGGCTGGAATAGCCCGCGGTGCCATCGCCCGCGAGCTGCGTCTCGTCATAGGCCTCGTGAACCACCTCGTTCAGCAGCCAGGTCAGCGGCGAGGTGGCGTCCAGCCCGTGCAGCACGCGCACCCGCCCGCCCGCGAACAGGGTGGGGTCATTGCCCGAGGCCGAGACGAGGTCCGCGCCCGCCTCATACCCCTCCATGCCGAGCTTGGCCGGGTCCGCGTCGGGCCGGGCCGCGCTGCCGCCGGGCCATTGGTAGATCTCGAAAGCCGCGGCGCCGGGGGAGTTCAGCACCGTCGCCGCCTCTTTCTCCAGCAGGCGGGAGGGGTTCAGCCCGTCATGGTCGTCCAGCTTCATCTTGCCGGGCCGCAGCGCGGAGACGGGGCGCCATTCGGTCAGCGCGCCCATCACATCCGCATCGGGGCGGATCACCTGGGGGTCGCCTTGCACCAGCGGATAGTCGGCGTTGGCGCCGCCGATGACGAGGGTGTGCGCGCTTTCCGTGTGTTCGAAGAAATAGCCGCAGCCCACCTCCTCCAGCAGGCGCTGGGCGAAGTCGAGGTCGGTCTCGTTGAACTGCACGCAATAGCCGCGCGGCGTGGTGGGCACCGAGCCGCCCCAGCGCACCGGCGCCACCTGGTTCTCGCCCAGGATCGTGCCCACGATGTCCTTGACCGACTTGTCCTGGAAGATGCGGCAATCCCCGGTGCGGGAGAGCATCCACAGCCTCGGCACCGCCTCGATCACATAGGAGGCGAGGCCCCGCCCATAGGGCCCGACGCGCGAGAAGCTGCGCACGATGGCGTGGAAATGCCGCGGGGCCACATGGCCCGTGGTGATGGTGCAGGTCACGGGCTTGCCGATGAGGGCGGAGGGCGCCAGCTCCATCTCGGTGGAGATGACCTCGGCGGACAGCGCGAAGGGCGCGCCGATGGCCTCGCGCACCGAGAGGCGGCGCAGCACCAGCGCATCCGGCCCCAGCGTGGTGCTGATGCTCAGAAGCCGGCTGGTCTGGGTCATCTCCAGCGCGCCGCTCAACCGCTCGCTCCCTTGGTTTTCCCAGGGAGCATAGGCCGGAGGCGCGACGCACTGGAAGCGCCGGTCACCGCGGCGCCCCCGCCAGGGGGAAGGAGCGCAGGTCGCGCTGGGCGGAGCGGAACACCGCGTCCTGCCGGTGCTGGCGCTCGGCCGCCAGTTGCGGCACTCGGCGCGTCACCCATTCCCCCAGCGCGAGCGCCGAGACGCGCCCCTCCTGGTCCGCCGGCGCGCGGCCGGTCAGCCCTTCCCTGACGGCGAAGGCGAAGACGCCGTTGCGGTCGTCATAGCTGTCCAGCGCCTCCTGCACCGAGGTGCTGGCGGCCAGCAGGAAGCGCCCCGTCTCGTTGCCCAGCGCCGCCAGGCTATCAATGGTGAGCTGCCCGGCATGGCAGGTGTCAATGAACAGGAACCCGTCCCGCGCGCGGATGCGGGCCAGGGCCGCCACCAGCGCGCCCTCGTCCAGCGCGGACCGTTGCAGGGCCTGCATGTCGGCGGTGGGGGCGGCCACCTCGTGCGGCAGGAAGAGGAAGCGGCGGTCGCCCTCCGCGCGGATGCCGTGGCCCGCCAGATACAGCACGAAGGTGTCCTCGGGCCGGGCCAGCCGGGCCGCGGCGTCCAGCGCGCCCAGGATGTTCGCGCGGGTGGCCTGGGCATCGGTCAGCAGGGTGGCCACCACCTCGCGGAAGACGCCCGCGCCGCGCGCGCGCAGCGTGTCCACCACCGTGCGCGCATCGGCCACCGCGAAGCGCAGGTTCAATTCGCGCACCGCGTATTGGTCCACGCCCACCGCCACCACGATGAGGCGCCCCGCGCCGGGGGTGGTGGCGGCGGCACCGGCGCGGCGCAGCTCCAGCGCCGGGCCCTCGGCAAACAGCGCCTGGTCGTCGGCGTAGAGCCGCGCCGCCACGCGGTTGGGCCCGGGGTCGAGCGGCACTTCCAGCTCGGCCCGGCCCGGCGCGGTGGGGCTGCGCATGGCCAGCCGCCCATTCACCATGACATCCAGCGGGCCGAGCCCCAGGCCACGGTCGGACAGATCGAAGGAAAGGCGCAGCGCCGTCGCCTCGCCCGGCAGCTCCGCCGTGCCCCAGGGCAGGGCCACGCAGCCCTCGGGGGTGACGGCGCAGGCCTCGCCGGGCGCCAGCGCCGGCAGGCGGCCGATGCGGGCGCGCACATCGCCGAGTTCGGCCATGCGGTCCTGGGCCGGGCGCGGATCACCCGCCAGCCGGGCGCGCACGGCGGCGGGCGCGAAAAGGGCACGGTAGGCCTGCTGGAAACTGGCCCATTCCGGCGTCTGCGCGCGGCCATTGTTGAGATGGACCCCCACCAGCTCCTGCCCGCCCAGGGGGGCGTGGTCGAACAGGCCCTCGGGCGTGAACATCACCCAGCGCACGGCATCGGCATGGACGAAGAGGGCCGCGCGCTCCGTCATGCGCGGCCCGTCCAGGCCGATCCAGCGCAGCGTGCCATCGCCCAGCGCCACCACGGCGACCCCTTCCAGCGCCACCACGCCCCAGGCGGTGGCGGGCAGCGGCAGTTCGGCGAGGAGGCGGCCCTGGCGGTCATAGCGGCGCAGCGCGGTGTCCCAGCCCAGCAGGAAGCTCTCGCCATCGGGGGCGATGGCCAGGCTGCGGCTGAACTCGCCGGGGGCTTCGGGCAGCGGGCGGCCATTGAGGCGCGGGCGGTCGCGGTTCTGCCAATCGGTCACCTGCAGGCGCGGGGCCTCGCGCCGCGCCGCGGCCAGCCCCTCGGCCCCGCCCGGCTCCAGCCGCCCGGCGGCGGCGTCGAAGCGCAGCCGGGGGCCGTGCGGGGCCAGGGCGAAGCCCAGCACCCGCCCATCGGCGCTGGCCATGAGCCGCCCGCCCGTCGCACGGAAATCGGCACTGGGCGCGGTGGGCGAATGCGCCAGCGCGCCATCGGGGGTGATGCGCCCCCAGCCCGGATCGGCGGCGGCGAAGGCCACGCCGCCCATGGGCAGCGGCAGCAGATGCGCGATGGCGTCCCGCGCGGCGGGGATGTCGCGCGGCGGGCCCAGGCCGAAATCCGCCCAGCGGCGCACCACGAAGGTAGGCTGGCCGGGCACGGCGGCGGCCGCCCGCGCATAGCCCGCGGCATGGAGCTGCACGCCGCCCTGCCCGTCGCCCGCCCAGGTCACGGCGGGCAATCCTTCGCCCACCAGGCGCGAGGTGTCGGGCGTCAGCACCGGCGCGAGGTCGGTGCCCGAGACCACCTCCACCCGCAGCCGGTCCTCGAAGCCCACCGCCAGCAAAGTGCCATCGGGCGACCACGCCACGCCATAGGGTCGCGCGCCCTGCACCGGGGCGCGGGCGGCCACGCGCCGCCCCTGCCCGTCATGCAGCCGCACCTGCCCATCGGCCGAGGTGGAGGCGAGGCGCCCGTCGCGCGAGAAGGCCACCATGCGCGCCGCGCCCTGCCAGCCCTGGCTGTCCTCGAAGATCAGCCTGCCCTGCCGCGCGTCGAAGACGCGGATGCCCGCGCGCGCGCCGAGCGCCACCGCCAGCCGCGCCCCGTCGGAAGAGACGGCCATGTGCAGCACCGGCGCCGGCAGGCCGGGCAGCCGCGCCAGCATCCGCCCGCTGCCCGTGTCGAAGAGGTAGATGGCGAAGGCCCCGTCCCAGCCATGGCCGGTGAAGCCCGCCGCGAAGGCGCGCGTGCCGTCGGGCGTCAGCGCCACGGCATAGAGCTCACCCTCGCCGCGCGGGCCGATGGGCGGGCGCAGCACGCCCAGCGCCGCGCCATCGGGCAGGGACCAGAGGCGCAGCGTCTTGTCATCCCCCACCGAGGCGAGGATGCGCCCCGCCGCGTCGGTGGCCAGGCGCGAGACGGGCGCGCTATGGGCGCCCGCCTCCACCCGCAGCACCGGCTCACGCGGGGGGTCGGCCCGGGCCGCGCCGGCCCAGAGCAGGCCGAGCGCGAGAAGGAGCCAGGCGGCCCGCATCAGCCCGCCAGTTCGAAGCCACCCGACTGCGCGAGGCGCTCCACATTGCCCAGGCTGTCGTTGAAGCCCTCGCGCCGCACCAGGTTCGTGGCGGCGAGGCTGCGCACGTCGCCGCCCGCCACTTCGGGCGACTGGCCGAGCGTCGCGGCCTGGCCGCGCGTGGTCTGGAAGGCCGAGGTGGGCGCATAGCCGCGCACGCCCGAGGAGGTCTCGACCAAGGTGAAGCCGTCGCGGCCGGGGCGGGCCGAGACCACCTCGCGCGCATTGATCTGCGCCACCTCGGCGCTGCTGCTGCTGGGCGTCAGCCGCACCGGCACGGATTGCCGCGCGGTGACGCGCACGGATTGCGACCGGCTGGCCACCGCGCGCTGCACGCTGTCCTTGCCGCCGGGCACCACATTGTCCACGGCCGTGTCGAACTCCGCCGCGCGGGTGCCGATGCGGCCGCTGATGGTGCGGGCGAGCTGGATGTCGCGCTCGGTCCGCGCGCGGATATCGGCCATCTGCGCCTGGGCGGCGGGGCGGCTGATGCGCCCGTCGCGCAGCGCCACCCGCACGCGCGCGGCGGAGTGGAAGCGGCAATCCATCAGCTGGTTGAAGGCGACCTGCGTGCGGTCGAGCTGCGCGTTCTCGCGCGAGAGGTCGTTCACGATCTGCGCCGTCACGGCCGCCTGGTCCTGCGCCTGGCGCTGCACGGCCACCCAGTAGCCCGTGGCCGCGCCCGCCGCGCCGCCGGCGACGGCGCCGACCAGCGCTCCCTCCCACCGGCCGGAGGCGAGGCCGCCGATCAGCGCGCCGCCCACGGCGCCGATGGCGGCGCCCTGCAGGATGGCCTCGCCATAGAAATCGCCGGTGCTGTCCAGCGCCACCAGCTCGGCACGGCAGGCGTCGCGCCCGTCATCGGCGCCGATACGCCCGGCCTGGGTGCTGACACAGGCGGAGAGCATCACGGCCGCGGTCAGGGCGGCTGTGGCGCGGTATATCGGGCGCGGCATGGCGTTTCATCCCCTGGTTGTGGGGCGAGCGTAACGCGCGGCATGCGGGAAACGCCAGAGGCTTCGGCGGCTCAGGAAATCTCCCGGATCAGCTTGGCGCGGAGCGAGCGCGTCAGGTCCATGCGGCTGTCGGCCTGCATGACGAAGGCGCCGGGGCCGCCGATCACGTCGCGTTCGTAGAGGGCGGCCAGGTTCTCCCCGCTGCGCGTCAGGCCGCCGGGCGCGATGGCCAGCGCGTTCACCACCATGCCGCGCCGCACCACGATGTCCCGCGCGATGGGGGCGGGGCGGTGGCTGCGCATGTCCCCGGCATCGCCCGAGATGTCCATGACCAGCCGTTCCCCGGTGAAGGGGCCTTCGCGCAGCATGTGGCTTGCGTGGTGGATGGCGTCGCCGATGGCGTTCCAGGATTGCGGCGTGCGGGGGGCGCCCAGCAGCGCCTCGGCGAAATCCTGCGCGCTGGCGATACCGCCCACGCGCATCCAGTCCACCACCACCTGCGACCCGCCCGGCGTGCCCCATTCCAGCGCGGCCAGCCCGATGGCGCCACGTCGGCCGGAGGCGATGGCCGCCAGCACGGCGGGGTGGGTGATGGCCTCGGCATAGCCCTCGCGCTGGAGGCGGAACTCCTCCTCGCCGATGGAGCCCGAGGCATCCATGGCCAGCACCAGCAGCACGTCGAGCTGGGTTTGCGACTGCGCGCGGGCGGGCGCGGCCAGCAAGGCTGGGGCGGCGAGCAGGGCCCGCCGGACGAAGGGTGGTGCCATGGGGGACCTCACGGCGCGAATGAAGCGCGAGCCTAGCGGCGCGGCCCCCGGGCCCGCCAGCGAAATACCGACTCAGGCCTTCAGCAGCTTCTTCACCCCATTGGCCATGGGGCGCTTGCCCTCGCCCACATAGGCCTCGTGGTTGTCCTCGATGAAGGCGGGGTCGTAGAGGTAGTTCACCATCAGCCCGGCACTTTCGCGCATGCCCTTCTCGGAGGTGTCGCCGCGCCAGTTCACCCGCTCCACCCGCGCGCCATTGGACAGGTGGAAATGCGCCACCGGATCGGCGGCGCGCTTGGGGTCGCGCCCGGCCTCCACGGCCACCCAGCGGGCGCAGAGCCGCGTCAGCACGCCTTCCAGCGCCTTGTTCGCCGCGGCATCCAGGTTGCGGCGGCCCAGCAGCAGGTGGAGCGCGGTCAGCGGCGCGACTTCGGGCGCGGCGCCGCTGGCGGCGCGGATGGCGTTGGCCTCCTCGGGCGTGAGCAAGGTGGTGTCGCCCGCCTCCTCCCGCTTGGACAGCCAGCGGCAGAAGCCCGGCACCGGCGAGAGGGTGGCGAATTGCTTGAGGTTCGGGAATTCGCGCCCCAGCACCTCCACCACCCGCTTGATGAGGAAATTGCCGAAGGCGATTCCGTCCAGCCCGCGCTGGCAGTTGTTGATGGAGTAGAAGATCGCGGTATCGGCCTGGGTGGGGTCCAGCACATCGGCCGTCGGGTCCAGCAGCGCCTGCACGCTGGAAGCGAGCCCCTTCACCAGCGCGATCTCCACGAAGATCAGCGGCTCCTCCGGCATGCGGGGGTGGAAGAAGGCGTAGCAGCGGCGGTCGGAATCGAGGCGGTTCTTGAGGTCGTCCCAGCTTTCGATGCGGTGCACCGCCTCATAACGGATCAGCTTCTCCAGCAGCGCGGCGGGGCTGTTCCAGTCAATGCGACGCAATTCGAGGAAGCCCACATCGAACCAGGCGGCCAGCAGGCCGCGGAGGTCGGCCTCCAGGGCGCGCAGCAGCGGGTCGCCCTCGGCGGCGCGGAGCAGGTCCTCGCGCAGATCCACCAGCAGGCGCATGCCGTCCGGAATGGCCGCGAATTGCTGCAGCAGGCGGATGCGCGGGGCCTCCAGCGCGCGGCGCATCTGCACCTTGGCGGCAGCGCGGGCGGCGGGGTCGGGGGCGGCGCTCCAGGCGGCGATGGCGCCTTCGACCGCCTTCGGGTCGGCATCGAAGCCGGCCAGGGTGCGCAGGAAGGCCAGGCGCTCCTCGCGCGGCAGGCTGCGATAGGCGGTGGCGAGCAGGGCGGCACGGCCACGGGCCGAGACCTCACCCCCCTTGCCCGCCAGGCAGGCGCGCATCTGGGCCGCGATGTCCTGCGCCTCGGCCTCGCGCGTTCCCACGCGATCGGCCATGTCGCGCCACAGGCCCGTGACGCGGCGGAGCGCGCGGTCCATGAGGGTTTCGCCGGCAGGCAGCACCGTGTCTGGCATCATCGTCTCCGTCAGCCCGGCAATGTAGCGCGGAAATATCCGGAAACAAAGGACGATCGGGCGGCCGGGTTGCGTTCAGTCGAACATCGAGCGGTTGTCGGGCCGGCTGCGCGGCGCGGGCCGTGGCGGGGCCGGCGGTGTGGGCGGGGCGGGGCGCAGCACAACATCGGCCCCGGCCGGCGGCATCTCGCCCTCAACAAGCCGGGCGTAGGACAGGCGGTCATCCACGCGATAGACTTGGATGATGCCAAGCTGACGCTCGACCTGGCCGAGGCTTTCCTGGGTGTAGGGGTCCCGCATTTCCTCGCCCAGCAGCATGGCACGGAAACGCTGGCCCTCGACGACGGTGACGCCACCCTGGTTCAGGATCATTTCCTCCGGCGTCTCGGCGCGCAGAAGCCGCATCGGGTAGATTGTCTGGGTAATCTCGCGGGTTATCCGCGTGGCGATGGCATCCAGCACGGCGGCGAGGTTACCGGAATTGGTGACGCTTGCGCTCCCCGCCCAGCGGACTTGACGCGTCGCGACTTCGAGCACCTGGAAATCAACCGTCCCTTGGGCCTGCGTGCGGACAATGACTTCCCCGGTGATAGACAACTGCCGCTCGTTCCGGGCGGCGCCAACACCCCTGAGGCGGCCTATGACCAGATAGTCCGTCCCGAGAACCTGGCCGATCCGCACGCGTTCAGCGACGGGCGCATCCACGGAAAGCAGCGCCATCTCTCGATGGTAGGCCGCGGTCGCGTCGCGATCGAGCACGGCGAAACGCCGCGATTGGGTCAAGTGCTGAATCAGTCGGTCACGCAGTTGTCGCGCGAACTCCGTTTCGCGCCGCTGTTCGTCGCGGAATTCACCGACAACGAGGCGCCGCCGCGTCTCACCCGTGGGGCTTGTCGCTCGGAAGCGGTCGACTTCCACCAGCAACCGCGCCAGGAACAGCCCGCCGGGCGTAGCCTCGATGGACAGCACTTGGTAGCTACGGACAACGCCGCCCGACCGCCGTTGGATGGCCGTCTGGCTCAAGGCCGAAAGCTCGGTGCGGGAACCGGCCTCAGTCGCGATCTGCAACCCTGACTGTTGCGACAGTGCTTCCGCCTGGATGGCGACCCCAGTGACCTGTTCCACGGCCTGGAGGAGGGCCTGCGCCACGGCTTCCTCCCGCGTCAGCCCGCTGCCCTCGGACTCGACGGTCATCGGTTGGGCAAGCGCCGGTTGCGCCAAGGCCACACACAGGAACAGGGCAAGCAGCCAGCGCATGATCAGAAATCCCGCGATGTGGTGAGCGGCCGTCCTTGGCGCATGCCGGGCTGGCCGGCGGAGTTGTTCGGCTCCACCGCTGTCCCTTGCGGGGTTCGGCCGTCCCGGAAAGCGCGCGTTGCCTGATCGGCGGAGGCCGACCAGACTCGCACCGCGCCGATGATGGGCTGGTTGGTAACGGGGTGGGTCTGCGACCAGGCCAGCAGGGTGGACAGGCCCGTAATGCCCTGAAGGTTGGCGCGGCGGCGCATCACCTGACGCAGGCCGTCCACAAGCGCCGTCGTGGAAGGGGAGGTCTCGACATAGCCGTCCGCGTGACGCTGGACAGCCTGTTCGATTTCCATGCCAATTTCGGAATTGCTGTCGAACTGTCCGCTTCCCGCCAAGTATTCCGCGATCTGCCGGTCTGCCATCTCCCGCACCTGACGGCCGGCAATATCAAGCTCCATCCCGAGCCTGACGCGGTCATTCCCACGATAGCCAATCCCCCACTGGGCGAAGGATAAAAGGGCTGGCATTCCAGCCTCATCCGTCACGCGGCGCACGCCGAAATCATCCAGGAGGCGGCTTCGGTCCGCGACCACCTGACGCAAATCCATTGCGCGCGCAGGTTCCGGGGTGAATTGCCCACGGCGTTGCAGGATATCCCGCGCGATGGCCTTGCTGCGCTCGGATCCCACCATGACGACGCCAATGCGGAAGTTACCGCGTCCGTCATGCACCTCGAAGGTTTGGACCGGCTCAAACCCCACCAGTTCGCCAACGGATCGGCGCACACTGGTTTGGCGCAGGCTGCGCGCCAGCATGACGTGACGCTGCGGCTCAGGCGCCTGGTTCAAGGTTTCCGGTTCTATGCCCAACTCTCGCAGCTCGTTGTCCAGGCGGCCACGCGCGACCGCGAGCAGGCGGCGCAACAGGTCGTTCATCTGGCCCGGGCGGTTCAGCCCTTCCGCCTGGAAGGGCGGAGGCTCGCTGTTGCCGGCGCGAAAAAGCCGTTCGATGGATTCAGCGACGATGCGCGTATTCAGCCGCGAGACAAGCTTGCTTTGCGCTTCAAGCAGCGCCGAATCGAAGGCCAGGGTGCGATGACGTGCCCAATCAGGATGGTCACCACGGACGTTGACGTCGGCTGCGCCGAATTCGAGCAGCACGTCCGCACGTCCGGCGAAGCCGGAATCCGTGATGTACTTGTCGATCGCGTCTTCCAGCCGTTGTCTAGATGCATAGGAAAGCTGCACGAAGTCGGTCTCAGTCTGGCCTACGCCCTGCGCCGTCGCGCCACCCGCCAGCAACAGGCCCGACGTCCCAAGGGCGAAGTTACGCCGGCGCATCACCAGGTCACCGTCCGGCCGGAGCCCACGCGGCTGATCACCTCCTGCCCCTGCCATAGCGCGATGCCGGTGCGGATGTTGGTGAGGTTCAGCTGGAACACGTAGTCCACACGCGTCGCCCCGCCATCCACGCGGTTGGTGCGCTGGATGATGTTGCCCGAGAGGCTGAGGTCCGGCGCGATGACCTGGCCGCGCCCCGCCGTGCGGGCCACCGTGCGCTGGTCCATCATGCTGGACTGGTTGAGCTGCCGCGCCCGCGCCACCAGCGGGTCGGCCGGGCCGTCCAGCCCGACCGCGGTGGTCGTGACCACGCGGCCCGAATTGCTCAGTTCGACCGAAACCAGCTGCGTCAGCTCATTGGTGTTGATCCGCAGCGTGGTGTCGTTGGTGATGCGGCTGATGGCCATCACCCGCGGCTCGCCATTCGGGCGTGGCTGCAGCCGTCCGCTGTCGAGCATGGACCGCACCAGGGCACGGCCCGCTTCCTCGAAGTCACGGTTGTCGAGGCCCATGCCGATGGCGCTGCGGTCGTTGCGCGGATCGATGCGGGTGGTCGGCATGTCGCCCCCCCCGGCTGGCAGGCGGCCAGGAGAAGGGTGGCGCTGGCGCCCAGGACCAGGCGGCGGGAAGTGGGGTGGGTGCTCATGCGGTGGCTCCTTGCCGGCTCGGTTCCCGGTATCGTCAGTTCTCGGTGTCGAAGGTCATGCGGAAATCCTCCGCGCGGGGATGGGGCGCGTCGGCGTCGATGGTCGTCACCGTGCCGCGCGCCAACGACCGGAAGGCGGGTCGGGACAGCAGGGTGGGAATGGGACGCCCGGTGCCGTCCAGCCAATCGGTCTGGACGCGCAGCGGGAAGTCGGCCTCATGCGGGTTCACCACGTCCACATTCACCCGCAGACGCCCGTCGGCGCCCCGTGCCACCACGGGCAGGCCATAGCGCAGGCTGGACGCGGCGGGCGTGATGATCAGCCGCGGGTCGCCCGGCGGGGGCGGCGGGGGCGGGGCCGCGCAGGCGCCCATCAGCAGCAGCGCGGCGAGGAGGGCGGGCCGGGTCACAGCGGATGCACCTGAATGCTCAGCGGGCTGCCCGGCGCCTGTGCCTTGACCAGCACCAGCGCGGAGCGGCCGGCCGGCAGCTGCACCACCTCGGAAGGTCCGCCCAAGGCCTGCAATTCAAGCCGCCCATTGGCCGGCACGGGCAGGCGGGCCGCCTGGAATTCACGCGGCAGCATCAGCCAGGAGCGCGTGTCGGACTGCGTGACATTGGCCGCCGTGGTGGCGGCGACATCCGCCAGGATCGCGACCAGGGGCGAGGCGTTGCGCGTGGCGGCGCCCACGACGCTGATGCCCGCCGCCTTCGCGATCGCCTCGAAGACGGCGGCGGCGAGCAGCCCGTCGTAGCGCGCGCGGAACTCGCTGGCCATCACGCCCTCGATGCTGGCGACCGTGACGGTGGTGGCGCGGGCATTGCCCGCTCGTGCCTCGATGGCGCGATAGGCGTCGGGCTGGAACACCATGCGCGGCATCGAGACGGTGACGGGGCGTATGGTGACGCCGCCATGCATGTAAACGGGCATGGGCACGGTGAAGTTCATCTGCTCGAAGACGGGCGACTGGCCGTTCTCGAAGATCACCCAGACTTGCGGGGCATCGCGCCGGCCCTGCGCCGCGCGGCGCGCCAGCGCCAAATCCTCGGCGACGACGCGGGGGTTCCCCGCGATGCCGGCAACGCGCTCAAAGGCTGTGCGGGCCTGGTCGGCATCACCGGGCTCGCCGCTGTTCAGCAGGAAGAGGGCGCGCAGATAGGTCCCGGCCGGGTTCACGAAAGGCTGGTAGCTGCGCCAGCGGTCCAGGGCCTGCAACTGCTCGCGCACCTCGGGGCTCTGCTGGGCGTTTTGCAGCGCTTGGCTGCGGCTGGGGTCCTGCGCCTGCTGGCGCTCGGCATCGGCCATGGCCGCCGCGATCTCGTTGCGGAAGCGCTGCACCGTGCGGGCCTGGCGTTCCTCAAGACGGTTCAGCTCGACGCGGGCATTGGCCGGATCGCCCCGGCCCAGCATCGCGATGGCCTTGTAGGTGTTGACCATCACGGCGTCATAGGTGCCGAAGCGGTAGGTGCGCCCCCAGTTGAAGCTGGCCTCCTCGGCAGCGCGCATCATCTCCTCGGCGCCATCGAGCAATGTCACGGCCCGCACATGGTCCTGCGCGTGCAAGGCCGTGCCGCCCGCATTCATGGACCAGAGCAGTTCCGTCCCGCGGCCATTCGCGCCCACGCCGGCCAGCCCGGAGGCGATGTTGGTGGCGGCCTGGAAATTCCCCTGGGCCACGGATTGCCGGAAGCCATGCACCGTGCCGCGATCAGCCTGCGGGACGCAGGCGGCCAGAGCGAGGGGCAACAGAAACAGGGCCGCCAGAGCCCTGCCGGCGTGCAGGGGCGCCCGGCACCAGTCAAGAACAACCATAAACGTCCTCCTCAACCCTGGTTCATCACGCCAAGACCCAGACCAGGCACGAAACGCCGAACCAGTTTTCCTACTTCTAATTAATTCTTGGTTGAGGATGCGGGACAGAGGCGATTATCGTCAAGTTGACAATTTTTGGTGACTGTCATCCAAAAGTTCCGGCAAGTCCTCCGCCAGCAGGCCGGGGCCGGCCTGCCGCGCGGCGGCGCCCTGCCACCAGGCGGCGGCGGCGGCGGCCTCGAAGGCCGGCATGCCCTGGGCCAGCAGCGCGGCCGCGATGCCCGCCAGCACATCGCCCGTGCCCCCGGTGGCGAGCCAGGGGGGCGCGTCGTGGTTGATCACCACTTCGCCATCCGGCGCGGCGATCAGCGTGTCGCTGCCCTTGAGCAGCACCACTGCCCCCGTCCGCGCCGCGGCTTCGCGCACGGTGGAAGGCCGGTCCTCGCCGGGCGGGCCAAAGAGGCGGGTGAATTCGCCCGCATGGGGGGTGAGAAGGGCGGCGCCGGACAGCAAATCCGGCGCCCCGGCGCAGGCGGTCAGCGCCCCGGCATCCAGCACTGTGACGCGTCGCGCGGCGTGCAGCGCGGCCAGGGTGGCGCGGGTCGTCTCATCGGGCGGTAATCCGGGACCGGCCAGGAAGACGGCGCGCGGCAGGCTTTCCATCAGCGTGGCGAGCGGCGCCTCGCTGACCAGCAGCCCAGGTTCCGCGACGCGCAGCGCGCGCGCCAGGTCGCGGTCCGGGCAGGCCAGCGTCACCAGCCCCGCCCCGGCGCGCCGTGCCGCCTGAGCGGCGAGGCGCGCGGCCCCCGGCATCTGCGTCCCGCAGAGCACCACCACATGGCCCCGGCTGTGCTTGTGGGTGGCCGCGCCCGGCCGGGGCAGCGTCCACAGCGCCGGGCCATTGGCGAAGGCACGTGGGCGGATGCGGTCCAAAACCCGCGTGGGCAGACCGATATCGGCCAGCACCAATTCGCCGCAGAGATCCCGCCCCGGGTTCAACAGATGCCCCGGCTTGCGGCGGAAGAAGGTGACGGTCAGCGCGGCCTGGGGCGCGAAGCCGCGCGCGGCCCCCGTGGCGCCACAGACACCGGAGGGCACATCCACCGCCACCAGCGGCGCCGCGACACCCCGCAGCATCTCCGCCAGGGGCGCATCCAGCGGCCGTGCCAGCCCGGCGCCGAACAGCGCGTCCACCACCAGCCCGGCGCGCGCGATCGTCTCCGCCGTCAGCGCCCGCATGGGGCCGCGCCATCGCGCGGCCGCCCCGGCCGCATCGCTGCCCGCGCGCGGCGGGGCCAGGGGCGCCACCGCCACATCCCAGCCCGCGCGCTCCAGGTGGCGGGCCGCCACATAGCCATCCCCGCCATTGTTGCCCGGCCCGGCCAGCACCAGCACCCGGCAGGGGCGGAAGCGCGCCTGGATGGCGCGGGCCACGGCGCGCCCCGCCGCCTCCATCAGCGCGGGGCCGTTGCCGGCGAGACGGTCGGCCTCGGCCATCTCGGCGGGGGTCAGCAAGGCCAGGTCGGATCGGGTGGACATATGTGCCAAAGCCCTTAACAATGCAGGAAGCTCAGGGAGGACGTTGAGATGAAAAAGGCTTTCCGCACCGAACGCAGTGCGACCGAACTCTACGCCGATGACCCCGAACGTGCCGATGCCCTGGTGTGGAACCGGCGCGGCGCGCTGAAGGGCGCCGCCCTCGCCGCCATGGGCACCGCGGTGGGCGGCGCCATTCCCTTCTCCGCGCAGATGCCCGGCGGCACCCTGCCCGCCCTCTTCACCCGCCCCGCCGCCGCCCAAGGCTCCGGCGGCCCGCAGATGATGCGGATTGATGGCAAGGTGGAGATGATCCTGCAGGGCGAACGCCCGCTGGTGCTGGAAGCGCCCGAGACCGCGCTGGACGACGCCGTCACGCCCAATGACAAGATTTTTGTGCGCAACAACGGCCAGCTGCCGGAAGTGGCCGCGAACCCCGACGCCTGGCGCTTCACCATTGACGGCGAGGTGAATACCCCGCTGACGCTGACGGTGGCCGAGCTCCGCAGCCGCTTCCAGAACGTGACGCTCCAGCTGCAGATGGAATGCGGTGGCAATGGCCGCGCGCAGTTCCAGCCGCAGACGCGCGGCAACCAATGGGGCAATGGCGCCATCTGCAACGCCGCCTGGACGGGCGTGCGCCTGCGCGACGTGCTGCGCGCCGCCGGCGTGAAGGAGACCGGGCGCTACACGGGCCATTTCGGCGCGGACCCGCATCTCTCCGGGGCCACCGACCGTGCGGCCATCAGCCGCGGCATGCCCGTCGCCAAGGCCATGGACGAGGACACCATCATCGCCTTCGCGGTGAATGGTGGTCCCATCCCGCACATCAATGGCGCGCCGGTGCGGCTGCTGGTGCCGGGCTGGCCAGGCAGCCTCAGCCAGAAATGGCTGACGCGCGTGACGCTGCTGGCCGAACCGCATCGCGGCCAGGGCATGGGCGGCACCAGCTACCGCATGCCGGTGCGGCCCATCGTGCCGGGCAGCAGCAATGACGGCGCGGATTTCGCGGACATGACCTCCATGCCCGTGCGGTCCATCCTCTCCTCCCATGCGCATGGCACGCGGCTGGCGGCGGGCACGCGCAGCCTCGACCTGCGCGGCGCGGCCTGGGCCGGCGACCACACGGTGCGCGCCGTCCATGCCAGCGTGGATTTCGGCCAGACCTGGACCGAGATGCGCGTGGCGGCCCCCGCCAACCGCCACGCCTGGCAGCGCTGGGAAGGCCGCGTCGCCCTGCCCTCGGACGGCTATTATGAGGTGTGGTATCGCGCGACCGACAGCGAGGGCCGCATGCAGCCGCACGCGCCTGCCAACTGGAACCCGCAGGGCTATGGCGCCAACGCCATCAGCCGCGCCGCGATCCTGGTGGGCTGATGCTGCGCGCACTGGCCCTGTTGTTCGCCCTGGGCGGAGGCATCGCTTTCGCCCAAACCAGCCTCGACCAGGCCACCCAGCCGGTCGAGGAGCCCTCCATCCTCCCGGCCGGCGAGGGCCAGGAGGAGGTCTTCTACGCCTGCACCGCCTGCCACAGCACCGCGATCATCCGCCGCAGCCGCTTCAGCGAATCCCGCTGGGACGAGCTGATGACCTGGATGACCGAGGTGCACGGCATGGCCCCGCTGGAAGGTGATGAGCGCCGCCTGATCGTGACCTACCTGGCCCAGCATTTCGGCCCGGCGCAGACCCGCCCCGGCGCGCGCAACCCCTTCCTGAACTGAAGGACCGCGTGGCGCTCACCATCGCCTGCCTGCACACGGGCGCCTCCAATGCCGCGCTGTTCGACGCCGCCGCCGCCGCCCTGCCCGGCGGCGCGCTGCGGCTGACGCATGAATGCCGCCCCGAATGGCTGCGCGCGCCCGATTCGGCGCTGCTGGTGGAGGTCGCCGCCCTGCTGCGCGCCATGGCGGAAGGCGCGGACGCCGTGCTGCTGACCTGCTCCACCATCGGCGAGGCGGTGGATTTCGCCCAGGACGCCCCCCGCCCGGTGCTGCGCGCCGATGCGGCGCTGGCCGCCGCCGCGACGCGCACCGGGGGCGAGGTGACGGTGCTCTATGCCGCGCCCAGCACCCGGGCCAGCACCTGGAAGCTGTTTTCCGAGGCCGCGGCCCGGACCGGCGCCGATGTCGGGCTCTATGGCGTGCCCGGCGCCTGGGCGTTGTTCCAGGAAGGCCGGTTCGAGGAATACCACGCCGCCATCGCCAAGGCGGCGCGCGGCAGGCGGGGGCGGGTGGCGCTGGCCCAGGCCTCCATGGCGCCCGCCGCCGCCCTGCTGCCCGAGGCGCCGCCGCTGACCGTGCCGGGCACCGCCGTGATGGCCGCGGCGCGCGCTGCGTTGCAGCACCGCAAAATGGGGTAGGGTGGGTCCGCGAATCGGACCAGCAGGGGGACGGCCATGGCCTTCGTCATCACCGTCGCGCAGCAGAAGGGGGGGCGGGCAAGTCCACCCTCGCCGCCAACCTCGCCGTGGCGCTGGGCGAGGGCGGCGGCCGCGTCGCCCTGCTCGACACCGACCCGCAAGGCACGCTGGCCCGCTGGCAGGCGCTGCGCGGGGCCGATGCCGCGCCGCTGGGTTTCGAGGCGCCGGCCGGCTGGCGGGTGCAGGGCGCGCTGGACCGCCACCGCCGCGAGGCCGATTTCGTGGTGATCGACACGCCGCCCCATGCCGAGACGGAAAGCCGCCTTGCCATCCGCGCCGCCAACCTGGTGCTGGTGCCGCTGCAACCCTCCCTGCCCGACCTCTGGGCCAGCGAGGCCACGCTGAACCTGGCCGAGGCCGAGCGCCGCGACTATCGCCTGGTGCTGAACCGCATGCCGCCCACGGGCAAGCTGCGCGACGTGATCCTGGGCGAGCTGGCCCGGCGCGGCTCGCCGGTGCTGGAGGAGAGGCTGGGCAACCGTTCCGCCTTCGCCGCCGCCTTCGCCCTGGGCATGGGGGTGACGGAAAGCGAGCCGCGCGGCATGGCGGCGTCCGAGATGCGGGCGCTGGCCGCGGCGCTGCGGGGCTTCACCCCCTGAACTTTTCCGAGGGGGGGAACTTTCCGAGGGGCGAAGTTTCCGCGGGGTCATTCCAACAGTGGCACTCAGGGATTAGCTTGGTTCCATGATCTCCAACCTCGCCTACACGCTCCATCTCGTCTTCGCCGTGCTCTGGGTCGGCGGCATGGGCTTCGCGCTCATGGCGCTGCGGCCGGCGCTGGCCACCCTCGAACCCGCGCAGCGCATGGCGCTGATGGGGGGCGTGCACCGGCGCTTCTTCCTCGTGGTGTGGCACGCCGTCGCGATCGTGCTGCTGAGCGGCTATTGGCTGCTCTTCGGCTATTATGGCGGCTTCCGTGGCGTGGGCTGGCATGTCCACCTGATGCACCTGACGGGCATCCTGATGGCGGCGGTCTTCATCGCCATCTTCACCGGGCCCTGGAAGCAGATGCGCGCCGCGCTGGCCGCAGGCGACACGGCGGGGGCGGCGGCGGCCAATGACCGCATCCGTCAACTGATCCTGGTGAACTTCGTCCTCGGCATCCTCACCGTCGGCGTGGCGGCTTGGGGCCGGCTGGGATGAGCCTGCCCGCCGGCATCTCCATCAGCGACGACGACTATCCGGAGCTGGAGGCCGTCGCCGCCATCCAGCGCGGGCTGCACGGCTTCAACCAGGAAATGGGCGGGCCCTATGACCGCGAGCCGGTGACGGTGCTGGCGCGTGACGAGCATGAGGTGGTGAAGGGCGGCCTGCTCGGCCTCACCTACTGGAACTGGCTGTTCATTGATTGGCTCTGGCTCTCGCGCGAGATGCGCGGCAAGGGGCTCGGCACGGAATTGCTCTCCCGCGCCGAGGCCCTGGCCCGCGGCCGCGGCTGCACCGACGCCTACACCGACACCTTCAGCTTCCAGGCGCCGCATTTCTGGGAGCGCAATGGCTGGCAGGAGGCGGGGCGGCTGGATGGCATGCCGCCCGGCCATTCGCGCATCTGGTATCGCAAGAAGCTGTAACCATGCCCGACGTCACGACCCTCCTGCTCTTCCTGGGCGCGGCCCTGGTGCTGGCGCTCAGCCCCGGACCGGGCATGTTCTACGTGGCCGCGCGCAGCCTGGGGGCCGGCCGGCGCGAGGGCGTGCTGTCCAGCCTCGGCACCGGGGTGGGGGGCATGGCCCATGTGCTGGCCGGGGCGCTGGGCGTCTCCGCGCTGGTGCTGGCCAGCGCGGAGCTGTTCACGCTGCTGAAGGTGGCGGGCGCGCTCTACCTGTTCTGGTTGGGCTGGCGCACCTTCCGGGGCGCCGCTTCCGGGCTGGACCTGGCCGCCACGGGCGCCGCACCCGCCCGCCCCTTCCGCGAGGGCGTGGTGGTGGAGGCGCTCAATCCCAAGACCGCCGCCTTCTTCCTGGCCTTTCTGCCGCAGTTCTTGGACCCTGCCGCGGGCTCGGTGCTGTGGCAGTTCGTTCTCCTGGGAAGCTTCTGCGTTGCGCTGAACACCGGCGTGGACCTTCTCGTCGCCCTGCTGGCCGGGCGCCTGCGCGAGGGGCTTTTCACACGCCCCCGCCTGCTGCTCCGGCTGCGTCAGGGATCGGGCGCGGCCATCGCCGCACTGGGCCTCGGCGTCCTGCTCATCCGCCGCCCCACTTGAGGAAACGTCCATGAAAGCCGCCGTCGTCACTGAACAGGGTCTCGTCGTCAAGGAAGTGCCCGTGCCCAAGCCGGGCCCCGAGCAGGTGCTGATCCGCCTGCGCGCCATCGGGCTGAACCGCGCCGACCTTGGCGTGGCGGCGGGCCACAAGCATGGCGCCATCGGCGGGCCGGGCGCCATCCCGGGCCTGGAGGGCGCGGGCGAGGTGGTGGAGGTGGGCAGCGAGGTGCCCGACAGCGTGCGGCCGGGCATGCGCGTCATGGCCTCCATGGCGGCCTCCTACGCCGAATATGCGCTGGCCGATTGGGGGCGCGTGGCGCCCGTGCCGGACAGCAACCTCTCCTGGGAACAGGCCGCCACCCTGCCCATCGCGCTGCAGACCATGCATGACGCGGTGGTGACGCATGGGCTGTGCAAGCCCGGCAGCGCCGTGATGATCCAGGGCGCCTCCTCGGGCGTGGGGCTGATGGGCTTGCGGATCGCGCGGCTGATGGGGGCGTCGGTGGTGGTCGGCAGCTCCACCAACCCCGAGAAGCGCGCGCGGCTCGCGGAATTCGGCGCGACGCTGGCGGTGGACACCAATGATCCGGGCTGGGTGCAGCAGGTGCTGGACGCGACGGGCGGGCGCGGCGTGGACGCGGTGGTGGACCAGATCAGCGGGAAGCTCGTGTCCCAGACGCTGGCCGCCACGGCCATTCTCGGGCGCATCGTGAATGTCGGGCGCCTCGGCGGCGCGGTGGCGGAGTTCGACTTCGACCTGCACGCCGCGCGCCGCATCAGCTATATCGGCGTCACCTTCCGCACGCGCAGCGTGGCCGAGGTGCGCGAGATCGTGCGCCGCATGCGGGCCGACCTCTGGCCCGCGCTGACCGAGGGCAAGCTCGCTTTGCCGCTCGACCGCGTCTTCCACCTGGACGAGGTGACGGAAGCGCTGGCGCACATGAAGGCCAACCGCCATTTCGGCAAGATCGCGATGGTGACGGCGTGAGGGCCTGGTTGCTGGCGGCGGCGGTGCTGCCGCTGGCCCTGCCCGCCGCCGCCCAGCCCACCACCTATTGCAACGGGCGGCTGACGGCCGACAGTTTCGAGGTGCGCGGCACCACCGGGCAGAACCCCCGCTCGCATTTCGTGGCGCATCTGCGGAACACCCACAGCGTGCCGCTGCGCGTGGTGGTGCTGTTCACCGGCGATGCCCTGGGCCGGCCCGAGGGGACGCCGCGCAGCCTTCCGCCCGGCGCCACCTGGTCGGTGCCGCTGGGCTACCAGAACCGCCGCCCCGGCGCGCCGCCCATGACGCCCGACCGCCTGGCGGCGGCCACGCGGATCAGCTGCCAGTAGCGGGCCTTACTCGGGCCGCATGCCGGTGCGGCGGATCACCGCTTCCCAGCGCGCGGCATCGGCGCGCAGGCGTTCGCCCAGGGCCTCGGGCGGTTCGGTGACGGGCTCGATGCCCAGCGCGTGCAGGCGCTGCGCCACCTCCGGCAGGGCCAGCACCTGGACCAGCGCGCCGTGCAGCCGCGCGACCACGCCGGGATCGGTGCCACGGGGCGCCACCAGCCCGTGCCAGCCGGCCACGGCGACGCCCGCGAAGCCGGCCTCGGCGAAGCTCGGCACATCGGGCAGGGCGGCCGCGCGCTGGGCAGTGGAGACCGCGATGCCGCGCAGCTGCCCCGCCCGAACGCGGTCCGTGATGGCGCCGATATTGATCATGACGCCCTGGAGCGAGCCACCCATCAGATCCACCAGCGCCAGCGCGCCGCCGCGATAGGGCGCGTGGATCACCCGCGTCTCGCTGGCCTGTTGCAGCACCTCCAGCAGCAGGTGTGACAGGCTGCCATTGCCGGGCGTGCCCACGGCCAGGGGCTCGGCGCGGCTGGCGGCGACGAAGCCGGCCAGGTCCCGGATGGGAGAATCCGCCCGCACCACCAGGATCTGCGGCACCGAGGTGGCCTGGGCCACCGGTGCGAAATCCTCCACCGGGTCGAAGCCCAGGTTGCGGAACAAGGACCGGTTGATGGAGAGGCTGTCCGAGCCCGCCACCAGCGTCAGCCCGTCCGGCCGCGCGCGGGCGCCCAGCGCGTAGCCGATGTTGCTGCCGGCGCCGGGATGGTTCTCCACCACGAAGTTCTGCCCCAGCACGGGGCCCAGATGGCGGGCGAAGAGGCGCGCCACGATGTCCTGGCTGCCACCGGGGGCGACGGGGACGATCAGGCGGATGGGACGGTCGGACTGCGCCAGGGCCGGCGCGGCGAAGGAAAGCGCCGGCAGGGCGGCGAGGAGGGAACGGCGGTGCATGGAATGTCTCCAGAAGGAATGAGGGGTCGGCGGGCTATTTCACCGCACGACATCGTTCTTTCTGGCGGGGCATATGCACGTTCATGCCCGGCATATACGCATCGGTCCTCGTGAAAATCAATCGGCATTTACCGATTGTGTATGCGCCTTTCCGCAACCCCGTCCCGCACGCCACGCGCGGCTCTCAACGCGCCCTTGTTTCACGCCCCCGCTCAGCTGATATGCTGCCTTCATGGACGCGCCCCCTCCCCCCTCCCCCGTCACCGGCCTGCTCGGCGCCATCGGCCATACGCCATTGATCCGGTTGGCCCGGGCCTCGGCCGCCACGGGCTGCGACATCCTGGGCAAGGCGGAGTTCATGAACCCCGGCGGCAGCGTGAAGGACCGCGCCGCGCTCGCCATCATCGAGGGCGCGGAGGCGCGCGGCGAACTCCGCCCTGGCGGGCTGATCGTGGAGGGCACGGCGGGCAACACCGGCATCGGCCTGACGCTGGTGGGCAATGCCCGCGGCTATCGCAGCGTCATCGTGATGCCGGAGACGCAGAGCCAGGAGAAGATCGACTTCCTCCGCATGATCGGCGCGGATTTGCGCCTGGTTCCCGCCAAGCCCTTCAAGGACCCCGGCAACTACGTCCATGTCAGCCGCCGCCTGGCGGAGGAGCTGGCACAGACCCACCCGGGCGGCGCCATCTGGGCCAACCAGTTCGACAACCTCGACAACCGCGAGGGCCACCGGCGGACCACCGGTGCCGAGATCCTGAGCCAGGCCGGCGGCCGCGTGGACGCCTTCACCTGCGCCTGCGGCACCGGCGGCACGCTGGCGGGCGTCGCCATGGCGCTGACGCGGGCGGACCCCAGCACGCTGATCATCCTGGCGGACCCCATGGGCTCGGCCCTCTATTCCTGGGTCAAGACCGGCACGCCGGAGATGAGCGAGGGCGGTTCCATCACCGAGGGCATCGGCCAGTCGCGCGTGCCGGCGAACCTCGAAGGCGTGCGGATTGACGACGCGGTGCAGGTGCCGGACGAGGAGGCGCTGGAACAGGTCTTCGACCTGACCATGCATGAAGGCCTGTGCATCGGCGGCAGCGCCGGGCTGAATGTGGCGGCCGCCATCCGGGTGGCGAAACGCCTCGGCCCCGGGCATCGCATCGTCACCATCCTGTGCGATGGCGGGGCGCGCTACCAGTCCAAGCTGTTCAACCCCGAATTCCTGCGCGGCAAGAACCTGCCCGCCCCACCCTGGCTGGTGAACTGACCATGGAGATCATCGCCCTCGGCCGCTCCATCCGGGAGCGGGACCCTGCCCGCCCCTCCTGGCCGGAGGTGATCTTCTCCTATCCCGGCCTGCACGCGGTGCTGTGGCACCGGCTGGCGCATTGGCTCTGGCGCCGTGGGTTGCGGGGCCTCGGGCGCTTCGCCTCGCATCTGGGGCGGATGCTGACGGGCATCGAGATCCATCCCGGCGCGCGCATCGGCCAAAGGCTGTTCATTGACCACGGCATGGGCGTCGTGATCGGTGAGACGGCGACCATCGGCGACGACGTCACCATCTATCACGGCGTCACGCTGGGGGGCCTGTCCATGAAGGCCGGCAAGCGCCACCCGGATGTGCAGGACGGCGTCGTCATCGGCGCGGGCGCCCAGGTCCTGGGGCCCATCACACTGGGTGAGCGCAGCCGCATCGGCGCCAACTCCGTGGTGGTGGCCCCCGTGGCGCCGCACACCACCGTCGTCGGCATCCCGGCACGCTGCGTGGGCGCGGACTGCCCGGATACCGCCACCGTGGGTTACGGCCTGCCGGCCGGCGAGGCCGATCCGGTGGGGGAACGTCTGGCGACCGTGGAGGCGGAACTTCGTGCCCTCAAGGTCTTGCTGGAACGTCGCCTGGCAGGGTGACTCCCTTTCCACTTGCCACCCCCTCGACATGATGACACCACTCGTATCAATTCGGGAGGGGTGGAAGGAGGGCGTAAATGGCAGAGGCCGGGGTCGAGGCGACCGTGGTGCCGCTGGCCGAACTGGCCAGGCTTCTGGATTCCATGGGCCTCGCCATGTGCGTCTTCGACGCGCGGCATCGCACCCGTCTCTGGAATGACAGCTTCCTCCGCTACTTCCCCGAGCATGCGGGGCATGTCTATCCGGGCGAATCCTATGCCGAGAATCTCCGCCGCTTCTATGCCGCGCGACTGAGCGAGTCGGAGGCCGCGCATATGGACCGGTACATCGCCGATGGCATCCTGCGGCATGAACGCCAGTCCTGGCCCTTCGAATTCGTGCATCGGGGCCGAAGGCTGCGGGTGGCGGTGCTGCCCATGGCCGATGGCGGGCGGCTGCGCGTCTGGGTGCCGCTCGGCCTCGGGCCGGGGGGCGAGGCGGGGCTGGCCGAGGAACATCTGCCCGAGTTGCGGCAGGACGAGGTGCCGCTCATCGCGGATGGCGCGATGGTGCGCGACGAGAAGGACCGCATCCTCTCCGTGAACAACCGCTTCGCCGCCATCTATGGCCTGGACCATGCGACGGATGCCCAGGGGCAGGATTTCCGTACGCTGGTGGAGGCGCTCTGGGCCGGCCGCCCCGGCGCGGCGGAGGCGCGCGTGGCCCTGACGGACAACCCCCGCTTCGAGGGCGCCCCCTTCGAGGTTCCCTTGCCCGGCGACCGCTGGGTGCGCGTGAGCGAACGCCGCACCCAGGACGGCATCGGCATCAGCGTGCATGTGGACGTGACCGACCTGGTGCGGCTGGAACGCGCGGCCGCGGCGGCGCAGCTGCGCTCGGCCGCGCTGGCCGCCTCGCTCAAGACCGAGATGGAGGAGCGTCGCCGCACCGAGGCCGCCTTGCAGCGCAGCCAGCGCGCGGAGGCGATCGGCCAGCTCACCGGCGGCGTCGCGCATGACTTCAACAACCTCTTCGCCGTGATCCAGGCGGGGCTCGACCTGCTGGAGGCCACGCCCGAGGATGCGCGGCGGCCCGGACGCATGGCCATGCTGCGCGACGCCGTGGCGCGCGGGGCGGCGCTGACCGGGCAGCTCCTCGCCTTCTCGCGCCGCCAACCCCTGGAACCGCGCGCCGTCGCGCTGGCGCCGCTGCTGGAAGGGATGCTGCCTTTGCTGGGCACAACCTGTGGCAGCGCGGTGGAAATCACGCTCGATCTGCCGCCGGACCCGCCGGTGGCGTTGGTGGACCCCACGCAGCTCGAATTCGTGGTGCTGAACCTGGCGGTGAACGCGCGCGACGCCATGCCCGAAGGCGGGCGCCTCATGCTCTCGCTCGGCACCGAGACCCTGGCCGCGCGCCAGGAGGAAGGCGCCCCCGACCCGCCCCTCTCCCCGCCCCTCTCCCCTGGCCGCTACGCCGTGCTGACGGTGCGCGACACCGGCATCGGCATGAGCGAGGCGGTGCGCAGCCGGGCGCTGGAGCCCTTCTTCACCACCAAGGGCGACAGCGGCGGCAGCGGGCTCGGCCTCAGCCAGACGCAGGGGCTGGCACGGCAATCGGGCGGGATGGTCCGTATCGAGAGCGCGCCGGGCCAGGGCACCGCCGTCCATCTCCTGCTGCCCGCCATCGCCGGGCCCGCCCAGCCCCGCGGGCCCGATGCGGCCAAGCCCTTCCGCAAGCTGCGGCTGCTGCTGGTGGAGGACGAGGCCTCGGTGCGGATGATGCTGGCCGACCTGCTGGCGGCACTGGGCCACAGCGTGACCTCCGCCCCGGACGGCACGACGGCGCTGGGTCTGCTGGCGGAGGGGTTGGCCCCGGACGTGCTGATCACCGACATGCGGATGCCGCCGGGCCTGTCCGGCCCCGAACTGGCCCGCGCTGCCTGGCGCGACCGGCCGGACCTGCCGGTCCTTTTCGTCTCACGCCATGCCGAGCCGGAACTGGAGCAACTCGACGGCAGGTCGCTGCTGCTGCGCAAGCCCTGCCGGCCGGACGATCTGCAGCAGGCCCTCCGCCGGCTGGTGTGCGGGCATGCCTTGAGCTGAAGCGCCCCTCAGTTGAGGGGCAGGTCCTCGGACAGGACCGAGATGGTGATGTGGTAGGCCACCTCGCCATCCTCGTCATCGCGGTCCACGGTGCCGATGGTCTCACCGTCCACCAGCAGTTCCACCGGGCCGTTGCGGGTCTGGGCCGCGCGGATGGTCAGCTTCTGGGTGCCCAGCAGGCGGCGGAGATGGGCCTGGACGGCCTGGATTTCGGCGGGCTTCATGGTCTGGTCATCCCTGTGTGGCGCGGGGGGTGCGAATAGGCGCCCCGGCCGCGCTTGTCCAATCCGGAGGCCGGGACGCCGCCATGCCCGCGCCGCTGTGCAGCGGCCGATTCACGCCTTTGGTCATTCTACCAAAGGCGATCGGACGCTACACCACCCCCGCCGGGTTGCGCGCCGTGACCGGCACCTTGAGGTAGCGCACCCCGTTGCTCTCGGCCTCCGGGAAGCGCCCGGCGCGGATGTTCACCTGGATCGAGGGCAGCAGCAGCGTGGGCGCCGAAAGGGTGGCGTCGCGGCCCTGGCGGAAGGCCACGAACTCCTCCTCGGTCTTGCCGTCCTTCACATGGGGGTTGTGGGCGCGCTGCTCCGCCACGGTGGATTGCCAGGCATAGGTGTCGCGGTTGGGCGCCTTGTAGTCATGGCACATCCACAGCCGGGTGTGGCCGGGCAGGCTCAGCAGGCGCTTGATGGAACGGTAGAGCGTGCGCGCGTCGCCGCCCGGGAAGTCCGCGCGGGCGGTGCCGTAGTCATGCATGAAGATGGTGTCGCCCACGAAGACATCGTCGCCGAAGCGATAGGCCACGCAGGCCGGCGTGTGGCCGGGCAGGTGCATCACCTCGACGGTGAGGCCGCCCAGCTGGAAGCGCTCGCCATCGGTGAAGAGCAGGTCGAAATCAGCGCCGGCCTCCTTCACGTCCTCGGCCGCGAAGACGGGCCGGAAGATGCGCTGCACCTCCGTGATGTGCTCGCCGATGCCGATGCGCGCGCCGGTGCGCGCCTTGATCCAGGGCGCGGCCGTCAGGTGGTCGGCATGGGCGTGGGTTTCCAGCACCAGCACGATCTTGAGCCCCTGTTCCTCCGCGGTCTTCAGCATGCGGTCGGCGAAGGCGGTGTCGGCCGTGCCGGACTTGTGGTCCCAGTCCAGAACGGGGTCCACGATGGCGGCCTGCTTCGTGGCGGGGTCCGAGACCAGGTAGCTGACGGTGTTGGTCGGCTCGTCGAAGAAGGGCTGGATCAGGGGGGCGGGCATGACGGTCTCCGTATGCGTGTTGACTTATATATAAGGCTTCGCTATTTTAGCGTCAACGAATAGATGAGCCCCTTTCCGATGGACCCCGCTTCCCAACTCGAGACCCACGCCCAGGATGCCGCCGCACTCCTGCGGCAGCTCGCCAATGCCCGCCGGCTGATGCTGCTCTGCCAGCTCGCGGCCGAGGGCGAGGTGACGGTGGGGCGGCTGGCGGAACGGGTGGGCCTGTCCCAGGCCGCGCTGTCCCAGCACCTGATGCGCCTGCGCGCGGAAGGCCTGGTCACGCGGCGGCGGGAAGGGACGCATCTGCACTACCGCATCGCGGACCCGCGGGTGGGGCGCCTGATGGAGGCGCTGCACGGCCTGTTCTGCGAAGCGCAACCGCCCGCCCTCTCTCACTGAAGACGCAAGGAGACCATGCCATGACCCTTCCCACCATCACCCCCGCCCGCGCCGCCGCCCTGCTGAAGTCCGGCGACGCCATCCTCGTGGATGTGCGCGAGGCCGATGAGCGCGCGCGCGCCCACATCCCCGGCACGGCGCATCTGCCCGTCTCGCGGCTTGCGGAGGCCGAACTCGCGGTGCAGGCGGGCAAGCCCGTCATCTTCCACTGCCAGTCCGGCCGCCGCACGGCCGAGAACGCCGCGGCGCTGGCCGCCCGCGCCCCCGGCTGCGAGGCGATGATCGTGGAAGGCGGCCTCGACGCCTGGCGCCAGGCCGGGCTGCCCGTGGCGGAGAACCGCAAGGCGCCGCTGCCGCTGATGCGCCAGGTGCAGATCGTGGCCGGCTCGCTGGTCGTGCTCGGCGCCGTGCTGGGCTTCGCGGTGTCGCCGCTGTTCCACCTGCTCTCGGCCTTTGTCGGGGCTGGGCTGGTGATGGCCGGCGTGGTGGGCCTCTGCCCCATGGCCAATGCGCTGGCCATGATGCCCTGGAACAAGCGCGCGGTGGCCTGAGCCATGGACATCTCCGCCGTCCAGGCGCTGCTGGCCGGGGCTTCCGGCTCGCTGGTGGGCTTCACCCTGGCGCTGGTGGGCGGCGGGGGGTCCATCCTGGCCGTGCCGCTGCTGGTCTATCTGGTGGGCATGCCGCAGGCGCACCTGGCCATCGGCACCAGCGCGGTGGCCGTGGCGCTCAATGCGGGGCTGGGCCTGCTCAGCCATGCACGGGCGGGGAATGTGCGCTGGCCCTGCGCCAGCGTCTTCGCCACCGTGGGTGTGGCGGGCGCCTTCGCGGGGGCCGCCATCGGCAAGCGGGTGGACGGGCAGGCGCTGCTGGCCGGTTTCGCGGTGCTGATGGCGGTGGTGGCCGTGCTGATGCTGCGCAAGGGCGAACCCGTGCCCACCACCACCGTGCGCCTCTCACGCGGGAATGCGCCGGCGCTGGTGGGGGCCGGGGGCGCGACGGGTCTGCTGTCGGGCTTCTTCGGGATCGGCGGCGGGTTCCTGGCCGTGCCGGGGCTGATGGCGGCGACGGGCATGGGGTCGCTGAATGCCATCGGCTCCTCGCTGGTGGCGGTGACGGCCTTCGGCGCCACCACGGCGGCGAGCTACGCCCTGTCGGGGCTGGTGGACTGGTGGATGGCCGCGCTGTTCGTGGCGGGCGGCGTGCTGGGCAGCCTGGGCGGGGCGCGGGTGGCGCGCGGTTTGGCCGCAAGGCGGGGCGTGCTGACGCGGGTGTTCGCGGCGATGCTGCTGGCGCTGGCCGTGTTCATGCTGGTGCGGACGCTCGCTTGAGCAGCCGATTCACGTCTTCGGCGAAGACGCCGAAGCCGATCGGACGCAGGGCTGAGCGGCCGATTCACGGCCCCGGCGAAGACGCCGAAGCCGATCGGACGCGGGGCTGAGCGGCCGATCGGACGCTAGAACACCCCCTTCAACGCCGCCAAGGCCCAGGCCACGTCCGCCTCGCCATTGTATCCGTGGAAGCTCACCCGGATGCGGCCGCGGCCATTCCAGACCAGCACGCCGCGCGCCTCCAGCGCGGCCACGGCCTTCGCCGCCTCGGGGTGAGGCAAACATACGCTGGCGCCGTGGTTCTCCGGCGTCATCATCGGCAACCCCGCCGCCAGGCAGCGGGCGCGCAGATCGCCCGCCAGGGCCAGCACATGCGCCTCGATCCCCTCATGCCGCGCGAGATAATCCAGCGCGCCATCCAGCGCATAGACGCCCGCATGGTTGGGGTTGCCGCGGCAGAAGCGCATGGCATCGGGCACCAGGGCGAAGGGCTGGGTCCAGTCGGGCCTTCCCTGCACGGCCATGGAATACCAGCCCGCGCTGCGCGGCGCCCATCCCGGCTGGCGCGCGCGGTTCCAATAGGCCACCGCGATGCCGCTGATGCCCAGCATCCATTTGTAGCAGGCGGCGAAGGCGAAGTCGGCGAGGCCCGCCTCGATCCGCGCCCAGCCCGCCGCCTGGGTGTGGTCCACCACCAGCAGCGCGCCCACGCCATCGGCCAGGGCACGCAGGGCGCGCAGGTCCACGCGCTCGGCCGTGAGGAAGCTCACGCTGCTGACGGCGATGACGCGCGTGCGGGGCCCGACCAGCGCGGCCACGCCACCGGGCCCTTCCGCCACGCGCAGCGTGACACCCGGCCGCATGGCGAAGGGCGCGGCGAGCGAGGGGTATTCGATGTCGGCCAGCACCACCTCATCGCCCTCTTCCCAGTCGAGGCTTTCGGCCAGCATGGCGACACCCTCGGCCACCGAGGAGACGAGGCCGATCTCCTCCACCGCGCAGCCCCAATTGGCGGCGAGCTTGCCGCGCAGCCGCCCCACCATCGCCTCCTGCCGCGCATCGCCCGCCGGCCCGTCGGATTTGTCGGCCAGGTACCGGCCCAGCGCCGCATCCAGCGCGTGCAGCGCGGGCGTCTTCCCCCCGGCGCAGAGATGCAGGATTCCGGGGGGGATGCGGAAATCATTGGCGTCGAACAGCGTGCTCATGCGCCAAGTGTGTGGCCAGGCGCGAAAAACGCGCAATCTTCGCCGTTTCGTCCCGCCCAAAGGCGCCTATAACCTCGGGCAATCACAGATCGGGCTGCCCATGTCCATCCACGCCGCGCTGACCCACCGCACCACCTACCGCTATGACCGCCCGGTGATGCTGGGCCCGCAGGTGATCCGGCTGCGGCCGGCACCGCATGCGCGCACGCCCATCCTGTCCTACTCGCTGAAGGTCGAGCCCAAGCCCCACTTCATCAACTGGCAGCAGGACCCGCAGGGGAATTTCCAGGCGCGCGTGGTCTTCCCCGGGCGCGTGACGCATTTCGACGTGACGGTGGACCTCGTGGCCGACATGGCCACCATCAACCCTTTCGACTTCTTCCTGGAGCCGGAGGCCGAGCACTGGCCCTTCGCCTACGACCCGGTGCTGGACCAGGAACTCGCCCCCTTCCGCCGCGCCGCGGCGCCCGGGCCGCGCCTGAAATCCCTGCTGGCCGACATCCCGCGCGAGCGGCAGCGCAGCGTGGACCTGCTGCTGGACCTGAACCGCCGCGTGCAGGAACGCATCGCCTATATCGTGCGGCTGGAGCCGGGCGTGTGGGACCCAGAGCGCACGCTGGAAGAAGGAAGGGGCTCCTGCCGCGACAGCGCCTGGCTGTTCGTGCAGGCGGCGCGGCATCTCGGTTTCGCGGCGCGTTTCTGCTCGGGCTACCTCATCCAGCTTGTCGCCGATGTGAAGCCGCTGGACGGGCCGGAAGGCCCCAGCGCCGACTTCACCGATCTGCACGCCTGGGCGGAAGTCTACCTGCCCGGCGCGGGCTGGGTGGGCTTCGACGCCACCTCCGGCCTGCTGGCGGGCGAGGGCCATATCCCGCTTGCCTCCACGCCGGAACCGGCCTCGGCCGCGCCCATCTCGGGCGGCGTCGAAAAGGCGGAGGTGGAGTTCGGCTTCGAGATGAAGGTGACCCGCGTGCGCGAGACGCCCCGCGTCACCAAGCCCTACACGCCCCAGCAATGGCAGGCGATCCAGCAGGCCGGGCAGCGCGTGGACGCGGCGCTGAAGCGCCACGACGTGCGCCTGACCATGGGCGGCGAGCCCACCTTCGTCGCCGCCACCGACCGCGAGGCCGCGGAGTGGAACACCGATGCGCTCGGCCCCACCAAGCGCGCCTATGCCGGGCGGCTGCTGCGGCGGCTGGCCCCGCTCTGGGCGCCCGGGGCGGTGCTGCACTATGGCCAAGGCAAGCAGTATCCGGGCGAGCCCTTGCCGCGCTTCGCGCTGGAATGCATCTGGCGGCCGGATGGCGAGGCGGTGTGGCGCGACGCCGCCCTGCTGGCCTCCGACGACGACAAGGACGACGCCACGGCGCTGGACGCCATCCGCTTCGCCAAGCAGCTGGCCGAGCGCCTGCAGGTGGACCCCGCGCTGGCCGTGCCGGCACATGAGGACATCCACTACTACCTCTGGAAGGAAGCGCGCCTCCCCGCGAATGTGGTGGCCGAGGACAGCAAGCTCGCGGACCCGCTGGAACGCGCGCGCATGCGCCGCCTGTTCACCCAGGGCCTCGCGGAACCCGCCGGCGCGGTGCTGCCGCTGCGCCGCGTGGTACGGGCGGGCCAGCGGCGCTGGCAGTCGGGCCGCTGGTTCTTCCGCGAGGATACGCTGTTCCTCACGCCCGGCGACGCACCCATGGGGCTGCGCCTGCCGCTGGCCTCGCTGCCCTGGATCGACCCCAAGGCCGCGGCGCTGGAGGCCGAGAGCCCGCCCGACCCCTTCGCGGAGAAGCCGCCTTTGCCGCTGCGGGACCAGCTGCGTGCCAGCGTCGCACGGGAGGGCCGGATCGAGGGCTTCCGCCCGCAGCCCCAGCCGGCGCCGGAAGTCGGCATGGACGACCCCGCCCAGGTCCGCACCGCGCTCTGCGTCGAGGCGCGGGGCGGGATGCTGCACGTCTTCCTGCCGCCGCTCTTCGCCGCCGAGGACTGGCTGGAACTGGTCGCCGCCATCGAGGACACTTCCGCCGACGCCAGGCGCAAGCTGTTCCTGGAAGGCTACCTGCCGCCCTCCGACGACCGGCTGAACCACTTCTCCGTGACGCCGGACCCGGGCGTGATCGAGGTGAACATCCACCCCGCGCATTCCTGGGCGGAGATGACCGAGCGCACCACGCAACTCTACGAGGAAGCGCGGCAGGTCGGGCTGGCCACGGAAAAATTCATGCTGGATGGCCGCCATGTCGGCACCGGCGGTGGCAACCATGTGGTGATGGGCGGCACCACCGTCGCCGACAGCCCCTTCCTGCGCCGGCCGGACCTGCTGCGCAGCCTCGTCTCCTTCTGGCACAACCACCCTTCGCTGAGCTTCCTGTTCAGCGGCCTCTTCATCGGCCCCACCAGCCAGCACCCGCGCGTGGACGAGGCGCGGATGGACGCGCTGCGCGAGATGGAGATCGCCTTCCGCGAACTCGACCGCGCCGGCCCCAACCCGCCCCCCTGGATGACGGACCGCCTCTTCCGCAACCTGCTGGCGGACATGACGGGCAACACCCACCGCACCGAGTTCTGCATCGACAAGATGTATGACCCGAACCACAGCGGCGGCCGCCGCGGCCTGGTCGAGTTCCGCGCCTTCGAGATGCCGCCCCATGCCGAGATGAGCATGGCGCAGATGCTGCTGATGCGCGCGGCGCTGGCCGCCTTCTGGGAGAAGCCCTATCGCCGCAGCCTCGTGCGCTGGGGCACCGCGCTGCATGACCGCTTCATGCTGCCCGAATACGCCGTGGCGGATTTCAAGGGCGCGCTGGAGGAACTCTCGCAGATCGGCACGCCGCTCGACCCGTCCTGGTTCGCGCCGCATATCGAGTTCCGCTTCCCCAAGATCGGCGGCACACAGGTGGCCGGCATGGAGGTGGAGCTGCGCCACGCCCTCGAACCCTGGCATGTGCTGGGCGAGGAGGCGGCGGCCGGCGGCACCGTGCGCTATGTGGACAGCAGCGCCGAGCGCGTGCAGGCGCGCGTCACCAACTGGGTGCCCGAACGCTTCGTGCTGGCCGCCAACGGCGTGGCCGTGCCCCTGATGGCGACGGAACGCGCGGGCGAATACGTGGCCGGCATCCGCTTCAAGGCCTGGGACCCGCCCTCGGCCCTGCACCCCACCATCCGCGCCCAGGGCCCGCTGGTGCTGGACGTGTATGACCGCTGGACGGGCCGCTCGCTGGGCGGGCTGACGCACCAGGTGGTGCACCCCGGCGGCGTCGCCTATGCGGATTTCCCGGTGAACGCGAACTCCGCCGAGGCGCGGCGCCGCGCGCGCTTCTACCCCATCGGTCACACCCCCGGCCTGATGGCCGAACCCGTCGCCGCCCCCAGCCTGGAACACCCCTGCACGCTGGATTTGCGCGCCCATGCCTGAAACGCCCTGGCCCGCCGCCCTGTTCGAGGACGGGCCGGATGAGATGGTCTCGGGCCAGGGCGAGATCCGCGCCCATTGGCGCGGGGTGGTGGGCGTCATCGGCAGCCTGGGCCGCCCCGCGGTGGCCGAGCGCGGCCAGCGCCTGACGCGCGCCATGCTGGAAGAAGGGGTGGCTTCCATCCTCCCCGGCGCGGCGGGCGGCGGCGCCTGGCGGCTCGACCCCGTGCCGCTGCCGCTGGAACCCCGCGAATTCGAGGCGCTGGCCGAGGGCATCGCCCAGCGCGCCCGGCTGCTGGATGCGGTGCTGGCCGACCTCTACGGCGCGCAGGAGACGCTGGCGGCCGGGCTGCTGCCCGCGCCGCTGGTCTTCGGCAGCCCCGCCTTCCTCCGCGCCGCGCGCCGGGGGATGAGCGCCCCGCACCGCCCGCTGCTGCACCTCTACGCCGTGGACCTGCTGCGCGGCGCGGACGGGCGCTGGGCGGTGCTGCAGGACCGCACGGGCACCGCCTCCGGCCTGGGGCAATTGCTGGAGAACCGGCGCCTGCTGGGCGCCGCCATGCCCGAGGCCATGCGGACCCTGCTGCCCCGCGCCATCACCCCCTTCTTCGACCTGTGGCAGGAGGCGCTGTCGCGCCTCGCGCCCCGCCACAAGCCGGACCCCGCGGTGGCCCTGCTCTCGCCCGGCACCAGCGACGCGCATTGGTTCGAGCATGTGGTGCTCTCGCGCGAGCTGGGCTGCGCCCTGGTCGAACCCGGCGACCTGACGGTGCGCGGCGGCGCGCTCTACCTCAAGACGCTGGTGGGTTTGCAGCCGGTGGATGTGGTGCTGAGCCGGCTGAACGCCGCGGGCCTGGACCCGCTCGACCAGCCCGATTCCCACGCGGCGGCCGGCGTGCCGGGCATTCTGGACGCCGCCCGCCACGGCGCGCTGACGCTGCTGAACGCCCCCGGCGCGGCCCTGGCCGAGATGCCCGCTTTGCCCGCCTTCCTGCCCGCCCTCAGCGAACGCCTGCTGGGCGAGGAGTTGCGCCTGCCCTCCCTCCCCACCCATTGGCTGCGCGCGGACGCGGCCCCGCCGCCCCTGCCCCCCGGCCACGCCGCCTGGGCCTTCCGCCCCGCCGGTGATGGGCTGGCGCCCGAATCCTGGTCCCCCGCCCCCGGCACGCCCCAGGCCGCCATCGCCCTGCCGCCTTTGCCCGTGGCCCCGGCGCTGGAGGAGGGCAAGCTGAACCCCGTGCCCCTGGTGCTGCGGATGTTCGCCATCTCCGACGGGGTGAACTGGCAGGTGCTGCCGGGCGGCCTCGCCCGCCATGTCAGCCCCGGCACGCGGCTGACCGGCCGCCTGCCCGGCGCGGGCTGGTGCAAGGATGTCTGGGTGCCGGCCGACCCGGGCGAGGCCATCATCGGCCCCGCCGCGCAATCCGCCCCGCCGCTCGCCATCCGACGCACCCCGGCGGCCATCCCCTCGCGCGTGGCGGACAACCTCTTCTGGCTGGGCCGCTATGTGGAGCGGCTGGACCGTGGCGCGCGGCTGCTGCGCGCCACCATCGCGCGGCTGCGGCGCGGCGGGCTGTCGCCGCGCGAATTGGCGGAACTCTCGGCGCTGACCCTCTGCCTGCGCGAGGCCGCGCTGGTGGATGACGAGGCCCGCGTCTCCGCCGGCAGCCTGACGCCGCTGGCCGAGGCGCTGATGCGCGGCGCGCGGCCCGGCCTGCGCGACCTGCACCGCCGCATCGGCGGGCTGATCGAGGCGGTGCGCGACCGGCTGACGGCGGACATGCACGCCACCTTCACCCAGACCCTGCGCGCGGCGGAGGAGGCGCTGGCCACCCCCCTGCCGGACCTCCAGGATCTGGGCCGCGCGCTCATCCCCTCGCTGCGCTTCGCCAATGCGGTGGCCGGCGTGGCGGCCGAGAACATGGTGCGCGGCGGCGCGCGGCTCTTCCTGGAACTCGGGCGCCGCATGGAACGCGCCCAGGCCGTGGCGGGCGAGGTGGCGGTGGCGCTGGACGGCCCCCCCGCGCGCATCGAGGCCGGGCTGCGCCTGGTGCTGGAACTGTGTGATTCCGTCATCACCTACCGCAGCCGCTACCTCGGCGTGCTGCAACCCGCGCCCGCGCTGGACCTGGTGCTGGCCGACGGCGCCAACCCGCGCGGCCTCGCCTTCCAGCTCCAGGCCATCGCGGACGCGTTGGGCGAGGTCTCGGCCGACCCGGAGGACCCCGGCGCGGCCGAGGCCGAACGCCTGCTCGCCATCGCGGAGGACATCACCCCCCGCCTGCTGGCCGCCCGCGACCAGGCGCAGGAGGCCGCGCTGCTGCCGCCGGAACTCCGCCAGATCGCGCAGGACCTGGCCACGCTGTCCGACGTGGTCTCGCGCCGCTACTTCGCGCTGCTGCCGCCCGCCCGCGCGGTGGGGGTGGACATGGGTGAGGCGGCGGTGATCGAGGCCTGACGCCGGCCCCCAACCTGCGATAGGGTCCGGCGGATGATCTACTCGTTGCGCCACCGCACGGCCTACACCTACGCCCAGCCGGTGGACCTGGCCGCGCACCTGCTGCACCTGAAGCCGCGCGCCCTGCCCGGCCAGAAGGTGATCTCGGCGCGGCTGACCTGCCTGCCCGCGCCCGACCACCACACCGAGACGCACGACCATTTCGGCAATCCGGCCACGCGCCTCTTCCTGGCCGCCCCCCACACCAGCTTCGAGGTGGAGGCGGAGAGCCTGGTGGATGTCTGCTTCCCCCCACCGCCCCCGCCCGAGGCGACGCCGCCCTGGGAGACGGTCGCCGCCGCGGCCGAGGGCGTGGAGACCGCCGATTTCCTGCCGCCCACGCGGCTGATCCCGCCGCTGTCCGCCGCCACGGACTATGCACGCCCCTCCTTCCCGCCCGGCCGGGCGGTGCTGGCGGGGCTGCTCGACCTCAACGCCCGCATCCGGCGCGACTTCACCTTCCAGGCGGGTGTCACCAGCGTCACCACGCCCATCGCGGAGGTGATGCGCACGCGCCGCGGCGTCTGCCAGGACTTCACGCAGGTGATGCTGGCGGGGATGCGGGGCCTCGGCCTGCCGGGGCGATATGTGTCGGGCTACATCCGCACGCGGCCACCGCCGGGCCAGGCGCGGCGGCGCGGGGCCGACCAGAGCCATGCCTGGGTCTCGGCCTGGATAGGCGCGGGGCAGGGCTGGCTGGGGCTCGACCCCACCAACGGCATCGTGGTGCGGGACGAGCATGTGGTGCTCGCCTGGGGGCGCGACTTCGCCGATGTCTCGCCCCTGCGCGGCGTGCTGCTGGGCGGCGGCGAGCACCGCCTGACCGTCAGCGTGGACCTCGAATCGCTGGAGGATGCGTTGCCCGCGCGGTGATCAGCGCGGCAGGCGCTGGAGGATGGCGCGCATCTGCGCGATCTCGCGCTCCTGCTCGCGGATCACGTCCTGGGCCAGGGCGCGCACCTCGGCGTCGCGCCCGTGTTCCAGCACGATGCGCGCCATGGCGATGGCCCCCTCATGGTGCGGGATCATGCCCGCCACGAAGTCGCGGTCAGCGTCGCCGGTGTAGGTGATGTCCATGGCCGCATGCATGCGGGCATTGGCTTCCATGAAGGCGCGCGTGGCGGCATTGGCGGGCGGGGCAGCGGCCTGGTGATGGGCGTGGCCGCCATGCCCGCCACCGCCTTGCGCCAGCACATAGCCGAGCACGCCGCCGGCGCCGACCAGCATCAGGGCGGCGAGAAGAAGGGGGATGGCGCGGCGCATATGAATTCTCCCGTGGCGGTGTTCGCCAAGGGTTGCGGCGTGCCCCTGTGGGAAGGTCAAGCGCGGTGTTTCAGCGGGCCTCCATGCCCGACAGGCCCTGCACCACATCGCCCACCGGCAGCACATCCGCGTATTTCACCGCCATGTCGTAGAGGTTCGCGAAATGCGGGCTTTCGTGCCGGTCGGCCACGCATTCCTCCGGCACCACCATGCGGTAGCCGCAGGACAAACCCTCCACCACCGTCGCCCGCACGCAGCCGGAGGTGGAACCGCCGGTGACGATGACCGTGTCCACACCATGGAAGGTCAGCAGCGAACGCAGGTTCGTCTCGAAGAAGGCCGAGGCCATGCGCTTCTTGATGACGATGTCCTGGCCGGAGATGTGCAGGCGCGGGTCGAACTGCGCGCGCGCTGAGCCTTCCTTGATGTTCTGCAGGCTGTCCGGCGTATTGGTGCGCGTGCCCCAGACGCCGCAATCCTCGCCGCTTTCGACATAGGCGACATAGGTCCAGACCACGGGGAAACGCTTCTCGCGGCACAGGGCGGCGAGGGTGTTGATGTGCTCGCACTGAAGCGGGTCGGTCTCATAGGCCGTGGCGGGGAAGGCGGCGACATCGGTGTAGGCGCGCTGCGGGTCCACGTTCACCAGGGCCGCGCGGCGCCCGAAGCCGAAGCGCGCGCGCGGCGGCGCCGATTTCAGCGCGGCGTAGAGCTGCCGCGCGGTCATGTCGCTTTCCTGCATCTGTGCTCCGTTCAGGCCGCGAGGAACTCGTTCCACTTCTCGGTGTAGTAGCCCATGTTGTCGGGCCGCGTGTTCCACACATAGACCTTGCGCGCGCGGTCCTCCAGCGAGCCGCCGTCACGGTCCACGCCGTCATAGACCGCGCGCTTCGTCGCCTCGTCCAGATAGGGGCCATAGGTGTCGGTGGTGGAGAAGTAGCCGATCTCCGACTGCCGCGCGCCGGGGAAGCCCGCCATCCAGAAATTCAGCCATTCATAGGCGAGGTCCAGGTCCCGGCAGTTGGACGAAATCGCATAGCCCTGGCACCAGGCGCGATAGCCCTCCTTCGCCACCGCATAGCGCATCGGCACGCCGCGCCGCGCCACCTCCACCGCCACCGGCCACCAGGCATCCGCGATCCAGACCTCCTCCGAGGTCATGAGGTTCACCAGCTCCCCATAGGCACGCCACAGCGCGCGGAAATGCCCCTCGCGCTTCTTTTCCTTCAGGTAGGCGATGACGGTGTCCACCTCGGCATTGGTCAGGTTGGTGGGGTTGGTCGTGGCCGGCAGCAGGCCCAGCGCCTGCATGCCGAGTGCGGCGTCCAGCATGCCCAGCCAGTCAATGCCGAACAGCGCCACGCGGCCGCGATAGCGCGGGTTGAACAGCTCGCCCCAGGAGAGGGTGTTGTTCTCCGCCTGCACATGGCGCGAATTGTAGCCGATGCTGTCCATCTGGAAGAACATCGGCGCGAAGATGGTGCGCGTCTTTTCCGGGTTCAGCCACATCATCCGGCCGGGATTGGCGCCCAGGCCGAGCGGGCTGTCCGGCGTCGCTTGGCCTTCCGCGAAGAGCGGATGCAGCCGGTTCCAATGCGTCAGCCGCGTCACGTCAATGGGCTGCGTCAGCCCCTCGTCATGCGCGTATTTGGAGAAGGGCGCGTCCAGCGTGGCCAAATCCACCTGCGCGGTGCGGATGCGGTCCGCACGCGCGAGGGTGGAGGCATTCACCCAGGGCCGCGGCGTCACATTCGTGCGGCGGACCCATTCGCGCAGGATGGGCTCACGGATGTCGAAGCTGGCGCCGGCCAAGCTGATGGTGCGGGCCTGCGCCATGGCCGTGGGCGGAAGGATGAGGGCCGGTGCGGCGACACCGGCGCCGAGCAGGGTGCGGCGGGAAATCGTCATGCTGCGTCAGTCCCCTTGGTTGGAGTGTCACGAACCGGGCCGCGCCGTCCGGCGCAGCGAAACCAGGATCAAGGTGCAAGCCAGGATCGCGACCAGGGAGAGCAGCGTGGTCGCGGTGCCGATGGCGTAGAGCTCCGGCGTGAGTTCCCGGTCGAGCTGCGCCATGACGGCCAGCGGCAGCGTCATGTCCGCGCCCGAGGTGAACATTGTCCGCGGAAACTCGTCATAGGAGAGGGTGAAGCCGAACAGCGCCGCGCCGATGACGCCCGGCAGCACGATGGGCAGGGTGATGCGCCGGAAGGTGGTGAGGCGGTTGGCGCCAAGCGTGAGTGCGGCCTCCTCCAACCTGCTGTCGAAGCGGTTGAAGATGGCCAGCATCACCAGGAAGCCGAAGGGCAGCGTCCAGCTCACCTGCACGAAGAAGGCGGTGGTGTTCCAGGCGGGCTCGATGCCCAGCAGCCGGCCCATGATGGCCACGCCGAAGCCCACCAGCAGCCCCGGCGCCATGATGCCCAGCAGCAGCAGATAGAAGAACAGATTGTGCCCGCGAAACCGGCCGCGCATGGCCTGGGCCGAGGCCACCGCCAGCACGCAGGTCACGACCGAGCACGCCGCCGCCAGCATCACCGACCGGCCGAAGGGCGGCTTGAAGTCGTTCATGATGGAGGCCTCGATCAGCTCCCGGTACCAGTGCAGCGAGACGCCGTTCATCGGGAAGGTCGTGCCCCCCGTCGGCCCGCTGAAGGAGAGCAGGCCCAGCGTGAACACCGGCAGCCATTGATAGAGCAGGAAGCCCACCGTCAGCGTGCCCAGCAGCCAGGTCATCAGGCGGGAACGGGTGCGCCAATGCATCGTCACGTCCCCAGCTTGCGGATGTCCACGACGCGCATGGCGATGAAGGTGCCGACCAGCATGCAGGCCATCAGCACCACCGAGACCACGGCGGCGGCGCGCAGCTGCGCGCCCTCGTAGAAGTTCAGGATGAGGTTGGGCAGCAGCGCGATCTTGTTGCCGCCGATCCATTGCACGGTCGCGAAATCCGCCATCACGGAGAGGAACACCAGCACCTGCCCGATGACGACGCCGGGCAGCGTCAGCGGGAAGATGACGCGGCGGAACACCACGCCGGGCGGCGCCTTCAGCGTCATCGCCGCCTCGCGCAGCGAGGGCGGGATCTGCGCCAGCATGTAGACCACGGGCCCCGACGCCATCAGCGTGTAGAGCGACACCTGCGCCATCGAGATACCGGTCCGCGAGTAGAGAAAAATCTCGATGGGCCGTTCGGTGATGCCGAGCCCCATCAGCGCCTGGTTGATGACGCCGTTCACGCCCAGGAAAGGCACCCAGGCGATGGCGCGGATCAGCGCGCTGGTCCAGAACGGAATGATGAAGGCCAGGAACAGCGCCGTGCGCCAGGCGCGGCTCTGCACCTTCATCACCAGGAAATAGGCGATGCCGTAGCCCAGCACGCCCGTGATCGCCATCAGCATCAGCGTGTGCAGGAAGGTGTTCGCGATCAGCCCGCGATAGGAGGCATTGGCGAAGAAGCGTTCGTAGTTGGCGAAGGTGATGGGGTTGCCCGGCCCGAACGCCGTGCCGCCCCAGAGCGACACCCACAGAATCAGCACGGCCGGCATCACCACCGCGCCGAACATCCACAAGCCGGCCGGCAGCGCCAGCAGATAGGCGGGGAGCGAACGTGGTCGGATCGTGCTCATCCGTGCAGCACGCCGGCTTCGGTGGGCCAGCCGATTTCGGCGGCGCCGTCGGGCATGGAGAAGGCGGGTTCGGCGCCGAACTGGTCCAGCTTCATCACCTCGCCATCGGGCCGTTCCAGGATGTAGCGGCGGACGGAGCCGAAATACTCCACCGTGCGGCAGGCGGTGGGCAGGCGGTTGGGCCAATCGCCGGGCGGGGCCGGCCGCAGCCGTTCCGCGCGCACCGAGAAGGACGCCGC
The DNA here is from genome assembly GCF_014764365.1 of Roseococcus microcysteis. Classification (NCBI taxonomy): domain Bacteria; kingdom Pseudomonadati; phylum Pseudomonadota; class Alphaproteobacteria; order Acetobacterales; family Roseomonadaceae; genus Roseococcus; species Roseococcus microcysteis. The sequence continues at coordinate 2,584,284 of NZ_CP061718.1, forward strand.
CTGCCCCGGTTGCGGCGACAGCCCGCGCAGCGGCACCACGAAGCGGCCGGCGGCGGTGCCGATCGCGGCCTCCTCGCCGCGCACATCCTCCACCTTCCCGTGGAAGACGTTGTTGCCCTGCACGAAGCCCGCCACGAAGGGCGTGCGCGGGCGCTGGAGAATCTCCTCCGGCGTGCCCTGCTGCTCGATCTTCGCGTGGTTCATCACCACCACCAGGTCACCCAGCGAGAAGGCCTCGTTCTGGTCATGCGTGACCCAGATGAAGGAGATGCCGGTGCGCCGTTGCAGCGTCTTCAGCTCGATCATCACCGTCTCGCGCAGCGAGTAGTCCAGCGCGCCGATGGGCTCGTCCAGCAGCAGCAGCCGCGGCTCGGTGATCATGGCGCGCGCGAGTGCGACACGCTGCCGCTGCCCGCCCGAGAGGCTGCCGGGCTTGCGGTTCGCGAAGCGGTCAATCTCGAAGGCCTTCAGCACCTCGGCCACGCGCTTGTCGCGCTTCAGCGCCGGCCATTTGCGCATCTCCAGGCCGAAGCCGACCTGCTTCTCCACCGTCATGTGCGGGAAGAGCGCGAAATCCTGGAACATCATCGCGATGTCGCGTTCCCAGGGCGGGTCATTCGTGACGTTCTTGCCGCCGATGAGGATGTCGCCCTCATCGGGCTCCTCCAACCCGGCCACGCAGCGCAGCGTGGTGGTCTTGCCGCAGCCCGAGGGGCCGAGCAGGCAGACGAACTGCCCCTTGCCGACGCGCAGCGAGACATCATCCACCGCGGTGAAGCCGCCATATTTTTTCCGGAGCGCGACGATCTCCAGATCGTGCACCACCTTCACGCCGCCTTCGCCAGCCTGTCCGCCCGGCATTTCATCAGCGGCTGGATGCGCGTGCCGAACTGCTCCATGCCGATCAGGTAGTCGTCGAAGGTCAGCATCACGCCGCGCAGGCCGGGCGTCTCGCTCAATTCGTCGAGCTGCCGCGCGATGGTCTCGTAGGAGCCGATCAGGCGCAGCATGTTCGTCGGCACGCGGTCGGAGGTGACCATGCGGCCCACGGTGGAATGCGCCTCCGCCTTCACATCAGCAGCCGCCTGGCTGTCGCGCCAGGCGAGCGCTTCCAGATCCGTGCCCTCGACATAGCGGTGCCACTTGGCCATCGCCGCCTCATCCGTCTCGTCGGCGATGATCATCATCAGCAGCACCGCCTTGCAGTCGGCCCCGGCGGCGGCATTGGCGGCCAGCAGGCGTTCCGTGTGCGGCCGCACCTTGGACACGTCGTTGATGCCGCCCGCGCTGATGAAGTTCATCTCGGCATATTCGGCCGCGAACTGCATGCCCCGGTTGGACTGCCCGGCCGAAATGATGTCCAGCTTGCCGCCCTTGGGCCGCGGGCTGACGCGGCAATCGGTCATCTGGAAGAAATCGCCCTTGAAGTCGGAGCGGCCGGTGGCCCAGAGGTCGCGCAGCACCTGCACATATTCGCCACAATAGTCGTAGCGGCGGGCGAAATGCGCCTCGCCGGGCCAGATGCCCATCTGCTCGTATTCGGCCTTCTGCCAGCCGGAGACGATGTTCACCCCGAAGCGCCCGGGCGCGATGGCATCAACGGTCACGGCCATGCGCGCCAGCAGCGCGGGCGGCACGGTCAGCACGGCCACGGAGGCGAACAGCTTCACCCGCGTGGTGATGGAGGCCAGGCCCGCCATCAGCGTGAAGCTTTCGAGGTTGTGGTCCCAGTATTCCGACTTCCCGCCGAAGCCGCGCAGCTTGATCATGGAGAGGGCGAATTCGAAGCCGTATTTCTCCGCCATGAGCGTCACGTCGCGGTTGAGCTCGAAACTCGGCATGTATTGCGGCGAAGTGGTCGAGATCAGCCAGCCATTGTTGCCGATGGGAAGGAAGACGCCGATGTCCATGAAGCGGGGGTCCTCGCGCTGCGTGGCGAAAGGCTAGGCAGCGCGGTGCAGCCCAATCAACGGGCATTTTGCCCGCCATCGCTGGATTCACAGCGCTCATCGAAGCTGATTGCACATAAAATCAGCCATTCGCGCACGGGCGCCGCCGAAATGCGCGCCCAGAACGTGTCGGCTGCGTCATGTTTCCAGTGGGCGCGCCCTGCCCCAGGGCGGCCCTTCGCGCCGCCTTAACCTTCCGCCAACCCGGGCAAGGCACGCTTTGTCGCTTGGCAGCGGGGCCGGCGCATCCCATCTTGCGGTGGGGCGTTGAAGCCTCGGATACCTATCGGGAATTGTCGAAACGCCCCCCATGACGCTCCTTCCCTTCCGGCCCCTGGCGGGCACGCCCGGCATCCGCCGCGTCGCGCGCCGTGTCCGCCGCCTGGTCCGTGACTTCCGCGACCGGCCCGACGCACCGCGCGCCTATGCCGCCGCGGAAGGGGAATTGCGCGTCGCCTCCTGGAACCTGCACAAATGCGTGGGCACGGACGGCAAGTTCGACCCGCACCGCTCCATCTCCGTCATCGCCGAGATGGGCGCGGACCTCGTGGCCCTGCAGGAGGCCGACAAGCGCTTCGGCCGCCGCACCGGCCTGCTCGACCTCGCGGCGCTGGAGCGTGAGGCCGGCCTCGTCCCCCTCGACATCTCGGAACTGCCGGATGGCCATGGCTGGCACGGCAATGCGCTGCTGGTGCGGCCTGGCATGCAGGCCCGCATCCGCCGCCTGCGCCTGCCAGGTGCGGAGCCGCGGGGCGCGGTCATCGCGGAACTCGACCTGCCGATGGGCCCGCTGCGCGTGGTCGGCGCGCATCTCGGCCTGTTGCTGCACAGCCGGCAGCGCCAGGCCATCGCCATCCTGGACGCCATCGCCGAGGGCGACCCCATGCCCACCCTGCTGCTGGGCGACCTGAATGAATGGCGGCCCGGCGCGAAATCCTCGCTGCGGATGCTGGAGCCCTTCTTCGGCCCCACCCCCAAGGCACCGCCGAGTTTCCCCGCCCGGCTGCCCGTGCTGGCGCTGGACCGCATCCTGGGCTGGCCGCAGGGCCTGGTCACCGATGTGGTGACGCATGACAGCCCGCGCGCGCGCGTGGCCTCCGACCATCTGCCGCTGACGGCGCGGGTGCGCCTGGGCGAGGGCGCGCAGGCCCTGCTCCGCGCGGCCTGAGCCGCGGGTCATTGCCATGGCCCAGGACGGGCCCCTCACCACCGATGGCGTGGCCCTGCTGCCCGACGCCGCCACCGCCTTCCACATCCGCGCCGACAGCGCCCGCGCGGCGCGCCACACGCTGGACCTGCAATACTACATGTGGCGCGGCGATGTGACGGGACAGCTGCTCGCCGCCGAGACCCTCGCCGCGGCCGATCGCGGCGTGGTGGTGCGGCTGCTGCTGGATGATGTCTACGCGCTGGGGCGGGAGCGTGTGCTGGGCGCGCTGGACGCGCACCCCAACATCGCCGTGCGGCTGTTCAACGCGACGCGCTGGCGCCGCTTCGGGCGCCTCGGGCTGCTGCTGGAGATGGCCTTTGGCGGCTGGCACCTGAACCGCCGCATGCACAACAAGAACTGGATCATGGACGGGCGGCTGGCCATCGTGGGCGGCCGCAACATCGGCGACGAGTATTTCGACCAGGTGGAGGAAGGCGCGGTCGCCTTCCGCGACCTCGACATCGCCATCATGGGCGAGGCGGCGTCCCAGGCCACGGCCGTGTTCAACCGATACTGGAACAGCAACCTCTCCCGCCCCGCCGCCAAGGTCACCACAACCGCCGCCCTGCCCCGCAGCCTGCCGGCCCTGCGGCGCGAACTCGCGCGGGCGCGCGCGCGGCATGAGGCCGCCACCCCGCTCGTGCCGCCGGCCAACGCCATGCCGCGCTGGCTGGACCTGACGGAGGTGGAGGCCCGCTGCATCCAGGTCGTCTCCGACCCGCCCGACAAGGCGCGGCGGGGGCTGCGCGCGCGCAAGCGGGCGCGCGCGGCCGGCGGCATCGCGGCCGAGATCGCGGATGCGCTGCGCGTGGCGCGGGAGGAGGCGCTGCTCATCTCCCCCTATTTCGTGCCCGGCCGCGCGGGCCTCGCCTTGCTGCGGGATTTGCGCGCGCGTGGCGTGCGCGTCTCGGTCGTGACCAATTCGCTCGCCGCGACGGATGTGGTGGCCGTCCATGGCGGCTACGCGAAGTATCGCCGCGCCCTGCTCGATGCCGGGGTGACGCTGTTCGAACTCAAGCCCACGCCCAGCGAGGAACGCGCATCGCTGCTCGGCTCGCGCGGGGCCTCACTGCACACCAAGGCCTTCGTGGTGGATGGAGTGCTGGCCTTCGTCGGCTCCTTCAACCTCGACCCGCGCTCGGCCGCGCTGAACACCGAGATGGGCGCCTTCGTGCGCCACCGCGGCGTGGCCAGCGAGGTGGCGGCGGAACATGCGCGCCTCGCCCAATCCAGCCGGAGCTGGCAGGTGGTGTGGGAAGAGGGCCGGCTGGGCTGGCGCGAGAATGACGGCAGGCTGTGGCGGCGCGAGCCCATGGCGGGCTTCTGGCGCCGCGCCACCGCCGCCGTGGTGCGTCGCCTGCCGGTGGAGGAGCAGCTGTAGAGTCCCGTCAAACTCCAAGCAGCTTCAGCAGCGCCGCGCGGTCGGGGGGCTTGGTCATGTAGGCGGTCATGCCCGCCTCCTCGCATTGGCGCGCATATTCCGGGCCCACCGCGGCCGTCAGGCCGATAATGGTCACCGCGGCATTGGGCCCTTCCCCGGCGCGGATGGCGCGGGTGGCGGCCAGCCCGTCCATCTCGGGCATCTGCATGTCCATGATGATGGCGTCGAAGCGGCTCAGCGCGGCCTGGCGCACGGCGGCATGGCCATCCGCCGCCACCTCCACGCTGACGCCCGCCGCTTCCAGGATGCGGCTCATCACGAACTGGTTCACCGGGTTGTCCTCGGCCAGCAGCACCCGCAGCGCCCGCCCGGGCGGCGGGACGGCGGGGGCCTGGGGTGCCGCCGCGGCTTCGCGCCGGAAGGCCTGGGCCAGCGCCTCGCGCAGCCGCGCGGGCAAGGCGGGCTTCAGCAGGACGGATTGGAACAGGCCCGGCGGCGAGGGCGGGGCGCCGGGCTCCGCCTGGCCGAAGCGGATCAGGGGCGTGCCCTCGCCCAGCGCCGCGCGCAGGCACTGGGCCGGCGTGACCTCCTCCGGGCCGGCGCCCAGGATCACGAGGTCGAAACCCTTGCCGCCGGATGCCAGCCCCTGCTCCACCGTCGTCGCCGTCACCGCCACCAGCCCCAGCGTCTCCAGCTGCTGCGCCAGCGCCTGGCGCTGCACCGCCGACGTCTCGATCACCAGCGCGCGCCGCCCCGCCAGCTGGCAGGGCGGCGCCTCGCCCGGCAGCACGGTCAGGTCCAGCAGCAGGCGGAACACGCTGCCCCCGCCGGGGCGCGGCGCCGCCTCGATGGTGCCGCCCAGCAGCTCCGCCAGGCGCTGCGAGATGGCCAGCCCAAGCCCCGTGCCGCCATAGCGCCGGCGGATGGAGGCATCGGCCTGGCTGAAGCGGTCGAACAGGGCCGGGATGCGCGCGGGGTCTATGCCGATGCCCGTGTCGCTGACGGTGCAGACCAAATGGCAGCGGTTCCCCGGCAGCGGCGTGGCGGCGATGGCGAGGCGGACCCACCCGGTCTCGGTGAACTTCACCGCATTGCCCACCAGGTTGAACAGGATCTGCCGGAAGCGCGCCGGGTCGCCCTGCACGCGGTCGGGCAGGCCGGGGGCGGGCAGGCAGACCAGCTCCACCCCCTTGGCGGCGGCGGGGGCGGCGAAGAGTTCCACGATGACGCCCAGCTGCTCCTCCAGCCGGAAGGGCACGGATTCCGGCGTGGCGGCCCCGGCCTCCAGCTTCGAGAAGTCCAGGATGTCGTTCAGCAGCGTGAGCAGATGCGCGGCGGAACCGTTGATGGTCTCGGCATAGCGGCGCTGCATGGGCGAGAGCGGCGTCTCCATCATCAGCTCCGACAGGCCGATGACGCCGGAGACGGGCGTGCGGATCTCGTGGCTCATGGAGGCCAGGAATTCCTGCTTGGCCTCGCTCGCCGCCCGCGCCGCGCGCTCGCTTTCCGCGAGGCGCCTTCCCTGGCGCCACAGCACCAGCACCGCCGTGAGCGCCAGCAGCGTGACGGCGGCGATGGCGCCCAGGAAGACCATGTCCTGCTCGCGCACGCCGGCCAGCGCCACCTCGCGAAGCTGCGCCACCTCCACCACAAGGGGAAGCTGGGGCGTCACCGCGAAGCCGGCGGAGACTTCGGCGCCGAAGCCGTCGGGTCCGGTGTGGGTGCCCACCTCGCGCCGCGGCAGGAAGCGGGCGAAGGGCCAGGCGGCGGGGTGGGCCTCGCCGATGCCGGACAGGGTGGCGTCGCCATTCCCCGGGCGCCTTGCGTCGCCACGCGCCACCATCACCCCCTCGAAGGTGTAGAGGCGGATGAGGACGTTCAGCGCCTCGGCCTGGCGCAGCGCCAGCGCGGTCACGTATTCGGCATTGAGCAGCGCCACCGCCGCGCCGGCGAAGCGCCCCTCGGCATCGCGCAGGGAGATGGCCACGGGCAGGGTCCAGCGCGCCGGCCAGGGCGGCGCCGTGCCGTCCAGCAGCCGCCCCGGCTCCGGCGGGGCGAGGAAGAGCAGGGTGCCCGGCCGCGCCCACAGCTCCTGGAACCAGGCGCGGCCGCCGAGCTCGTGGCCCAGCAGGGCCGCCACATTGGCCTCGGTGACGCGTCCCTCGGCATCGGTCACCAGCAGGGCGCGCATCTGCGGCATGTCGCGCGCCAATTCGCCCATGCTGGGGGAGAGGCGCTGCGGCCCCCCGCCATTGTGGCGCGCCATGATGTCGGCCAGCAGGATTTCCGCGGGCTCGACGGTGCGCGCCATCTGGTCGGCGATGCTGAGGGCCAGCGCCTGGGTCAGCCGCTCGGCCTCCTGGGTGGCGCGCTGGGTGCCGCGATGGCTTTGCAGCAGGAAGACCAGCAGCAGCGCGGCCGCCAGGGCCAGACCAAGCCCCAGCAGCACCGCGAAGGGCCGGGCGCGCGGCGGCATCAGGGTCGGATCAGGATCGGTGTCAGGTCATGTCGCGCGGCGGCGGCGGCCAATGTGCCATCGGCCCGGATGGCGGCGAGGAAGGCGTTCACCTCGGCCCGCCAGGCGGGCTGGCCCTGGGGCAGGGCCCAGCCATAGCGCGTCTCGCCGAAGCGGCCGGGCGGGTCGATCACCTTCGCCCAGGCATGGGCGGCGAGGGTGCGGCGCGTGTAGGGAAAGTCGCTCATGAAGACGTCGGCGCGGCCGGACTGCACCTCGGCCTCACGCGTGCGGGGCGGCGGGACCACCAGCAGCGTGGCGTGGCGCAACGTCTCGCGCATCACGGGCTCCATCACCGTGCCGGCGGCGACGGCGACCACATGGCCGGGACGGTCAATGTCGGCCCAGGCGCGGATGGCCGGATGGGTGCTGGTCGTGACGGCGTAGATGGGGCTGGCGAGGTAGGGCGCGCTGAAATCCACCCGCTGCGCGCGGGCCTCGGTGATGCCCACCGCCATCATGGCGATGTCGCACTGGCCCCCTTCGATCCGGTCCATGAAGGCCGCGAAGCTGGTCTCCACGAAGCGCGCCTGGACGCCGAGCCGCGCGGCCAGCGCGCGCGCCATGTCAATGTCGAGCCCCTCCAGCGCCCCGGTGCGCGGGTTCCGCCAGGAGATGGCGAAATATTCCGGCCAGATGCAGACATCGAGGGAACCCCGCGCGCGGATCTCCGCGAGACGGTCGGCGGGCTGAGCCGCGGCGGGAAGGGCGGCGACGAGCATGAGCAGCAGAAAACCCAGCGCGACGCGGCCAATGGAGAGGATAGGGGCCATGGCGTCGCAATCTCCGACATCCGGGTTACAGAAAACTTATCCGATCGGCGGCCCCTCCGCCATCGCCGCGAGGCGCAGTTCGAACCGGCAGAGCGAGGCGCCGGCGGCCATGCATTCCACCTCCTCGCAGACCGGCTCCCCCGCCACGCCCGCCGCCTCCAGCACATGGCGCATGCCGCCCGCGAAGCTGCCGGTGAAGATGTGGCAGACGGCGCGGCCCGTCTCCGGCCCATAGCCCAGCGCGAAGGCGGAGTGGCGGACGAGGAGGGTGCCCGTGCCCGCCGCCACGTCCAGCGCCGCCAGCTCCACCTGGCCGAAGCCGCGCTGGGACATGCGGCGGATGTAGTGGCGCAGCACCTCCTCCCCACCCAGCCCCTGTTCGGCGGCCTGGTGGCGGCACCACTGCACGGCCGACCTCTCGCTGGAGCGATAGAGCATGTCGCGCACCGCCGCCTCGCCCATCGCCTCCTCCATGCCGCGCTGCATGTTCACCAGGAACAGGCGGGGCGTGTAGACCATGGGCAGGCCATCGGTGCGCCAGATGCCCGTTTCCGCCTCCACGTCGATCTGCACTTCCGGGGCGGGCATGGCGGGCCTTTCAGTTCAGGCGGTTGCGGAGTTCCTCGACCAGGCCACGGATGCGGCTCGCGGCCTCGCCCTCCGGTTCCAGTTCCAGCGAACGGTCCAAACTGGCCAGCGCGGCGCCGATGCGGTCCAGCCGCTGCTCCATCAGCCCCGCCTCGCGCCAGAGTGCCGCGTGGTCGGGGGCGATGCGCAGCATGTCCCGCGTGCAGGTGAGCGCGGCCTCCAGATCCCCCGCGCGCAGGCGGCGCAGCTTGATGTTGTTCTGCAAACGCAGCAGCACGGCCCGGCGCGTCATGGGCACAACGAGGCCGGGCCGCAGCTCGGCCTTGGGGCCTTCCACCGCCTTGATCAGCCCGCGCAGCTCCGGCGCCCCCAGCGCCACGCCGCCGCCAAACACATCCAGCAGGGCGGGCCCGCGGGCGCTGCCCAGCGCCACCAGGAAATGGCCCGGGAAGTCCACCCCATGCGCGGCCCAGCCCGCCGCATCGGCCACATGCAGCCACAGGATGCCCAGCGCCACGGGCAGGCCGCGCCGGCGTTCCAGCACATGGATCAGGTTGGCGTTGCGGGGGTCGTCATAGGTGGCGGTATCGCCCGCGAAGCCCCAGTCGGTGTGCAGCAGCCGGGCCAGCGTGGCGCGGCGCGCCTCCACATCGCCGGCATCGGCGCGCGCATCGGCGGTGGCGGCCTCCACCGCCTGGCGCGCCAGGTCGGACAGCAGGCCGCCGGCCGCGCGCCAATCGGCATCGGGCGCGTCAATGCGCGCGAATTGCAGCGCGGCGGCGCCGATGTCGATCTCATCGTCCGGAAGCTGGCCGACCGCGTCCAGCGCGGCGCGGGCCTCCTGCTCAGGGTTGCCACTCATGGGCCCAGCATAGACCGGGCGGGGGTGTCAGCCCAGCATCCGCCCGAGCGGCTTGCCGGCGAAGAGATGCACATGGAAATGCGGCACTTCCTGCCCCGCGTCATGGCCCACATTGGCCAGCAGGCGGTAGCCGGGTTCCTCGAGGTTCAGATCCTTGGCCACCTTCGCCACGGCGCGCCAGAAGCCCGCGATCTCGGCCTCCGGCGCCGTCGCGTGGAAATCGGCGGCGCTGACATAGGCGCCCTTCGGGATCACCAGCACATGCAGCGGGGCCTGGGGGGCGATGTCGTGGAAGGCGAGGGCGAATTCATCCTCGTGCACCCGCTTGCAGGGCAGTTCGCCCCGCAGGATGCGGGCGAAGATGTTCTGCGGGTCATAGGGGGCAGGCCGGAGACGGGCATGGCGGGCTCTCCTTCAGGACGGGTCGGGGAAGACCTCCATGGCAGCCCCGTGCGGGTCGGTCCAGGCCCGGGGCACGCCATTCACCGCCAGCAGGAAGCGCCCCGCGGCGGGCGGGGGCCCGGGCGGCGCGAGGCCGGGCAGCACGCCCGGCGCCTCATTGGCGATCCAGACATCGCAGAGGCCGCCCACCTCGCGCATGAAGGCGGCGCGGTCGGCGGGGTCCGGCAGATAGGCCAGCACGGCGGTGTGGAAGATGACGCGGGTGGTGCCGGCGGGGGCCTCGGCGGCCAGCGCCGCCAGGTCCCGCCGCAGGTCGCCCGCCACCAGCCGGGGCGGGTCCGCGGCCGCCAACGCCAGCGCGGCGTCCAGCCTTTCGGCCCGGCCCCGCTGCTCTGGCCAGACCAGCGTCCGCAGCCAGGCGGCATCCTCGGGCGAGGCGGGGTCGAGCGGGTTGAGGTCGAGCCCCGCGCGCCAGGCGATGCGCGGCAGCGCCACGGGCGGCGCCATGCCGCGCAGCGCGCAGGGCAGCACCGGCGGCCCCTCGCCCAGCCGCGCCCCGCCATAATCGTAGCCATAGCGGTCCGGCAGCAGGCAGAGCCCGGCCGAGGCCCCCACCTCGATCAGCGCGAGCGGCTGCGGCAAGGCGGCCAGGAAGGGCAGCAGCACCGCGCAGCGCCCCGGTTCGTTCGTCTGGGTGGTGCGGGCCAGCATCGCGGCCCGCAGCGGGCCGGGTGCCGCCAGCAGCGCGGCGCGGAAGGCGTCGAAGCCCGTGGGCACGCCATGCAGGTGACGGAAGGCGGCGAAGAGCAGGTTGGGCTGGCGCCGCGGCTCCGGCAGGGCATCGAGGAAGGCCAGTATGTCCGCGTCGCCGGCCACGCCCAGCGCCAGCGCCTCATAGAGCGGCGAGCGCCCGGCCGCCTCGTCCGTGGCGAAGCGGCGGTAGCGCGCCGCCGTCCCGCTCACGGCAGCTTGGTGGTCTGCGCGATGGCCAGCAGCGCCTTGGGCCGCGGCCGCGACGCCTTCTCGACGATGCCCGAGATGCCCTCGCGCCGGCGCAGCTCGGTCCAGACCTCGTCGGGGCGGATGCCGGCATCCACCAGCAGCAGCATGAGGTGGTAGAGCAGATCCGCGCTCTCGCTCACGATGGCGGAATTGTTGTGGGCCACGGCCTCGATGACCAGCTCCACCGCCTCCTCGCCCAGCTTCTGCGCCACCTTGGGCGTGCCGCGCGCCAGCAGCCGGGCGGAGTGGGACAGCGTGCTGTCGCCCGAGACGCGGCGGCTCTCGATGGTGGCCCAGAGCCGGTCCAGCACCCGCGCATCGCCATCCTCGGGCGGGGTGTAGGTGACCAGATGCGCGCGCTCCGCCGCCAGCACCGCCTTGGACAGGCGGGTCTTCTTGGCCGGCACATCCTTGGGCAGGGGCAGCTTCGCCTTGGGCTTCGCCTTTGCCTTCACCTTGGGCGCGGCCTTGGGCTTCACGGATTTCGCCATCACGCCATCTCCCGCAGGCGGCGCACGGGCCAGCCCGCGGCCTCCAGCGCATCCTTCGCTTCGTGGATCTTGTAGACGCCATCATGGAAGACGCTGGCGGCCAGCAGGCCGGTGGCCCCCGCCGCCGCACCTTCCGCGAAATGGCTTAACGAACCCACACCGCCCGAGGCCACCACCGGCACCCGCACCCGCGACGTGACCTGGCGCAGCAATTCCACGTCGAAACCCTGCTTGGTGCCGTCGCGGTCCATGGAGGTGAGAAGGATTTCGCCCGCCCCCAGGCTCGCCATGCGCTCGGCCCAGGAAACGGCGTCAATGCCCGTCTCGCGCCGGCCGCCATGGGTAAAGACCTCCCAGCGGCCCTCCGCCACGCGCTTCGCATCCACCGCCACCACGATGCACTGGCTGCCGAAGGCCTCGGCGGCGCGGCGCACCAGCTCGGGCTCGCTCACGGCGGCGGAGTTGATGCTGGCCTTGTCCGCGCCGGCCAGCAGCAGGCGGCGGATGTCCTCCACGCTGCGGACGCCGCCGCCCACGGTGAGGGGAATGAACACCTCGGCCGCCGTGCGCGAGACCACGTCCAGCATGGTGTCGCGGTTCTCATGCGTGGCGCCGATGTCGAGGAAGGTGACCTCGTCCGCCCCCTGCGCGTCATAGGCGCGGGCCTGCTCGACGGGATCACCCGCGTCGCGCAGCGAGACGAAGTTCACGCCCTTCACGACGCGGCCTTCCTTGACGTCCAGGCAGGGGATGATGCGGAGCGCGAGCACTGTGGATGAATGTCCCGGTCATCCAGGGCGCCGGATCACCCTGGGGCGAGGTGAATGTTTTCTTTTCGGCCCCCGGTCAAGCGATGGTTTCAGGCGGTGGGCTTACGCCGCCGCCAGCTCGAGCGCCGGCCCCGCCTCGATCCGCCCCTCATAGAGCGAACGGCCCAGGATGGCGCCCGCGATGCCATCCTCCTCCGCCGCCTTCAGCGCCCGCACATCCTCGATGGAGGCCACGCCGCCCGAGGCGATGACGGGCGTCTCCAGCGCCCGCGCCAGCGCCCGCGTGGCGTCGAGGTTCACGCCCGAGAGCATGCCGTCCCGGTCAATGTCGGTGTAGATGATGGCCGCCGCCCCGGCATCCTCCAGGTGCAGCGCCAGGTCGCGCGCGGAGAGGGTGCTGGTCTCGGCCCAGCCCTCGGTCGCCACCATGCCGCCGCGCGCATCAATGCCCACCGCGACGCGCCCCGGGAAGGCGCGGCAGGCCTCGCGCACCAAAGCGGGGTTCTTCACCGCGACCGAGCCCAGGATCACGCGCGTGACGCCACCGGCCAGCCAGGCCTCGATGGTGGGCATGTTGCGGATGCCGCCGCCGAGCTGCACCGGCATGCCGGGCGCGGCGGCCAGGATGCGCGCCACCGCCTCGGCATTGGCGGGCTTGCCGGCGAAGGCGCCGTCCAGGTCCACCACATGCAGCCAGCGGAAGCCCTGCTCGGCAAAGGCGCGGGCCTGCACGCCGGGGTCGGCGGCATAGACGGTGGCCTCGTTCATGTCGCCGCGCTTCAGGCGCACCACCTCGCCGCCCTTGAGGTCAATGGCCGGGTAGAGGGTGAAGCTGCTCATGCGATATGTCCCAGCGCGGCCGCGGTGCTGCGCCCGCCCGGCACTTCGAGGATGCGATAGTAGTAGTAGCCCGGAATGGTCTGCCCATGGGCCCGCGCATAGGCCGGGTGGGTGCCCCAGCGCGTGTAGCCCAGCCCCTCGAACAGCGCGATGGCGCTTTCCTGCGTGGCCCGCACATCGAGGTTGATGACGCGCAGCCCGAGCGTCGCCGCCCGCTGCTCCACCCGCCGCACCAGCATCCGCGCCAGGCCGAAGCCGCGTGCATAGGGGGCGATGAAGGCATGGGCCAGTTGCGCGGTGAAGGCCTGGGCCTCGTTGTGCCGCGGCGGGCGGATGAGCTGGGCGCTGCCCACCACCTCGCCATCCAGTCGCGCGATGAAGAATTCGCGGTCCGGGATGAGCAGGATGCCGCCGAAATGGCGTTCAAGGGAGGACCGGCTCTGCGCCTCCAGCCAGCCGAAGCCGCCGCCATCCACGATGGCCGCGTTGGTGGCGTCGCAGAGGTCCGCCATGTCGTGCGGCTCCAGCACCTCCACCCGCTCGACGCTCATTTCCCGCACGGCGCTCATGGCGACCAGCGCAGGAAGTTGGAGAGCATGCGCAGCCCCACCGGGCCGCTCTTTTCCACGTGGAATTGCGTGCCCACGATGTTGTCGCGGCCGAGGATGGCCGGCACCGGCCCGCCATAGTCGGTGGTGGCGAGAAGCTGCGCCGGCGCGGCACCCTGCCAGGCGTAGGAGTGCACGAAATAGGCGCGGTCGCCGGGCTCGATGCCCTCTAGGAAGGGATGGATGCCGGGCGTGAAGTCCAGACCGTTCCAGCCCATCTGCGGCAGGGGCAGCGGGGCGCCATCGGGGGCGCGCGGGTCCATCGCCGCCACCTCGCCCGGCAGCCAGGCGAGGCCGGGGGTGGTGCCGTGCTCCAGCCCGCGTTCGGCCAGCAATTGCAGCCCCACGCAGACGCCCAGGAAGGGCGTACCGCGCCGCAGCACATGTTCGTAGAGGGCCGAGACCATGCCCTCCAGCGCGTCCAGCCCCGCGCGGCAGGCGGCGAAGGCGCCCTGGCCGGGCAGGACGATGGCATCCGCCCCGCGCAGCGCCGCGGCCTCGCGCACCAGCACCACCTGCATGGGGGCATCGGCCGCGCGTTCCAGCGCCCGCCGCACCGAGGCGAGGTTGCCCGAGCCCGGATCAATCAGCGCCACGGTCTTCATGCGGCCTCCCCGGCGAAAAGCCGCGCCAGGCGCGGTTCGGCATGGATCAGGCGGAAGGTCGCCGTTTCCTCATCCGCCCCGGCCACGACATGCACAAGCTTCCAGCCGCGCCGCGCCAGCGTCCAGCGCCGCGCATCCTGCCCGTGCAGGCAGAGCGCCATGTGCAACGCCGCCGCCACGGCGATGTCCCAGGGCGCGGGCAGCAGCGAGGTGCCCAGCAGCAGGGCGAGCGAGGCCAGCCCCAGCGCCCAGCAGCCATGCCGCAGCAGCCAGAGCGGGCCGAAAATCAAGGCCCAGAAGGACCAGCCCTCGCGCAGCAGCACGGGCGCGCGGCCCGGCTTCGCGGTGCTGGGGACGGAGCCGGCGGCCGCGCCGGGCGGAAGGTGGACGGTCCAGACGCGCATCACCCCTCCAGCGAGCCCTTGGTGGAAGGAATGGCGCCCGGCGCGCGCGGGTCCGTCTCGACCGCCATGCGAAGGGCGCGGGCGAAGGCCTTGAAGCAGGCCTCGGCCACATGGTGGGCGTTGGTGCCGGCCTTCTGGGTGATGTGGACGGTGAGGCCCGCATTCATCACCAGGGCGCGGAAGAACTCCTCGAAGAGTTCCGTGTCCATGGCGCCCACCTTGTCGCGGGCGAAGGTGACGCTCCAGGCGAGGTAGGGGCGGCCCGAGATATCAATGGCGCATTCGGCCAGCGCCTCGTCCATCGGCACCAGGGCATGGCCGAAGCGGCGGATGCCGCGCTTGTCGCCCAGCGCCTGGCGGATGGCCTGGCCGAGGACGATGCCGCAATCCTCGGTGGTGTGGTGGAAATCAATGTGCAGGTCGCCATCGGCCTGCAGCGCCAGGTCCAGCAGGCCATGGCGCGTCAGCGCCACCAGCATGTGGTCGAGGAAGCCCACGCCGGTGGCGATCTCGGCCTGCCCCTGCCCGTCCAGCACGAGGGTGGCGCGGATGTCGGTCTCGGAGGTGCGGCGGGCGATCTCGGCGCGGCGCGGGGCGGAGGTGGCGTCCATGGCCGCCCGTGTAATCCCGCCGGCCCCGGAAGGCCAGCGGTGCATGGTGCCCGGAATCCTGCTATCCATCAGGGATGAAGCGCATCCTCGTCACGGGGGCCTCCGGTTTCGTCGGCCGCCATTTGCTGCCCGCGCTGCGGGCCTGCTTTCCGGCCGCGCGGCTGATGGGGGTGCGGCATGGCGCGGCCCTCGCCGGCTGGGATGAGGCGGTGGAACTGCCCCTGGAGGATTCCGCCGGGTTGCAGGCGGCGCTGGCCGCCCTTCGGCCCGATGGGCTGGTGCATCTGGCGGCACTTTCCTCCGTGGGCGGCTCCTTCCAGGACCCGCTGGCGGTGTGGGAGGTCAATCTCGGCCACACGCTGCGGCTGGCCGAGGCGGTGCGCGTGGCGGCGCCGGAATGCCGCTGCGTCTTCGCCTCCACGGCCGAGGTCTATGGGCTGTCCTTCCAGGGCGGCCTGCCGCTGGACGAGGACGCGCCCATGCGCCCGGCCAACCCCTATGCCGCCTCCAAGGCGGCCGCGGACCTGGCGGTGGGCGAGGCCGCGCTGCGCGGGTTGAGGGCGCTGCGCCTGCGCCCCTTCAACCACAGCGGCCCGGGCCAGGCACCGGCCTTCGTCCTGCCCGCCTTCGCCCGCCAGGTGGCGCGCATCGAGGCCGGGTTGCAGCCCCCCGTCATGGAGGTGGGCGCGCTGGACCGCTGGCGGGACATGCTGGATGTGCGCGACGTCTGCCGCGCCTATGCCCTTGCTCTGGACCGTTTCGACGCCCTGCCGAACGGCGCCGCCTTCAACCTCGCCACCGGCCACCCCCAGCGCGTGGCCGACATGCTGGAGGCGCTGCGGGCGCGGGCCAGCCGCCCCATCGACATCCGCACCAGTCCCGGCCTGCTGCGCCCCACCGATGTGCCCAGCGCCAGCGGCAACCCCCGCGCGGCGCGGGACCTGCTGGGTTGGGCGCCGGAATTCACCATCGAGCAGACGCTGGAAACGGTGCTGGCGGATTGGCGTGGGCGGGCACGGCAGGAGGCGTAGCTTGTCGCGCCGGGGCCTTCCCGTTCATATGCGCGCATGACCATAGACGCGCTGGCGCCCTTCTATCTTTGGGTGAAATCCCTGCATTTGATGGCCGTGATGGCCTGGATGGCGGGGCTGTTCTACCTGCCGCGCCTCTATGTCTATCACTCCGAGATCGAGCCCGGCGCGGGGCGGGAGCATGAGCGCTTCAAGAAGATGGAACGCCTGTTGCTGCGCGCCATCATGAACCCCGCCATGATCGCGACCTGGCTGTTCGGCGTCATCCTGGTGCTGACGCCCGGCGCCGTCTCCTGGACCGAGGGCTGGTGGCACCTGAAGCTGGCCTCGGTGCTGGCGATGACCTGGTTCCACATGTACCTGGCGAAGCACCGCCGCGCCTTCGAGCGCGACGAGCGCCTGTTCCCCCAGCGCCACTGGCGCATCATGAACGAGGTGCCGACCGTGCTGATGATCGTCATCGTCCTCATGGTGATCGTGAAGCCGTTTTGATCGGCCTTGTTGACGGGCGGCGCGGCCGCCCCTAACTGTCAAGCCACCGGCGCGCCCGCGAGGCCCCCGGCCCTTCCTCCGCGCAGATGTCTCCCCCGCCGGCCCGGCCGGACCCCGCCCCAGAGAGGCGTCGCGCCAACACCCGCGGAACACGTCCCCGCCATGCATCTTTCCGAACTCAAGGCCAAGACGCCGCCCGAACTCCTCGCCTTCGCCGAGGAAGTCCAGGTCGAGAACGCCTCCTCCCTGCGCAAGCAGGACATGATGTTCGCCATTCTCAAGACCCTGGCGGACAATGACCAGGCGATCTACGGCGAAGGCACGCTGGAAATCCTGCCCGACGGCTTCGGATACCTGCGCAGCCCGCAGGCCAACTTCCTGCCCGGCCCGGACGACATCTACGTCTCCCCCGCCCAGGTGCGCCGCTTCGGCCTGCGCACGGGTGACACGGTGGAAGGCCAGATCCGGGCCCCCAAGGATGGCGAACGCTACTTCGCCATGCTCAAGATCAATTCGGTGAATTTCGAGCCGCCCGAAGCGCTGCGCCACCGGATCAACTTCGACAATTTGACGCCGCTCTACCCCACCCGCCGCCTCCTGATGGAGAACGCGGAGATGGAGGCGGATTCCAAGAACAAGGGCCCGATGAAGGACATGACGCACCGCGTCATTGACCTGATCTCGCCCATCGGCATGGGCCAGCGCGCCCTCATCGTCGCCCCGCCGCGCACCGGCAAGACGATGATGCTGCAGACCATCGCCAAGTCCATCACGGCCAACAATCCTGAAGTCTTCCTCATGGTGCTGCTCATTGACGAGCGCCCGGAGGAAGTGACCGACATGGCCCGCACCGTGCGCGGCGAGGTCGTGGCCTCCACCTTCGACGAACCGGCCACCCGCCACGTCCAGGTCACGGAGATGGTGCTGGAAAAGGCCAAGCGCCTGGTCGAGCACAAGCGCGACGTGGTGATCCTTCTCGACTCGATCACCCGCCTGGGCCGCGCCTACAACAGCGTGGTGCCGAGCAGCGGCAAGGTGCTGACGGGCGGCGTGGACGCCAATGCCCTCCAGCGCCCCAAGCGCTTCTTCGGCGCCGCGCGCAACATCGAGGAAGGCGGTTCGCTGACCATCATCGCCACCGCGCTGATCGACACCGGCAGCCGCATGGACGAGGTGATCTTCGAGGAGTTCAAGGGCACCGGCAACAGCGAGATCGTGCTGGACCGCAAGCTCTCCGACAAGCGCGTCTTCCCGGCCATCGACATCACCAAGTCCGGCACCCGCAAGGAAGAACTGCTGGTGGACCGTGGCACCCTGGCCAAGATGTGGGTGCTGCGCCGCATCCTGAACCCCATGGGTACGCAGGACGCGATGGAGTTCCTGCAAGACAAGCTGAAGTACAGCAAGACCAATCAGGACTTCTTCGACGCAATGAATACCTGATTTTTGCCCTCAGGCGCCGGGCGCGGCCTCCGGCCGCTTGGCTTTCGCCGCGCGGCGGGTGCGCCTGGGGCGCGGTTGCCTGGGCGGCGCCGGCCGCCTTGCGGCCGGATCCCGGAGTGGTTCGCCCTGAGACGCCGCCCCCCTTTCCGCGCAACCAACCCAACCCAAGATGGTTGAATGCTGGCGGCAAAGTGACAGCCGCCCCCATTTTCCCGCCGCCTTCCTGGTGCAACCAGAGCGGGAAGACGTTGAACAAGGAGTGACGCCATGACCCGTCAATTCACCCTCGCCGCCGCTCTGGTGGCCGCGCTCGCCACCGCCGGCTGCACCAACCCCTACAGCGAAGGCCAGCGCGCCGCCGGTGGCGGCCTGATCGGCGCCGGCGCCGGTGCCCTGCTGGGCGGCATGGCGGGCGGTGGCAGCGGTGCCGCCATCGGTGCCATCACGGGCGGTGCGGTCGGTGCCGCCACGGGTGTGATCACCACGCCGCAGCGCCCGCGCGGCCGCGGCTACTACTACCGGTGAGTCAACGGCGCGTTTGTGATAGGCTCCCTGGGTCACACCAGAGGAGCCGCCACGAATGCGCCGCCTTGCCCTGCCCCTGACCCTCGCCGCCGCGCTCGCCACGGCCGGCTGCACCAACCCCAATGACCCGGCCCAGCGCGCCGCGGGCGGCGGACTGATCGGCGCCGGCGCCGGCGCGGCGCTCGGCGCCATGATCGGCGGTGGCCGGGGCGCCGCGATCGGCGCCATCACCGGCGGTGCCGTCGGTGTCGCCACCGGCGTGGTCACCACGCCGCAACCGCCGCCCCCTCCCTATTACGGCCGCCCGGAACCCGAGCTGAAATAGTCGGAAGCCAGTTCCGGCGCCGCGTCGGGGTGGCCCGCCCGCAGGCGGCGCCGCCCCTTCACCGCCGCCTCGGCCATCCGGCGCAGAAGCTGCGCCTGGAGCAGCGCGGCATCCAGCGCCGACACATTCACCTGGCCGCGCGCCGCCGCCGCCAGCAGCGCGGCCTTCACCACCTGGTAGGCGGCCTCCGCCTCGCGGGACGCCGCCACATCATCGGCCATCACCGGCGTCAGCGCCTCCAGCGCGCGCATCCGCAGCTCGGCCCAGGGGGCGGGGGCGGCGCGTTGCGCGGGGGCGGCGGCCGCCTCGTCCAGCCCGGCCGCGAGCGCCGCGATGGCCTCCGCATGCTGGGCGGCACGGAGCAGATGCGGCAGGGCCGTGGCCACGCCCTCCGGCAGGGGCGCGGCGTTGAGCTGGGCCACGAAGCCCCGGACCTCCTGCCCCAGCGGCGCCACGGCGCGCAGCTCGGCTTCCGGCGTCGGGCCGGCGCCCGGGCGGATGCGCCCCGCCGCCCCCTGCGCGGCCAGGGCCAGCATCCGCGCCACCTCCCGCTCCAGCCCTTGCGCGGCCAGTTCGGGCACCTCGCGCAGGGTGGCGTCCAGGTGGTGGGGGCGGCCGAGTTCCTCCTCCGGCGAGGTGAAGCGGCCGGCCAGCCAGCGCACCATCCGCCCCGCCAGCGGCCACATCAGCAGCACGCCCAGCAGGTTGAACAGGGTGTGGAAGACGGCCAGGACGGTGGGCATGTCTTCGCCCGCGCCCAGGACGGCGGGGATCCATCGGCTCAGCCCCAGCAGCAAGGGCAACAGCAGCAGCGCGGCCGTCCCCGTCAGCAGGTTGAAGACGATATGCGCCATGGCCACCCGCCGCGCCGGGGCCGTGGCGCCGATACTGGCCAGCAGCGCGGTCGAGGTGGTGCCGATATTCGTCCCGATCACCGCCGCCCCCGCCAGTTCCAGCGGCACGGCACCCCCCGCACTCGCCGTCAGCGCGATGGCCATGGCGGCGGCGGAGGATTGGGTGGCGAGCGTCAGCAGCACGCCCAGCAGCAGGAAACCCAGGATGGCAATGGGCCCGCTCTCGGGCAGGCCCA
Source organism: Roseococcus microcysteis (assembly GCF_014764365.1). Taxonomy (NCBI): domain Bacteria; kingdom Pseudomonadati; phylum Pseudomonadota; class Alphaproteobacteria; order Acetobacterales; family Roseomonadaceae; genus Roseococcus; species Roseococcus microcysteis. Next base: position 2,604,201 of record NZ_CP061718.1, read on the forward strand.
GCTCCGCGATGCGCGGCGCCAGCCCGGCGAAGCCGTCCTGGAGAATATCAATGCCCAGGAAGAACGCCCCAAACCCGGCCAGCGCCTGCCCCAGCCCCGCCAGCCGGGGCCGCCCCCCCGCCAGCAGGCGCAGCAGCATCCCCACCCCCAGCATGGGCAAAGCGGCGGCGCCGATGTCGAAGCGGATGCCGATGAAGGCCACCAGCCAGGCGGTGGTGGTGGTGCCGACATTGGTGCCGAACACCACCCAGACGGCCTGGGTCAGGCTCAGCAGCCCCGCATTCACGAAGCCGATGGCCGCGACCGTGACCGCGCTGGAAGACCGCACCAGCGCCGTGATCAGGAACCCGGCCAGCAGCCCCCGCAGCGGGGACCGCGTCCAGGATTGCAGGATGGCGCGCAGCGCGCCCCCGGCCGCGGCCTTCAACCCCTCGGTCATCATCCAGGTGCCGAGGAGGAAGAGGCCCAGCCCGCCCAGCAGGGCGGTGAGTGCCGCGGTCATGTCAGAAGGGCCGGGGGCGGGGTGCCGCCCCCGGTGTCAGGCGCAGCCTCAGGCCGCCATGCCGCGCAGCACGTAGTGGAGGATGCCGCCATTGCGGTAGTATTCCACCTCATCGGCCGTATCCACGCGGCACTGCACCTCGGTCTTCACCTGGGTGCCATCGGCGCGGGTGATGATGATGGGCATCATCATCCGGGGCTTCAGCTCCTCGACGCCCAGGATGTCCACCGTCTCGTCGCCGGTCAGGCCCAGGGTCTGGCGGTTCTCGCCTTCCTTGAAGACCAGCGGCAGCACGCCCATGCCCACCAGGTTCGAGCGATGGATGCGCTCGAAGCTCTCGGCGATCACGGCCTTCACGCCCAGGAGGAAGGTGCCCTTGGCCGCCCAGTCGCGCGAGGAGCCGGTGCCGTATTCCTTGCCGCCGAACACCACCAGCGGCACGCCCTCGTTCTTGTAGCGCATGGCGACGTCATAGATCGGCGCCGTCTCGCCCGAGGGGTAGTGCTTCGAGATGCCGCCCTCGATGCCCGGCACCATCTCGTTCTTGATGCGGATGTTGGCGAAGGTGCCCCGCATCATGACCTGGTGGTTGCCGCGGCGGGCGCCGTAGCTGTTGAAATCCGCCTGCCGGACCTGGTGCTCCATCAGGTATTCGCCGGCCGGGCTGACCTTGCGGATGTTGCCGGCGGGCGAGATGTGGTCCGTCGTGATGCTGTCGCCCAGCAGGCCCAGGATGCGCGCGCCCTTCACGGAGGCGAGCGGCTTCACCTCCATGGTCATGCCCTCGAAATAGGGCGGGTTCTGCACATAGGTGGAGCCGCTGTTCCAGCGGTAGGTGTCGCTGCCCGCATCCACCTTGATGGCGCGCCACTGGGTCGTGCCGTTGAACACGTCCTTGTAGCGGTCCATGAACATCTGCCGCGTCAGCACGGAGTGGACGATGCCTTCCACCTCCTCCTGGCTCGGCCAGATGTCGGCCAGCATCACGGGCTTGCCGTCGCTGCCGGTGCCGATCGGCTCCTTCGTCAGGTCGAGCTTCACGCTGCCGGCCAGCGAATAGGCCACCACCAGCGGGGGCGAGGCCAGGTAGTTCGCGCGGACGTTCGCGTGGACGCGGCCCTCGAAGTTGCGGTTGCCCGAGAGCACGCCGGCCACGACCAGCTTGTTGCCCTCGATGGCGTCCACCATCGCGTCCGGCAGCGGGCCGGAATTGCCGATGCAGGTGGTGCAGCCATAGCCGACCGTCTGGAAGCCCATGGCGTCCAGGTCTTCCGTCAGGCCGGAGGCGTTCAGGTAGTCCGTCACCACCTGGGAGCCGGGGGCGAGCGAGGTCTTCACCCAGGCCTTCGGCCGCAGCCCCTTCGCCCGCGCCTTGCGCGCCACGAGGCCCGCCGCCACCAGCACATAGGGGTTGGAGGTGTTGGTGCAGGAGGTGATGGCCGCGATCACGACATCGCCATGGCCGAGGTCGAAGTTCGACCCCTCGACCGGCACGCGCTTGTTCGCCTCATCCCCCGGCACGCCCATATTGCCGGCGGCCAGGTCCTTGGCGAAGGAGGAGGCCACCGAACCCAGCGCCACGCGGTCCTGCGGGCGCTTCGGGCCGGCCAGCGAGGGCTCGACCGTGCCGAGGTCCAGTTCCAGCGTGTCGGTGAAGACCGGGTCGGGCGAGTTTTCGTCGCGCCACATGCCCTGGGCCTTGCAGTATTCGCGCACGAGGTTCACCCGGTGCTCGTCGCGGCCCGACAGCTTCAGATAGCCCAGCGTGATCTCGTCCACCGGGAAGAAGCCACAGGTGGCGCCGTATTCCGGGGCCATGTTGGCGATGGTGGCGCGGTCGGCCAGCGGCATGTTGCCAAGGCCGGGGCCGAAGAACTCGACGAACTTGCCGACCACGCCCTTCTTGCGGAGCATCTGCGTCACCGTCAGCACCATGTCGGTGGCGGTGACGCCTTCCTTCAGCTTGCCGGTGATGCGGAAGCCGATCACGTCCGGGATCAGCATGGCGATGGGCTGGCCGAGCATGGCGGCCTCGGCCTCGATGCCGCCCACGCCCCAGCCCAGCACGCCCAACCCGTTGATCATGGTGGTGTGGCTGTCGGTGCCGTAGCAGCTGTCGGGGTAGACATAGGTGTCGCCCGCATCGGTCGTGGTCCAGACCACCTGGCCCAGATATTCCAGATTCACCTGGTGGCAGATGCCCGCGCCCGGCGGCACCACGCGGAAATTGTTGAACGCTTCCTGGCCCCAGCGCAGGAACTCGTAGCGTTCGCCATTGCGCTCGAACTCGATGTCCACGTTCTTCTGGAGCGCGTTGGCCGTGCCGGACACGTCCACCATGACCGAGTGGTCAATGACCAGGTCCACGGGAACCAGCGGGTTCACCTTGCGCGGGTCGCCGCCCAGCTTCGCCAGCGCGTCGCGCATGGCGGCGAGGTCCACCACCGCCGGCACGCCCGTGAAGTCCTGCAGCAGGATGCGGGCGGGGCGGAAGGGCACTTCCTTGGTGGAGCTGCCGCCATTGGCCAGCCAGCCGGCCAGGGACTTCGCGTCCTCCACCGTGTAGGAGCGGCCATTCTCGAAGCGCAGGATGTTCTCCAGCAGCACCTTCAAAGAATAGGGCAGGCGCGCGATGTCGCCGATCTTGGCCGCCGCTTCCGGCAGGCTGAAATACTTGTAGGTCTTGCCATCCACCCGGAGTTCGCGTCCGGTCTGGAGGCTGTCATGCCCGATCATGCGCATTGGCCGGCTTCCCCAACAACTCTTGCGCCGCGCGTTTAAGCATGGCCTTCTGCGCGGGTCCATGGAGGCGGCCCTGTTCACCGCGCAAGATTTGGCCTGCTGGCGCGCGGAACGCCTCGTTTTCGCGGAAATCTCGTTCACGCTGGCGCCCGGAGAGGCGCTTTTGCTGACCGGTGCCAATGGCGCGGGCAAATCCACCCTGCTGCGCGTGCTGGCCGGGCTGCTGCCCGCCGCCGAGGGCAGGCTGCTGTGGAACAACGAGGACGCCCTGGCCGATCGCGTGACCCATGGCGCCCGCCTGCGCTACCTGGGCCACCAGGATGCGCTGAAGCCGGCGCTGAGCGCGGCCGAGAACCTGGCCTTCTACGCAAGACTGCATGGCGGCGACGTGCCCGCCGCGCTGGAGGCGCTGGACCTGCTGCCCCTGGCCGACCTGCCGGCGCGGGTCTTGTCCTCCGGCCAGAAGCGGCGGCTCGCCTTGGCGCGGCTGGCGCTGGCGCCCTGCGGGCTGTGGCTGCTGGATGAGCCGACGGTGGGGCTGGATACGGCCTCGGTGGCGCGGCTGGGGCCGCTGCTGGCGGCGCATCGGGCGCGGGGGGGCATGGTGATCGCGGCCACGCACCTGCCCCTGCCCCTGCCCGATGCGCGGGAGTTGCGGCTGTGAGGGCTCTCGTCGGCCGCGAATTGCGCCTGGCTCTGCGGCACCCGGCCGATACGCTCTCGGCCGTGCTGTTCTTCGTGCTGGTGGCCGCACTTTTCCCGTTCGGCGTCGGGCCCTCGCCCGAATTGCTGGCGCGGCTGGCGCCGGGGGCGCTGCTGGCCTCGGCCCTGCTGGCGGCGCTGCTGCCGCTGGACCGGCTGTTCGGGGCGGAGGCGGAGGATGGCTCGCTGGACCAGCTGCTGCTGTCCGGCCTGCACCCGGCCGCCATCGCGGGGGCCAAGGCGCTGGGGCATTGGTGCACCACCGGCATTCCTCTGGTGCTGGCGACCCCCGTGGCCGCCGCGCTGCTGAACCTGCCCATCGAGGCCTGGGGGGTGGCGATGCTCTCGCTGGGCCTGGCTTCGGCCATCCTGTCGGTGTTCGGCGCGGCGGGGGCGGCGCTGACCCTGGGCGCGCGGCGGGGCGGGGTGCTGCTGCCGCTGCTGGTGCTGCCGCTGGCGATCCCGGCCGTGATCTTTGGCGCGGCGGCCATCGAGGCGGCGGCGAGCGGGCTGGAGGCCCGGCCCTATCTGCTGCTGGAGGCGGCGATCCTGGCCCTGGCGGCCCCGATGGCGCCGCTGGCCGCGGGGGCGGCGCTGCGCGGGGATTGAGCGGCACCCTAGCTTGCGAAGGGGGCGCGCCGCGCGTATGGAGGGCGCCCAGCGGGACAGGTGGCCGAGCGGTCGAAGGCGCGCGCCTGGAAAGTGCGTATAGGTCAAAAGCCTATCGTGGGTTCGAATCCCACCCTGTCCGCCAGTGAATTCTCTCAAGCTACCAATTTGTATGGGGTAATTCTCGGCCCCTCATGGCAGTTCCTAACAGCTTTGGGGGGCTTGGTTTTGGCTTTTCGTAAGGCAGTCTCCCGTCCCTCTCAGACCGGCCTCCTTCCGTCGCCTTCTGGTCGCGCTTCCGCTGAGTGGCGTACCTGAGCCAGGACGGAGATGGAGCGGCCCCTAATTAGACCGGACAGTCGGCGCAGCCGTGAGGGCCTAGGTGAAGCCTAGTGGAGGATGCCATCTCTAGCGTCGCGCGCACGGATCAGAGCAGGGGCGGCTGCGCAGGCGGCTCTAGCCCATACTCACGCAGAACTGCGGCCGGGATCGGGAGCCGCTCCAGGTTGCGTGGTTCCACCTTTAGAGCTCCACCCCCGTAGCTCTTTGCAACAAACGGAAGGTTTGCAATGGTTCGCTCATCGTTCAGCGCCCGCGTCGCCGCTTCAAGGTCAATTGCCCGCTTGGCAAGCGGGTAGACGCAAAGAAAGCCAGTAAGGGGCACCGCGCCGGCGACGTTGCGGATGAAGCGACAGTTGCGCCGGCCAAGATAGGCGAACAGCCATGCGGGAGGGTCACGGCGCTCCATGCGATACCAAGGCGAACGCTGTGCGATGAGGGGGCGCTTTGGAAGGCCCTTCGCCTCGCCGACTTTCAGATAGTCGCGCACGCTAGGCGGTAGACTCTCAATAGGCTCGCGGCCAAGAGAGAGCAGGAAAGTTGGCCGGCCCCGCGCCTCAAGAGCATCGAGAGCCTCTTGCGTAAGGGTTTCTCCGGTGTGATCCCGAGTCCTACCGATAGCGCGCACAAATGCCGACGCGGGCAGCCCAAGGTGGTTGACCTGTCCCCGGTCCATGAAGAAGAACTCGTTATCACCAGTGGCAATACCGCGCATCACTCTGAACAGATCGCCTAGGAGAACGGTGTCGGCGTGGCCGTCCGCCGGCTGGCGCCTCGTCAAACCCGTCTTCACTGCCTCTGACGTTTCCCGAGGCACAACTTGGAGTTCGGAAGACGACCATGGCCCGAGTCCCTTCTCGCACCATGCTAGCAACTCGCTCGTGTGCGCCGCGGCCACATGGCCCCACCAGAGGTTTTTAGAAGGGGGCGCATTACGGATGAACAACACGATGGGATTGGTATCCACGCCCGGAAACGGCGAGGCGGACGGCGCGAAGGTGACTGCTGCTTCAATCTGAAAGCGCTTGGAAAGCCATGCCCACAGCGGCGGAGCAAAGCGACCTTCGCACGTGTCAGCGGGAACGATAAAAGCAAGGCGTCCGCCCGTATGTAGCAAGGTCAACGCTTTGATGAGGAAGAACACATGCAGACCGGCTCTGCCGTCCAACTCATTCCCGGTCACCTGAAGGCCGTAGGCCCTTAGCTCTGCCTTGTAGTCCTCGTGAAAGCGGTGATGGCGGACGTACGGCGGGTTCGCGACCACCGAGGCAAAGCGTCGCTCAAATCGGTGCCGCATGAAGTCGGTCACGACCACTTTCTCGTAATCTGTCTGCGCGAGCCCCAATTCGCATCCAAGTACGATCTGCTTCGGATCAATCTCAGTGCCAAGTAGTTCCCGGGGTGCACGGGTCCGGGCGGCAAGCCGTTTCGCCGCTCGGAAGAAGGCTCCCGCACCAACTGCGGGATCAAACACGTGGTCAGCGTCCTTTGCGCACCAAGCCACCATTGCGTCCGCTACCCAATCCGGCGTCCAGAATTGACCTTTCTCGCGAAGGGCTTCCCGCTTCGGACCGGTCGCGGGGAGAGCTTGAACGACAGGATGGTCCATGGTGCTTCCTACCTTGGATGTTGCCTCGCCATGCTGACGGAGAGCGGGGTTACGCCGGAGCCGGCTGGCGCTGCTGCCTGATGCACCGATGGCCACTTCACGAATCGACTCGTCTCGCTCCGAGATTCGAGATGGTTCCTCGACATGCAGCAAGGCCCACGACTCAGTTGATACCCTTGCGTGATGTGCACGCTTGATACCGCATAGAACGCGCGCGAGTTGACTCATTGTCTGTGGTTTAATTTGAGCCGGTGCCGCCACCGTGAGTGAGAGAAAGTGAGGGTGTGGCGCCATCCCAGAACCGCTTCGAGCAGGCCGTGTTGCATTAGACAGAGCCTTGGGAACGGCGATCCGTGACGAACGAATCAGCCGCGGCTGGTCGCAAGAGGAACTCGCCGCCCGGTCTAGTCTCCACGTCACCTACATCAGTGGCATCGAGCGAGGTCGGCGCAATCCGACCCTCAGTGTGCTCTGGCGGCTCGCATCGGCATTGAAGATGCCGCTTTCCGCCCTGCTTTCGCGCGCAGAAGCAGGAGGAAAGCAGGCATGACCGAAACACTACTCCCTCTAACCGAGATCAAGATTACCAGAAAAAAGCGCGGCCGCGGCTCAGATTACAAGCAGAAATTTCAGACAAGCCGCTGGGCAGAAGATATATTTTTTCGGCACCTTAACGCCCACCCCGACATTGTGGCAATCCGATTTGGTCTTTCTAAATTCACGGAATCTAACGAAATTGATCCGGGTGATGAGTCAATAAAGGAGCCTGATCTTCTTGTATATTGTAAAAATGATCTGAGCGATCAGGAAAAAGCTTTCTTCCTTGATGCTGATTTTGCTTTAGATGATATGTCGCGGAGCGGGCTTCCAGATTTTGTCTATAGAAAAGCGTGCGCAGCCTTCGAGGTAGAGTTCTCTCCCTATAAGGCCGCGGACATGAAGGGCCGACACAAGTTACCTAAACCCTACGAGCCAGGACAGAAGCTGCCGAAGAAGGCTCCCGCCCCACCGACCGCGCCAAACATCTTCGTCAAGGAAGAAGATTTGGATCGCCTCAGCGAGTGGCAAAGACGATCCGGCGTCAGCAACATGTTCGTCGCGCATTTTTTCGACCAAGAGGCTTTTATGGTGAACTTAGACACCATCCTATCATTCAGGCAGAATTACCGCGCTATCCCTCAAGACGACATGAGAGAAATTATTAACATACAGCGTCGAACTGGCATCTTTTTCGGAGAGCAGTCTTATGATCGAGTTGATGCTCAGGGTGCGCGAGAAAAAAAATGGGTTTACCGAGTGCATCCCAATAAAACTATAAAAATTGGTATTGTTCAGAATGTAGACGTTGGCTCGCAGCTATCGCTTTCGAGTTCTCAGAAATACGTAAGTCATGTCCTTTTCACGGGTGGCGAGATAATATTTTCAGATGAGTTCTTCGCGTCCACCAAGATTCTTGCGTGACCAGATCAAGGTAAGGCGTGCGGCCACCCTGAATGCTGGAGACCCGGTGTCCAAAGCGGCAGTCGCGCGGACAACTCGAAATAACCCGGTGTTTGGTTGCTGGTGAGTGTTGGAGATAGCGCCGATGCACGGGGAGCAGCCGTTCGGATTGCCTGTTCCGCCTCTGGGCGGCGGTCAGCGTGGTGTTTTTCGGCGTCGAGAGCGGTCAGGCGGGCACACCTCTCCCGCCGATCCACGCCAGGCGGCGCATGTTATAGGCTAGGTTCGCCAGCGTGGTCCGCGCCGTGGCGCGCGCCAGGCCGATGCAACGCACGACGAGTGCGCCAGCGCCCCCGGAGCTGATCCAGCCTTCCCCCAACGGCATCTGACAGGCCAAACCCACCCCGCCTTGGCAACCTCCGGTCGCCAAAACGGTTGGACCTGACGAAACTTGAGCCAGGCCGAAAGATGGATGACACCACCCCCACAACCAGAGCCACCACGGCCGAAACCCCCAAACCCCGCCTCACCATCAGCTGGCCGGTCTTCGGCGCCTCGGGCCTCGCGCTGCTGGCGCTGGTCGCCTTCGCCGGCCTCATGCCGGACCGGGCGGCCGCCACCTTCACCACCGCGCAATCCTGGGTGATCGAGCGTTTCGGCTGGTTCTACGTGCTGGCGGTGGGCATCTTCCTGGTCTTCGCCATCGTCATCGCGCTGGGGCGGCACGGCGCCGTGCGCCTCGGCGCGGATGACGAGAAGCCCGAATTCGGCACCGGCTCCTGGTTCGCCATGCTGTTCAGCGCGGGCATGGGCATCGGCCTCATGTTCTTCGGCGTGGCCGAGCCCGTCATGCACTACGCCGCCCCACCGCCCGGCACCGCCGGCGCCCCGCAAAGCGTGGGCGCGGCGCGCGAGGCGATGATCGCCACCTTCTTCCACTGGGGCCTGCACGCCTGGGCGGTCTATGCGGTGGTGGGCCTGGTGCTGGCCTATTTCAGCTTCCGCCGCGGCCTGCCGCTGAGCATCCGCTCCGCCCTCTACCCCTTCATCGGTGAGCGTTACCGCGGGGCGGCGGGCCATGCGGTGGACGCCTTCGCCGTCATCGCCACCATCCTGGGCGTGGCCACCTCGCTCGGCCTCGGCGCCGCGCAGATGAATGCGGGCCTCGCCTACCTCCTTGGCCTGCGGACGGGCGAGGATGTGCAGGTCATGCTGATCGCGGGCGTCGTCGCCATCGCACTCGGCTCGGTGCTGCTGGGGCTGGATGGCGGCATCAGGCGGCTGTCCATCCTGAACCTGGTGCTGGCGGGCGCCCTGCTGGTCTTCGTCTTCGTGTCGGGGCCGACGCTGTTCCTGCTGCAGGCCTATGTGCAGAACACCGGCGCCTACCTGGCCGACATCGTGGGCCGCACCTTCCGCCTGCACGCCTATGAACCCTCGGGCTGGCTGGGCGGCTGGACGCTGCTCTACTGGGGCTGGTGGATCGCGTGGTCGCCCTTCGTGGGCATGTTCATCGCGCGCGTCAGCCGCGGCCGCACCATCCGCGAATTCATCCTGGGCGTGCTGCTGGCACCGGCCGGCTTCACCTTCGCCTGGATGACGGTGTTCGGAAACACCGCCATCCAGATGGACATGGCGCAGGGCGGGTGGCTGGCCGCCGCCGTCGCGCGGGACGAGACCGCCGCCCTGTTCCAGTTCCTGGAAGCCCTGCCGCTCTCGGCCATCACCGCCTGGGTGGCGACGCTGCTGGTCGTGACCTTCTTCGTCACCTCGGCCGACAGCGCGGCGCTGGTGGTGGACACCATCGCCTCCGGCGGGGCGGAGGAAAGCCCCGTCTGGCAGCGCATCTTCTGGTGCATCGCCATCGGCGCCGTGGCGGCGGTGCTGCTGATCGCGGGCGGGCTGTCCGCCTTGCAGACGGCCACATTGATCGGCGCGCTGCCCTTCGCCGTGATCATCCTTCTCGCCTGCTGGGGGCTGGCGCGCTCCCTGCGTGAGGAGGAGGACGCCCGGGCCGGCACCCTGCCCGCCCGCGCCCCCGCCGCGGAGGGCTGGCAAAGGCGGCTGGGCGCCACATTGCACCGCCCCGGCCGGGGCACGGCCGAACGGCACCTCGACGCCTCGGTGCGGCCCGCCTTGCAGGCCGTGGCGGAGGAACTGGCGCGGCGCGGCGGCACCGCCACGGTGGTGGAACCCGCGAATGGCATCGCGCTGGAGGCGGAACTGCCCGATGGGCGGCGCTTCACCTATACGGTGCGGCTGCGCCCCATCAAGGAGGCGGCCTTCGCCCTGGGCGGCGCCCGCCAGGCCGAAGCCAGCCGCCACCGCTGGTGGCGCAGCGAGGTTGCGGGCGCGGGCTATGACGTGTTCGGCTGGACGAGGGAGGACGTGATCGGCGACGTGATGGCCCATCTCGACCGCGCGCTGGCGCGCAACGGGCGCTGAGCCTGATGCTCGGCGTGCTGCGCCCGGTGGCCACGCTGCTGGCGGGCGTGGCCCTGCTGCTGACCGGCCACGGGCTGCTGACGCTGCTGCTGCCCCTGCGCGGGGCGGCGGAGGGGTTCGACGCGGTCGCCATCGGCCTGCTGGGCTCGGCCTATTTCGCGGGCTTCGTGGCGGGCTGCCTGCACGGCCCGCATCTGGTGCGCTCGGCCGGGCATATCCGCGCCTTCGCGGCGGTGGTCTGCGGCGTCTCGGCCGTGGCCTTCGCCTATCCGCTGCTGGTGGGCGAGGTGTCGTGGGCGCTGATGCGCTTCGGCTTCGGCTATGGCCTCGCCGTCTTCTACCTGGTGGTCGAATCCTGGCTGAATGACCGCGCGACCAACGCCACGCGCGGCCTGCTGCTCGGCACCTACATCATGATCAACCACGCGGCGATGGCGGGCGGGCAGATGATGCTCTTCGCCTATCCGGTGTCGGGGTTCGAGCTGTTTGCCCTCGCCGGCATCCTGATCAGCGTCGCGGCCATTCCGGTGGCGCTGACGCGCCTGCCACAGCCGCCCCCGATCACGGAGGTGCGCTTCCGCCCGGGCCGGCTGTGGCGGGCCTCGCCAGCGGGGCTGGTGGGCAGCCTGATGGTGGGCGTGGCCAATGGGGCCTTCTGGGGGCTGGGGCCCGTCGCCGCCATGGGCTTCGGCCTCGATGCGCGGGGGGCGGCGGTCTTCATGACGGTGGCCGTGCTGGCGGGCGCCCTGACGCAGATCCCGGTGGGGCGGCTCTCGGACCGGATGGACCGGCGCCTGGTGCTGGCGGCGCTGCTCCTGCTCGCCATCGCCACGGGGCTCGCGCTGTTCGTCCTGGCGCCGGGCGGGGTGGCGCTGCTGGTGCTCATCGCCCTGTTCGGGGCGGTGGCGCTGCCCTGCTACTCGCTGGCGGCCGCCCATGCCTATGACCATGCCGACCCGTCGGACTATGTGGGCACGGCCTCCTCGCTGCTGCTGGTCAATGGGCTCGGGTCCATCCTGGGGCCGGTGCTGGCGGCGCTGCTGCTGCAGGCCGCGCCCGGCGGGGGGCTGTTCCTGTTCATGGCCGCGACCCATGCCGCGCTGCTGGCCTTCATCCTGTGGCGCCTGCGGCAGCGCGCCGCCCCGGCGCCGGCGCTGCGCGAGAGCTTCGACGTGGCGGCCACCTCTCCCGCCACGATCGGCGCGGTGCTGACCCCGGCCACGGCCGAAGAGGGCACGCCGCCGGCCGCAAGCTGACCACCTGGCGCCATGCCTGCCATCCGTCGCCGCCTTCGGCCTCGCGCCACCGCAGTAACGAAAAAAGCCCCGCCACGTCGCCGGCCGCTTCGTCAGGCGAAAAAAAGTAAAAGATATTGCAGCAATATTCCTGTAGTTGTGAAAAAATTCAGTATCATGGCTTAATGTCCGAGCGGGGGACTCACCTGCTGCCGATATGGACTTTTCCCCGCAAAAACATCATCTGGCTTGAACCTGCCCGGTATGGGAAGCTCCTTGCCGCGCGGTGTTCGAAAGTCCCGTTTCATGATTTGTGCCTCAACGGCCCCCTCCCCGACCAACCCCTCGCCGGGTGGTGATGCCGCTGCGATGTCCAGCTTCGACCAGGCCCTGGCACCGCACATGGCACGCATCCTCGGCGCCATCGGGCAGCCGCTCTTCGCCACGGACAGCGAGGGCTGGCTCACCGCCTACAACCCGGCGGCGGCGGAGCTCTGGGGCTGGTCGCCGCCGCTTCGCACCACGCGCTGGTGCGGCAGCGATGCCGTCTTCGCCGCCGATGGCCAGCTCCTCGCCCCCGCGCAATACCCCGTGGCTCGCGCCCTGGCCGAGGGCCAGCCGATCCGCGGCGTGGACATCATCGCCCGTCGGCGGGATGGCGCGCGGGTGCCCCTTTCGGCCCATGCCAGCCCCTTCCATGACGCGGCGGGCAGCCTGCTTGGCGCGGTGGTGCTGCTGCTCGACACCTCCGCCCAGCGCCAGGCCGAGGCCCGCGCCCGCGTGGCCGCCGTGGCCAAGACACGCTTCCTCTCCGCCATGAGCCATGAGCTGCGCACACCCATCCACGGCATCATGGGCCTGACGGATCTTCTGGCCGCGGTGGCCGCGGAGGAGATGCCCCTCGGCGCCGAGGAACTGGGCTGGATTGACGACATCCGCACCGCCGCCCAGCAATTGCTGGGCCTGGTGGATGACGCGATCGGCTTCGCCCAGGCCTCCGTCGCCGCCGCGCGCCCCCAGCCGCCCCGCCGCTCCACCCTGCTGGGCAAGACCGTCTCCGATGTGGCCAGCACGGTGCAGCCCGCCTTCGCGCGGCGCGGCGTGGGCCTGACCCTCCAGGGCGCCCCCGGCGCGGCACCGGCCGCCCTCGACCCCGCCGCCGCGCGCCAGGCGCTGCTGGGCGTTCTGCGCGAGGTGCTGCGCCACATGCCCGATGGCGGCCAGGTGACGCTGGAGTGGGGCGCGGCGGCGGAGGAAGGCATCGCCTTCATCCATGTCGCCTGCCCCGGCCTGACCTTGGCGCCCGACCTGCTGGCCGAGCTGGACAACCCCTTCGCCGGCGCCGACCGCGACAGCCATGCCCGTGGGCTGGAAGGCGTGGGGCTTTCCGTTGCCGCCGCCGGGGAATTGCTGCGCGGCCATGGCGGGCAGCTCTTCATCCAGCGCGGGCACGAGGGCGCGCCGCCGGGCCTGCGCCTCACCATGCCCATGGCGCGCGAGGCCGCGCCGCCTCCGCCCACGCCGTCCGTCCCGCCCGCGCCCGTGCCCCGCGTGCTCGCCCAGGCCGGCTTCCCGCTGGAGCAGGTGGTGGCCGCCACGCAGGACATCATCCTGGTGACGGCGGCCGACCTCGACACGCCCGGCCCCACCATCGTCTATGTAAACCCTGCCTTCACCGAACTGACCGGCTACCCGGCGGAGGAGGTGCTGGGCCGCTCGCCCCGCCTGCTGCAAGGCCCCGGCACCGACCACGACGTGCTGCGCCGCGTGACCGAGGACCTGCACGCCGGCCTCGTCGCCCGCGCCACGGTGCTGAACTACGCGCGGGATGGCGCGCCCTATTGGGTGGAGATGCGGATCGTGCCGCTGCGCGACCGCCGCGGCGTCATCTCGCACTTCGCGGCCATCGAGCGGGTGGTGTCACAGGCCGCCCTGCCGGCCTAGAGCATGCTGCGTTCACATGCGTTCACGCAGCCTGCTCCAACCTTTGTTGAGAGCGGGATTCAGCGTTTTCGGTGATGCCACCTCAACGCATCCCGCTCCAGAGCATGCTGCGTTCACGCAGCCTGCTCCAACCTTTGTTGAGAGCGGGATTCAGCGTTTTCGGTGATTCCCCCTCAACGCATCCCGCTCTACGGCCTTGACCTGCCGCAACGGCGCCTGAACCCTGCCCGGCTAAGGGATTGCCATGCCGGAAGAAAACGCCACGCCTCCCCATGCCCTGACGCCAGATGCGGCGCTGCGCGCCCAGGCCACCACCCGCCAGGGCCTGGCCGCGCAGGAGGCGGCCGAGCGCCTGTCGCGCCACGGCCCCAACACCTTGCCCGAGGCGCCGGGGCGCGGCCCGCTGCTGCGCTTCGCCCTGCAATTCCATGACGCGCTGATCTATGTGCTGCTGGGCGCGGCCGTGCTGGCGCTGGTGCTGGGCCATCTGCTGGACGCGGCGGTGATCCTGGGCGTGGTGCTGATCAACGCCACCATCGGCTTCGTGCAGGAGGGCAAGGCCGCCCGCGCGCTGGACGCCATCCGCCGCATGATAGACCCCACCGCGCTCGTGCTGCGCGACGGCGCGCGCCAGCGCGTGCCCGCGGCCGAAATCGTCCCCGGCGATCTGGTGCTGCTGGAGGCCGGAGACCGCGTGCCGGCCGACCTGCGCCTGCTGCGCGCGAAAAGCCTGCGCCTGGACGAGGCCGCGCTGACCGGCGAATCCGTGCCGGTGGACAAGGATGTGGCGCCCCTCGCCCCCGAGACACCCCTGGCCGAGCGCAACTGCATGGCCTGGTCCGGCACGCTGGTCGCGGCCGGGGCGGGCATGGGTGTCGTCGTCGCCACGGGATCGGGCACGGAGCTCGGCCGCATCAGCGCGCTGCTGGGCCAGGTGGACACGCTGCAGACGCCGCTGCTGCGGCAGATGTCGCGCTTCGCCCGCCAGGTGACGGCGGCGATCCTGGCGCTATCGGCGGCGCTGCTGGCCTTCGCCATGCTGGTGCGCGCGCAGACGCTGGACGAGAGCTTCATGGCCGTGGTGGGCATGGCCGTGGCCGCCATCCCGGAAGGCCTGCCGGCCATGCTCACCATCACGCTGGCGCTCGGCGTGCGGCGCATGGCGGGGCGCCAGGCCATCATCCGCCAATTGCCGGCGGTGGAGACGCTGGGCGCCGTCGCCGTCATCTGCACCGACAAGACCGGCACGCTGACGCGCAACGAGATGGTGGCGACCAGCCTGCTCACGCCGAGCGGCGAATACACGGCCGCCGGCACCGGCTACGCCCCCACGGGCGAGGTCACGAAGGGCACGGCGCCGGTGCTGGCCGCCGACCATCCGGATTTGCTGGAACTGGTCCGCGCCGGGCTGCTCTGCAACGACGCGGAGCTGCGCGAGGTGGACGGCGCCTGGCGCGTGGAGGGCGACCCGATGGAGGGCGCGCTGCTGGCCCTGGCCCATCGCGCCGGGCTGGACCCGGAGCCCGAGCGCGCCGTCCGCCCCCGCCTCGACGAAATCCCCTTCGACAGCGCCCACCGCTTCATGGCGACGCTGCATGAGGGCGCGGATGTGGCCTATCTGAAAGGCGCGCCGGAACGGGTGCTGGATCTCTGCGCGCCAGACGGCACCGACTGGCACGCCCGCGCCGAAGCCCTGGCCGCGCGGGGCCAGCGCGTGCTGGCCTTCGCCGCCCTGCACGTCCCCTCGGGCGGGCTGCCCGCGCCCGACGCCCTGCCCGGCGGGGCGCGCCTGCTGGGCCTGGTGGGCTTCATAGATCCGCCCCGCCCCGAGGCGCTGGAGGCGGTGCGCGACGCCCGCGCCGCCGGCATCCGCGTGGTGATGATCACGGGCGACCATGCCGCGACGGCGCGCGAGATCGCCCGGCAGCTGGGCTTGGCGGAAGACCCCGTGGCCATGACCGGCCAGGAGCTGGACGCGCTGGACGAATCCGCCCTGCGCGAGGCCGCCTCCCGCGCCACGGTCTTCGCCCGCACCACGCCGGAGCACAAATTGCGCCTCGTCACCGCGCTCCAGGCCGAGGGGCTGACGGTGGCCATGACGGGCGATGGCGTGAATGACGCGCCGGCGCTGAAGCGCGCCGATGTGGGCGTCGCCATGGGCGCCAAGGGCACCGAGGCCGCCAAGCAGGCCGCCGACATGGTGCTGGCCGATGACAATTTCGCCTCCATCGTGGCGGCGGTGCGCGAGGGGCGCACCGTCTATGACAACATCCGCAAGGTGATCCGCTGGACGCTGCCCACCAATGGCGGCCAGGCCATGACCATCCTCGCCGCCATCGCGGTGGGGATGACGCTGCCCATCACCCCCGTGCAGATCCTGTGGGTGAACATGGTCTGCGCCGTGGCGCTCGGCACGCCGCTGGCCTTCGAGCCGACCGAGCCGGGCACCATGCGCCGCCCGCCCCGCCCGCGCGGCGAACCCCTGCTGACGGGCGATCTCGTGTGGCGCATCGCCTTCACCGCGCTGCTGATGGCGGGCGGGGCCTTCGGCGTCTTCTTCTGGGCCAAGGCGCAGGGGCTGCCGCTGGAGGTGGCGCGCACCATGGTGGTGAACGGCATCGTGGTCATGCAGATCGCCTACCTGTTCAGCGTCCGCTACGTGCATGGCAGTTCGCTGACCTGGGAGGGGGTGCTGGGCACGCCGGCCGTGCTGGCCGGCCTGGCCACGGCCATCACCGCCCAGCTGGCGCTGACCTATCTGCCGCCCTTCCAGCTGCTGTTCGAGACGGCGCCGCTGGGCTGGCGCGAGGGCGCCATCGTGCTGGGGATGGGTGTCGTCCTGCTGCTGGTGGTGGAGGCGGAGAAGCGGCTGCGGCCCGGGCGGTGAACCTTGCGCCTCAATAACGCGGGCGCGGCGGATTGATCTGCCGCTCCAGCAGGATTTGCGGCGGGGGCATGTAGGGCGGCCAGGGGCTTTGCGGGCGGAGTTCCTGGCTGGGGCAGCTGGGGCGCAGCGTGCCGCAATCCCAGCGGTAGCCATCCGGCAGCCCCGTCAGGCTGCCGCCGCGTTCGAAGCGGCACTCGCACATGCGCCCGGCCTGGCAGGAGACGGTGCCAAGCCGCGCCGCGTCACAGACGGGCTGGGCGAAGGCCGGGGTGGCGAGAAGCAGCAGGAGAAGCGCGCGCATCCGCGCAGCATGCGCGCGCAAAGCTGAAGAAAAATTACCCGCGCAGGCAGCGCCGCACCGCCGGCATGAAATGCGCCACGGGCGGCGTTTCCAGCCCCTTCACCTTCGCCTGTTCGTCATAGCGGCGCAGCTGCACGGCCTCGGCATATTGCGGCAGGGCCTCGAATGCCGCGACCTCCTCGGCCGACATCGGGCCGCCCTGCAATTCCAGGCTGCGGACGCTGTCGGGGGCGAGCTTGGCGAAGTAATCCGCCTCCTTGGCGCAGAGATAGCGCTTGGCGGCGACGTGCAGCCGCACCGGCTCCGTCACCTCCGGCCCGAAATGCGCGGCGAGGAATTCCTGCCCCACCTCCTCATGCCGGTCGTCAATGCCGCGTTCGGCGGGGTTCTCGCCCAGATGATGCACCATGTGGCCGATGTCGTGCAGCAGGGCGGCGACGACCAGCGCCTCGGGCTGGCCCTCGCGCTCGGCCAGCCAGGCGGCCTGGAGGGCGTGCTGCTGCTGGTTCACGCCGCTGAGGCCATAGGCGCCATTGGCGTTGTGTTCGAGCAGGCGCTGGATGTCGCTGGCGATGTCGGTCATGGCTGGCCCTTCACGAGAATTCCTCCGGATGTCTAGGCACCTCGCATGACGCGGCGATGACAGGCGCATGCCCGGCGCATGACATCACCCCGCGATCCCACGCGCCACCGCCCGCGCCGCGCGCGTGACACCGGCCAGCGTGGCGGAGGCCATGCCCGTCCAGTCGCCATAGCCCAGCAGCCAGAGGCGGGGTTCCGCAAGGCTGCGCCCTTCCGCGTCCACCCGCACCAGCCCATCCGCCTCGACCACGCCCAGCGGCACCACGTGCGACAGGGCGGGGCGGAAGCCGGTGCACCAGATGATGGCGTCGGCCGGGATGCGCGTGCCATCGGGCCATACCGCCGCCTCCGCCTCCAGCCGCGCGAAGGGCGGGCGCGAGACCAGCACGCCGCGCGCCCGCGCCTCGCGCACCGGCGGCACGGCCACGATGTTGCCCAGGCCGCCCAGCTGCGGCGGCGGTGGCTTGCCCTCGCGCTCGGCCTGCCAGCGGGCGGTGGCGCGTTCGAACAGCACGCGTCCGTCCACGTCATCGGGCAGGAAGACGGGGTCGCGCTCCGTGATCCAGGTGCAGCTTGCGGCGTGGCGCGAGACCTCGGCCAGGATCTGCGCGCCGGAATTGCCGCCGCCCACCACCAGCACGGATTGCCCGGCGAAGGGCTCCGGCCGGCGGTAATGGGCGGAATGGAGCTGCACGCCACGGAATTCCGCGCGGCCGGGCAGGTCGGGGATGAAGGGCGCGGCCCAGGTGCCGGTGGCGCTGATGACGTGACGGGCCTGGGCCGTGGCGCCCTCGGCCTCCACCACCAGCGCCTCCGTGCCGGCGCGCACCGCCGTCACGCGGCGCGGGCGGCGCACTGGAAGGGAATAGCGCGCCTCATAGGCCGCGAGATACGCCACCACCGCATCGCGCGGCGGATAGCCGCCGCCCTCCGGCGCCGGCATGGGCCAACCGGGCAGGGAGGAATGCGCGGCAGGCGAGAACAGCGTCAGCGAATCCCAGGCGCGCGGCCAGGCGCCGCCTGGTGTTTCGCCCTCATCCCAGATCTCGAAGGAAAGAGCGGTGCGGCGGAGGAAATACCCCGCCGCCAGCCCCGCCTGCCCGCCCCCGATGACGAGGACGTCCAGCTTCAATAGGCGCGCCCAGCGGCCATCTCCGGCGCCGCCCCCTCCCGCGCCTCGGCCACGGCGGCGCGCAGGTCGGCGAGGTATTCCTCCGCCACCTCCGCGTGCAGCGGGTTGAGGTGGAGGTGGATGCCATCCGGCTCCGCCTGGCGCGACACCAGCCAGCCGCGCCCATCCATCGCCGTCGCGATGCGGCCGATGGCCAGCGCCTTGTCCGTGCTGCGATAGACGATGATGGCGTGATTGCCCGGCAGCACCTCCAGCCCCGGAATGGCGGCCACGCCGGCGGCGATGGTGGCGCGCGCGTCCATGATGCGCCGCGCGCAGTCGAGGTAGCCGGCCTCGCCCAGATGCATCATCACCGCCCAGGCCGCCGCCACCGCGCCGCCAGGCCGCGTGCCCTGCGCGGTGTAGGCGGCATAGGTGCCGCGCGCCCAGGCGCTGCTCTCGAAGCGGTGGTGCTGACGCAGCGCGGCGTCGCGCACCAGCAGCAGCGAGGCGCCCTTGGGCGCCATGCCGTGCTTGTGGATGTCCGCGCTGATGGAGGTGACGCCGGGCACCGAGAAGTCCCATGCCGGCACATCCGCGCCCAGCTTCGACAGGAAGGGGTTGAGGAAGCCGCCCACGCAGGCATCCACATGCAGCCAGAGATCATGCTGTTGCGCGAGTTGACCCAGCGCCTCGATGCGATCAATCCCGCCGAAGGGGTAGTTGGGCGCGGAACCGACCAGCGCGATGGTGTCGTAGTCCACCGCCGCCGCCATCGCCATCACGTCGCTGCGGCGTTCGCGGTCCACCGCCACGCGGCGCACCTCTATGCCGAGATACCAGGCGGCGCGGTCGAAGGTGAGGTGCGCCGTGTCCGGGATCACGATGTTGGGGTTGGATTTCCCCGCGCGCTCCCGCGCCGCCAGCAATGCGAGAAAAATGCTCTCGCTGCCGCCGGAGGTGAAGCTGCCCGCCGCCCCCTCGGGCGCGTGCATGAGGGAGAGCGCCATCTCCACCACCTCGCCCTCCAGCTTCGCGAGGGAGGGGAAGGCCCGCTGGCCGAGATTGTTCTCGGTCCAGAAGGTCATGTAGGCCTCCTGCTGGAGGCGCTCCAGCGCCTCGTCCAGGTAATAGAAGAACACCGCCAGCCGGCCGCGCCGCCAGGAATAGTCGCGGGACTTCGCCTCCTGCAGGGCCTGCTTCAGGGCGGGCCAGTCCTGGCCTTGGGCGGGCAATGCGCGCATTGGCTTTCCTCCTCTTTGCCGGCATCACATCATGCGGAGAACGGCGGGGGAAGCGCGATGCGCCTGGGAATGGTCGGTTTGGGACGGATGGGGGCCAACCTGCTGCGGCGGGCCATGCGCGCGGGCATCCCGGGCGCGGGCTTCGACCGCGACGCGGCGGCGGTGGCGGCGGTGGTGGCGGAGGGCGCCGAGGGTGCGGACAGCCTGGCCGCGCTGGTGGCGGCCCTGCCCGCCCCGCGCCTCGTCTGGGTGATGCTGCCCGCGGGCGAGCCCACGGAGGCCGCGCTGCGCGAACTCCACAGCCTGCTCTCGCCCGGCGACGTGGTGATCGAGGGCGGCAACTCCTTCTGGAAGGACAGCGCCCGCCGCGCGGCCGAGGCGCGCGCGCATGGGCTGCACTACCTCGACATCGGCACCTCCGGCGGCGTCTGGGGGCTGGAGCGCGGCTATTGCCTAATGATCGGCGGCGAAGCGGAGGTGGTGGCGCGGCTCGACCCCCTCTTCGTCGCCCTCGCCCCCGGCGAGGCCGCCGCATCCCCGACGCCCGGCCGCGCCGGAGACCCGCGCCCGCCGCGCGGCTATGTGCATTGCGGCCCCAACGGCGCGGGGCACTACGCCAAGATGGTCCATAACGGGATCGAATACGGGATGATGCAGGCCATGGCCGAGGGGCTGGACCTGCTGCGCCGCGCCCCCGCGCCCCTGGACTTTGCCCTCGAGGACGTGACCGAGGCCTGGCGCCGCGGCAGCGTCGTGGCCTCCTGGCTGCTGGACCTGACGGCCCAGGCCCTGGCGCAGGACCCGGACCTGTCCACCTATTCCGGCCGTGTGGGCGACAGCGGCGAGGGGCGCTGGACGGTGGACACGGCCGTGGAGAACGGCGTGCCCGTGCCCGTGCTGGCCGCCAGCCTCTTCGCCCGCTTCCGCAGCCGGGGCGAGGAGAATTTCGCCGACAAGGCGCTGAGCGCGATGCGGAAGGGCTTCGGGGGGCATCTTGAGCCGCCCAAGCCATGACTCGTCGGCTGCTGGTGATGGGCGTCTCCGGCTCGGGAAAATCCAGCTTCGGCGCCGCGCTCGCCGAGGCGCTGTCCCTCCCCTTCGCCGATGCGGACGCCTTCCACCCGCCCGCCAACATCGCGAAGATGAAGGCCGGCACGCCGCTGACCGACGAGGACCGCTGGCCCTGGCTCGACGCGTTGGGCGCCTGGCTGGCGGCGCAACCCGGCGTGGTGGCGTGCTCGGCGCTCAAGCGCGCCTATCGCGACCGGCTGCGCCAGGCCGCGCCGAGCCTGCGCCTGATCTACCTTGAAGGCGCGCCGGCGCTCATCGCCGCCCGGCAATCGGCCCGCCCCGGCCATTTCATGCCGGCCAGCCTGATGGCCAGCCAGTTCGCCACCCTCGAACCCCCGGGCGCCGAGGAAAACCCCCTGGTGCTGGACGTGGCCGAACCGCTGGAACGACTCATCGCGCGGGCCCAAGAATCCCTGTAGAATCGCATCAAATCCCAGGGAGGGCCGAATGGCCGACAGCTACGTCCATGGCGCCTCGTCCACGCCCCTGTTCGGCGAGACGATCGGCACGCATTTCACCCGCGCGGCGCGGCAATTCGCCGACCGCCCGGCCCTCATCGTTCGCCACCAGGGCGTGCGCTGGACCTATGGGGAAATGCTGCGCCGCGCCGAGGATGTGGCCGCCAACCTGCTGGCACTCGGCCTCAAGCCCGGCGACCGCATCGGCATCTGGTCGCCCAACAACAGCGAATGGGCCCTGACGCAATACGCCACCGCGCTGGCGGGGCTGATCCTGGTGAACATCAACCCGGCCTATCGGCTGACGGAAGTCGAATACGCGCTGAACAAGGCGGGTTGCGCCGCCATCATCACGGCCACGCGCTTCAAGACCTCCGAATACGTCACCATGCTGGAGGTGCTGGGGGCGGAGAAACTGCCCCTGCTGCGCCACCGCATCCAGATCGGCGCCGAGACCCACAAGGGCTACCTGAATTTCTCCGCGCTGATGGAGCCGGCCAGCGACGCCGCCCGCGCGCATCTGCATGAGGTCTCGGCCACGCTGCAATGCGACGACCCCATCAACATCCAATTCACCTCCGGCACCACCGGCGCGCCGAAGGGCGCCACGCTGACGCACCACAACATCCTGAACAACGGCTTCTTCATCGGCGAGGCGCAGCGCTTCACCGAGCAGGACGTGGTGTGCATCCCGGTGCCGCTCTACCACTGCTTCGGCATGGTGCTGGGCAACCTCGCCTGCACCACGCATGGCGCCGCCATCGTCTATCCCGGCGAGGGCTTCGACCCGCTGGCCACGCTGGAGGCCGTGCAGGCGGAACGCTGCACCGCCCTCTACGGCGTGCCCACCATGTTCATCGCGCAGCTCAACCACCCGGACTTCGCCAAGTTCGACCTGACGACGCTGCGCACCGGCATCATGGCGGGCTCGCCCTGCCCCATTGAGGTGATGCGCCGCGCCATCAACGACATGCACATGCGCGAGGTCACCATCGCCTATGGCATGACCGAGACCAGCCCCGTCAGCTTCCAGTCCAGCACGACGGACAGCATCGAGCGCCGCGTCTCCACCGTCGGCCGCATCCACCCGCATGTGGAGGTGAAGATCGTGGACGCGGAGGGCCGCATCGTGCCGCGCGGCACGCCGGGCGAACTCTGCACCCGCGGCTATTCGGTGATGCAGGGCTATTGGGGCGACCCCGAGCGTACGGCGGAAGCGATCGACGCCGCGCGCTGGATGCACACCGGGGACCTGGCCGTGATCGACGAGGAGGGCTTCTGCAACATCGTCGGCCGCATCAAGGACCTCGTCATCCGCGGCGGCGAGAATATCTACCCGCGCGAGGTGGAGGAATTCCTCTTCCGCCACCCCAAGGTGGCCGAGGTGCAGGTGGTGGGCGTGCCCGACACCAAGTTCGGCGAGGAGCTCTGCGCCTGGATCCGCCTCAAGCCCGGCGAGAGCGCGACGGCGGAAGAGATCCGCGCCTACTGCCAGGGCCAGATCGCCCACTACAAGATTCCCCGCTACGTGAAGTTCGTTGAGGAATTCCCGATGACCGTCACCGGCAAGGTGCAGAAATTCCTGATGCGCGAACGCATGATCGAGGAGCTGGGCCTCGTGGTGGAAAAGACCGCCTGATTGACGCAGCGGCCGGGCGGGCGGAAAACCGGCGCGAATTCGCACCGGAGCCCGCCCCATGCCGCTTTCGCCCGAGACCAAGTCCGCGCTGGAGAAGATCACCACCGCGACGCTGACCACCGTGCTGCTGAAGAAGGGGCTGCGCTCCGTCTGGATGCGCGGCGCCGCGCCCTTCACCCCGGCCGCGCAAGGCAAGCGCCTGGTGGGCGAGGCCTTCACGCTGCGCTTCGTCCCCGCGCGCGAGGACCTGGCCACCCCCGCCTCCTGGTCCAACCCCATCTCCACCCGCGCCGCCATCGAGGCGATGCCCGAGGGCGTGATCGCGGTGGCCGACGCCATGGGCGTCACGGATGCCGGCATCTTCGGGGACATCCTCTGCGCGCGGCTGGCCAAGCGCGGCGTCACCGCCCTGGTGACCGACGGCGCGGTGCGTGACGTGGCGGGCGTGAACTCCACCGGCCTGCCCGTGTGGTGCGCCGGCGGCGCGGCCCCGCCCTCCGTCGCCAGCCTCACCTTCGTGGCTTGGCAGGAGCCCATCGGCTGCGGCGGCGTGGCCGTGTTCCCCGGTGACATCATCGTGGCCGATGCCGATGGCTGCGTGCTGATCCCGGCCGACATCGTGGACGCCGTGACCACCGAGGCGATCGAGCAGGAGCGCCTGGAAGGCTGGATCATGAAGCAGGTGGATGCGGGCATGGCCCTGCCCGGCCTCTACCCGGCCAATGCCGAGAACAAGGCGCGCTACGAGGCGGACAAGGCCGCTGGCCGCGCCTGACGGCGCGGGGGGCCGCTGGCCGCGCCTGACGGCGCGGGGGGCCGCTGGCCGCGCCTGAAGGCGCGGGGGCGGCTGGCGATGCCAGACGTTACCCTAGCTTTCCAGTAAGGGAATCCTGGGTAACATGACGGCGTCATCGGGTAGGAAACGACCATGAAGCAGCTCATCGCCGCCGGGGTTCTCGCCGCCTCCACCCTGCTCGCGGCCTGCGTGCCGCAGCAGGGGCCCACCGTGGTCCAGCCCGTCTATGTGGCACCGGTGCAGCAACAGGTGGTGCCCTTTCGGCCCGCCCCCGGCTGTGACACGCGCTTCCGCATCGCCAACCAGTCGGGCCTGACGGTGCGCGAACTGTATTTCAGCCCGTCGGCCATCAATGCCTGGGGGCGTGACCAACTGGGCAGCTCCATGCTGCCGCCCGGCCGCTTCGTGAACTACCAGGCCGCCAACGCCACCCGCTACGACTTCCGCGTGGTGTGGGTGAATGGCCGCGCGGCGGAGCTGCGGGGCGTGAACATCTGCGCCGCCAGCCAGGTGACCATCCGCAATGGCGGGCTGAGCGCGTTCTGACCGGCATGCGGAGCGAATATCCCTTCTGGACGGAAGAAAAGCTCCGCATCCAGGACACCGACTTCAACGGGCATGTGAACAACGCCTCCATCGCGGCGTTGTGCGAGGCCGGGCGCGGCGACATCATCTGCGCCGTTTCCGGCCTGCCGCACGAACGCGGCATGGCGTCGGCCTTGCGGAAGGTGTCCATCGAATACCTGGCCGAGATCTTCTATCCCGGCCAGGTGCGCATCGGCAGCGCCATCGCGCGGGTGGGGAATTCCTCCATCACCATCGCGCAGGGGCTGTTCAAGGATGAGACCTGCTTCGCCACGGCCGAAAGCGTGATCGTGTTCATCGACCGCGAGACGCGCCGCCCCGCGCCCATGCCGGAGGCCTGGCGCGCGGGGTATTCCAGGCTCGGCTAATACTTTTCGAAGATCGCGTTCAGCCCCGCCACATCCTTCGTCACCGTCAGCCCCAGCATCAACAGGATGCGCGCCTTCTGCGGGTTGAGGTTGTCAGCGTTCACGAAGCCCGGCTCGCGCATGCGGGTGGTGTAGAACATCCGCCCCGACCCCGCCCGCGTGCTGGCCGCCACCGCCACGCCGCCGGCCATGACGCGGGTGAAGGCCTCGGCCATCTCGGGCGTCACGAAGGAAGGCGCGAAGCCGGCCGAGACCAGCCCCTCCGCCCCCGCCGCCACGAAGGCGTCCACCGCCGCGCCATCGGCGCCGCCATAGCAATAGACGATGTCCACCCGCGGCAGGCTTTCCCGCCCCGCCACGTCGAATTCGGTGGCCTTGCCCACCGGCCGCAGCGGGCGGCGATACCAGGCGATCTTGTCGGCGTCGGCATGGCCCAGGCAGCCGAAATCCGGGCTGCGGAAGGTCTGCAGCCGGCTGGTGCTGGTCTTGGTCACCTCGCGCGCCGCATGGATCTCGTCATTCAGCAGCACCAGCGCACCGAGGCCCCGCGCGCCTGGATCACCCGCCACGCGGCAGGCATTGGCGAGGTTCATCCCCGCATCGGAGGAGAGGCCGGAGGAAGGCCGCTGCGCCCCCACCACCACCACCGGAATGTCCAGCTTCACGGTCAGCGAGAGGAAATACGCCGTCTCCTCGAGCGAGGCCGTGCCATGGGTCACCACGATGCCGTCCAGCTCCGGCATGTCCGCCACCGCCTGGTGGCAGGCCCGCACCAGCTCCAGCCATTGCACCGGCCCGATGGCGGTGGAGGGCAGGGCGGAGAATTTCACCGGGCGCACATCCGCGACCTGCGCGATTTGTGGCCAATAATCGAGCAACTGCTGCGCATTCATGATGCGCCCGTGCCGCCCGTAATCAATGATGTCGAAAGGATCTTCCCCGAGGGAAGAGATGGTGCCGCCCGTGCCGATCAGCGCAATCTTGGGTCGTGTCATTCGGTGCGTGCCTCTATGATGGAAGTGGTCAGACGGGACACGCAAGAAAGATGCCCGTCGCCGCGCCGCAGCTCGATGTTCCACACATGCACACTGCGTCCGATCCGGACGGGAGTACAGCGACCACGGACCACATCTCCTTTCGGAACAGGGCGAAGATGATTGGCGTTGACTTCAAGCCCGACGGCGATGAAACCAGGCTCGCAGGCCATCAGGGAGGCCAGGCTGCCCAGTGTCTCCGCCAGCACCACCGAGACGCCGCCATGGATCATGCCGAAGGGCTGAACGTGTCGTTCATCGACAGGTATTTCGCCCAGAATGTAATCAGGGCCGATTTCGGTCACACGAATGCCAAGATAGCCGTTTACGGTGCCTGTGGCTCGGGCAGTGATATGTTCGATAGTGGTTGGCTGACGCCAGATGCTCATTTTTTCGTCATCCTTCATTTGCGAAGCCCCTGAAATATGCTCCGCGCCTTACGCATTGCGTAAACGATCTCTTTCCAAAATTGCAAAAATGGGGACAATCGAGCCGTGCATATCGTCCTCGACATCTCGCGCCTGCTGGGGCTCGCATGGCATGGACAGCCGAGCGGCGTGGACCGCGTCGAGATCGCACATGCGCGGCATTGGCGTGCCCTGCCCGAAAGCCGCGTCACCTTCGTCGCGCAGTCGCCCTGGGGATGGTTCGCGGCCCTGCCGGACGGTTTCGCGCGCTCGCTGCTGACCGAGGCCGACGCGGTGGTCGCGCCGGGCAAGGAGGGCGGGCTCGCGCGGTTCCGGGCCATGGCCGCGGCGGCGCTGTCGCGTCGGCTCTGGGGCGGCGGGCGCTGGGCGCTGGCGCAGCGCCTCGGCCAGAAGAAGGACAGCGTCTTCCTCGTCACCTCGCACCGGGCGGTTCACAAGGAGGGCGCGATCGCGGGCGTGGTGGCCGCCGGCGCGCGATTCGTGCCCATGCTGCATGACCTGATCCCGCTCGGCTTTCCCGAGTATTGCCGCCCGCACTCCACTGTTCAACATGCCCAGCGCCTGCGCGTGATCTCCGCCCTCGCGGCCGGGGTCATCACGCCCACCAGGCATGTCGCGCTGCAATTCCATACCCGCCTGCGCGAGGCGGGGCTCGCCCAGCCGCCGGTGCAGGCGGTGGGCCTCGGGCTTGATTTGCCGAACGCCGCCCTCCCCATGCCCGAAACCCCGCGCGCCGCGCCCTATGTCGTGATGGTCGGCACCATCGAGCCGCGGAAGAACCACCTCCTCGCGCTGCAGATGTGGCGGCAATTTGCGCGGGAGGGGCAGCCGGGCACCCCCCGGCTTCGCATCATCGGCCGCCGCGGCTGGGACAATGAGGACGTGTTCCGCATGCTGGAGCGCGTGGATTTCGGCGGGCTGGTCGAGGAATGCGGCCGCCTGCCGGACCCCGAGGTGGCACGGCTGGTCCGTGGCGCCGCGGCCCTGCTCTCGCCCAGCTTCGCCGAGGGCTATGGCATCCCCGTCGCCGAGGCGCTGGCCTGTGGCACGCCCGTCATCGCCTCCGACATTCCGCCGGCGCGGGAGGTGGGCGGCCATGTGCCGGAATTCTTCCACCCGCTCGACTTCCACGGCTGGTCCGGGGCGGTGCGCGCCCTGGCCGAGCCGGGCAATGCCCGTCGCCAGGCGCAGTTGCAGCGCCTGACCCAGTGGCGCATGCCCAGCTGGAGCGACCATTTCCGCGAAACGGAGCGTTTCCTGGACCGCCTCTGCGGCCGCGAGCCGCGCCCCGAGGTGCAGGAACGGGCGCTCGCCACGCTTTTGCAGGAATAACGATGCCGGCGCAGGGGGCCTCGCGGCCCGCAACTCCAAGCCCTGGCATAGTGCTTCACCCGCGCGCGACATATCTTTGGTTGATTTTCCGGGGTCGTTTCTTTCATCGCGATTTCATGTGTTGTAACATGATATCTCGCGGCACCGCCGCCGATACCGGGCCCGACCGGCATCGGTTGCGTGCGGGGGCATGAGAATGACCGTACCTACCTTGGCCGGCGGCGGCCCGCCTATCGCCATCGTGGGCGCGGCCTGCCGCCTGCCCGGCGCGCCGGACCTCGGCGCTTTCGCGCGCCTGCTGGAGGCGGGGCTGGACGCCGTGACCGAGGTGCCCGCCGACCGCTTCACCCAGGCCCGCTTCCTGCACCCCCGCCCGGGTGAGGTCGGCCGCGCCCCGCATTTCCGTGCCGGCACCATCGGCGATGTCGCGGGCTTCGACGCGCCCGCCTTCGGCATCTCCCCGCGCGAGGCCGATGAGACGGACCCGCAGCAGCGCCTGCTGCTGGTGCTGACGCGCCGCGCCCTGGAAGATGCCGGCTGGCCCGAGGACCGCGTGTCCGGCCAGCCCATCGGCGTCTATGTCGGCGGCTCCACGACGGATTACGGCAACCTCCACCAGGAGGACACCGGCGCGGGCGACCGCTACACCATGGCGGGCAGCGCGCTCTCCATCCTGGCCAACCGCATCGGCAATGTCTTCGACCTGCGCGGCCCGGCCATGACGGTGGACACGGCCTGTTCCTCCGCGCTCGTCGCCCTGCACGAGGCCTGCGAGGCGCTGCGCCACGGGCGCATCCCGGCCGCGGTGGTGGGCGGCGTGAACATGCTGCTCTCGCCCTTCCCCTTCGGCGGCTTCTGGCGCGCGGGCATGCTCAGCGCGCGCGGCCGCTGCCAGGCCTTCGGCGCGGGGGCGGATGGCTATGTGCGGGCCGAGGGCGGGGTGGTGCTGGTACTCAAGCCGCTGGCCGCCGCGCTCGCCGATGGCGATCTCGTGCGCGGCGTCATTCTCGCCAGCGGGGTGAACGGGGCGGGGCGCACCAATGGCATCTCCCTGCCCGATGCGGGGGCGCAGGCGGCCCTCATCGCCTCGGTGCTGCGGGCCGGGCGCGTGAAGCCGGCGGGGCTCGGCTATTTCGAGGCGCATGGCACCGGCACCCCGGCGGGCGACCCCATCGAGGCCGCGGCCATCGCCCAGGCCGTGCAGGGGCGGCGCACCGTGCTGCCCATCGGCTCGGTCAAGAGCAATATCGGCCACACCGAGGCGGCGGCGGGGCTGGTGGGCCTGCTGAAGGCGCTGGTGGTGCTGGAGACGGGGCGCATCCCCGCCACGCTGCATTGCGAGACGCCCAACCCCAACATCCCCTTCGACCGGCTGGGTCTGATTCCGGCCACGCGGCCCATGCCCTTCGCGGGCGGGGCGGTGGCGGTGAATTCCTTCGGCTTCGGCGGCACCAATGCCTGCGCCCTGCTGGGCGAAGCACCCCCGCCCCCTGTGGCACGCGCCGATGCCGGGGAGGCGCCGCCGCTCATCCTCTCGGCGCAAAGCCACACCGCGCTGCGCCGGCTGGCGGGCGACTGGGCGGCACTGCTGGCCAAGGTCCCGCCCGACCGCGCCGCCGCCCTGGCACGCGGCCAAGCCCGGCACCGCGCCCTGCGCGCCCATCGCCTCGTGCTGCGCGGCCCGCGCCCGGCCCGCGCCCTTTCCGGCTTCGCGCGCGGCGAGGAGGTTCCGGGCCTCGCCACCGGCAAGGCCGGGCATGGGGTCGGTGTGGGCTTCCTCTTCACCGGCAATGGCGCGGCCTGGGCCCGCATGGGCGCGGCCGAGATGCGCGGCAGCGCCCCCTTCCGCGCCGCCGTGGAACGCGCCGATGCCGCGCTGGCGCCGCATCTCGGCTGGTCCGTCGCCGCCATGCTGGAGCGCGGCGTGACGAAGGCGGAACTCGCCCGCACCGCCATCGCCCAGCCGCTGCTGTTCACCATCCAGCACGCCATCGTCGCGGCGCTGGCGGCGGAGGGCATCACCCCCGCCTTCTGCATCGGCCATTCGGTGGGCGAGGTGGCGGCGGCCGAGGCGGCCGGCCTGCTCTCGCTGCGCCAGGCCGCGCGCCTCATCGCCGCGCGCAGCCGCCACCAGGAGGCACGGCGCGGCGTGGGCCGCATGGCCGTGCTGGGCGCCTCGCCCGAGGACGCGCTGCCCGTGCTGGCCGAATGTTCCGCCGGCGAGGACTGGCCCATCGAGATCGCGGCGGTGAACACGCCCGCCTCGCTGACCGTGGCGGGGCCGGAACCCGCCTTGGCGCGGCTGGCCGAAGCCGCCGCCGCGCGCCGCTGGGCCTGGCTGGCGCTCGACCTCGACTACGCCTTCCATTCGGCGGCCATGGACCCGGTGCGCGCCGGGCTGCTGCGGGATTTGCGCGGGCTGCGCGGGCGGGAGGGGGGCGTGCCCCTCATCTCCACCGTGACCGGCCAGGCGCTGGACCCCGCCGAATGCGACGCCGCCTATTGGTGGCGCAACCTGCGCGAGCCGGTGCGCTTCGCCGATGCCATGGCCACGGGGTTGGCCCGCAACCCCGCCCTGCTGGTCGAGATCGGGCCGCGGCCGTTGTTGCAGGGCTATCTCCGCACCCTGCTGCGCGCGGCGGGGCGCGAGGTGCCCGGCATGGCCACGCTGCGCCCGCACCGCGCCCGGCAGGCAAACCCCTTCCCGGCCCTGGCCGACGCCGCCACGGCCCAGGGGGCCGATCCGCGCGCCAGCCGCGCCTTCCAGGGCCCCGCGGAATTCCGCGCCCTGCCCGCCCTGCCGCTGGAGCCCCAGCCGCACTGGCTGCCGCGCAGCGTCGAGACCCGCCCCCTGCTGCACACCCCGCCCGAGGGCGGGCTGCTCGGCTACCGCCATGGCGAGGCGGGGGAGGAATGGCGCAACACCCTCGACACCTCCGGCGCCCCCTGGCTCGCGGACCATGCGCTGGGGCATCAGCCCATCATGCCCGCCGCCGCCATGGTGGAGATGGCGCTGGAGGCGGGTTTCCTGCGCCACGCCGCCACCCCCTGGCTGGAGGTGACGGATTTCACCATCCTCCGCCCCCTGCCGCTGGTGCCCGACGCGCTGCGGGAGCTGCGCACGCGGCTCGACGAGGAAGGCAACTTCCGCCTGAAATCCCGCCGCCGCCTGGGCACCGAGGCCTGGGCGCTGCACGCCACCGCCCGCCTTTCCGCCCTGCCGCCCCCGCCCGAACCCGAAGGCCCCACCGAAGCTGTTGGCGAATGGCAGGACGGCGCGGCGCTGACCCAGGCGGCCGCGCGGCTCGGCCTCGACTACGGCCCGGCCTTCCGCCCCGTCACCCGCTTCGCCACCTGCCGCGAGACGGGCCAGGTGCGGCTGGAGCTGGACCTGCCCGCCACCGCCCCGCCGGACGACGCCTTCCACCTGCACCCGGTGCGGCTGGACGGCGCGCTGCAAGGGCTGCTCGGCCTGCTGGGCGGCGCGGAGGAGGGCCCGGCGCGCGACGGCTTCCTGCCCGTGCGCTTCGGCCGGGTGCTGGCGCGCCGCGAGGGGGGCGTGGCCGTGGCGGCGGAGATCGCCATCACCGCCCCCGGCGAACGGGGCGTGGCCGCCCGCATCACGCTCCGCGACGCGCTGGGCCGCGCCGTGGCCCGGCTGGAGGAAGCCACCTTCCAGCGCGTGCCGCTCGGCGAACGCGCCGCGGCACCGCCCGTCTTCCACGGCGAATGGGTGCCCGCGGCGGTGCCGCTGGGCTGGCCCGAACCGGCCCCCGCGCTGGACCCCGCCGCGCTCGACCCGCCGCCCGCCGGCGCCCCGCTGGAGGAGGCCGCGCTGCTGCTCTCCGCCCATGCGGCGGCGGCGGCGCAGGAGGCCGGGCTCGCCACCGCCGAGGGCCCGCTGGCCCTGGCGCTCCGCGCCCATCTGGGGCCGGCCGCGCAGGAACTGCCCGCCGCCCATGCCATCTGGCAGCAGGTGATGCTGGACGCGCCCGCCCTCGCCCAGGAACTCGCCACCCTGGCCGAGGCGGCCGAGGCCCTGCCCGCCGCGCTGCTGGGCCTGCCCATGCCGCCCGCGCGGCTCTCGCCCGATGCGGAGAGCCTGCGCCTGCTGGGTGCCGCCCTGGCCCATGGCGCGGCCCGGCTGCTGGAGGGCTGGCCCGCCGACCGGCCCTGCCGCGTGCTGCTGGCCGGCGCCACGGAAGGCCCGCTGCTGCCCGCGCTGCGCGCCGCCCTGCCGCCCGCCGCGCGCCTCATCGCCACCCACCTGCCCGGCCAGCGCCCGCCGCCCGTGCCGCCGGGGGTGGAACTGGCGGAATGGGACCCCGCCGGCCCCGACGCCCCGCCCGCCGAGGCGGAGCTGGTGCTGGCCCTCGCCCTCTCGCCCCGCCGCGCGGGCGGCCAGGCCCTGGCCGAGGGGCTGCGCCGCGCCGCCGCGCCCGGTGGCGCCCTGCTGCTGGCCGAACCCCTGCCCGCCCTGTTCTGGGACATGACCGAGGGGCTGGCCGCCGAATGGTGGACCACGCGCCGCCTGCTGGACGCGGCGGGCTGGAACGCCGCCCTGTTGGGTGGCGGCTGGGACCGGCCGCGCGTGCTGCCCCTGCCGCCCTTGCCTTGGCCCGCCGCGCTGGTGGCCGCCGCCATGCCGGAAAGCGGCCAATTGCTGCCCGCCGCCATGGGCCGGCATTTCGCCCTCTGGAACGGCCCGGCGAAGCAGGAATGGGCCCATGCCCTGGCCGAGGCGCTGGCCGCCGCCGGCGCCCGCGTCTCCCGCCTGCCCGACCACCCCGCCCCCGCCGCGCTGCGTGGCGCCACCCTGCTGGCCTGGCCCGAGCCCGGGCCGGAAGGGCTGGCCGCCGTCGCGCAGCTCGCCGCCACGGCCGAGGGCGCGGCGGAGGGGCTGCACCTCATCACCCGTGGCGCCACCACCCGCCCGGGTGCCGCGGGGCTGCTGGCGCTGGGCCGCGTCCTGGCCAATGAGATGACGGGGCTGCGCCCGCGCCGGCATGACCTGGATTTGGGGCTGGACCCCCAAGCCGCCGCAAGGCGCCTCGCCGCCACCCTGCTCACGCCCCCCGACGCGGAGGCCGAGCAGCTTCTGACCCCGGCCGGGCGCCTGGTGCCGCGCGTGGCCGCCGGGGTGCCCGCCCCGCCGCCGCCGCCCGGCCCGCTTCGCCTTGGGGTCGGCGTGCCGGGGCAGCTCGGCACGCTGGGCTGGCAACCGGCGCCGGATGTGACCGCCCACACCCTCGGCCCCGGCGAGGTGCGGCTTTCCGTGCAGGCGGTGGGCCTCAATTTCCGCGACGTGATGTGGGCGCAGGGGCTGCTGCCTGAGGACATCCTCCGCGCCGGTTTCGCCGGGCCGGGCCTGGGCATGGAACTGGCCGGCGTGGTCGAGGCTGTGGGGCCCGGCTGCGCCCTGGCGCCCGGCCAGGCCGTGCTGGGCGTGGCGCCCCGCGCGCTCGCCACCCGCGCCGTGACGCGGGAGGAGGCGCTGGTCCCCCGCCCCGGCTGGCTCTCGCCCGAGGAGGCGGCGGGGCTTCCCGTGGCCTTCCTCACCGCCGTGCATGCGCTGGAGGAACTCGGCCGCATCGGCCCCGGCGACCGCGTGCTGATCCATGGCGGGGCGGGCGCGGTGGGGTTGGCCGCGTTGCAGGTGGCACTCGCCGCCGGCGCCCGCGTGGCCGCCACCGCCGGCACCGAGGCCCGGCGCGCCCTGCTGCGCGCCGCCGGGGCGGAGGTGGCGCTGGACAGCCGCTCCGCCAGCTTCGCCGAGGAACTCCGCGCCCATTGGCCCGCGCCGCCCGGCGAGGGCTGCGTGGATCTCTGCCTGAACTCCCTCTCCGGCGAGGCGATGGAGCGCAGCCTCTCCCTCATGGCGCCCTTCGGCCGCTTCCTCGAACTGGGCAAGCGCGACTATGCGGAGGCGCGGCGCGCGCCCCTGCGGCCGCTGCGCCGCAATGTCAGCTATTTCGCGGTGGATGTGGACGAGCTGGCCCGCGCCCGCCCCGCTTTGGCCCGCCGCCACCTGGAAAGCCTCATGCGCCGGCTGGAGGAGGGGGTCTTCCGCCCCCTGCCCGTGCGTGTCCACGCCGCCGCGACGGTGGAGGACGCCTTCCGCCGCCTCCAGGCGGGCGGGCATGTGGGCAAGCTCGTCATCCGCCCGCCGGAGGAAGCCATCGAGGCCAGCGCCCACCCCGCCTGGACGCCCCTCCAGGCCCGATGGGGCGATGGCTGGGTGGTGGTGGTCGGCGGCACCACGGGCTTCGGGCTGGAGGCGGCGCGCTGGCTGGCCGGGCAGGGCGCGCGGCGCCTCGCCCTGCTCTCGCGCCGGGGCGCGGCGGCGCCGGGTGCGGTGGAGGCGGCCGCGAGCCTCGGCCCCATGACCCGCCTGCTCGCCTGCGACGCCACCGATGCCGCGGCGCTTTCCGCCGCGCTCGACACGCTGCGCGCCGAGGCGCCCATCACGGGCGTGGTCCATGCCGCCGCCGTGCTGTCGGACGGCGTGGCCGCGCGACTCGACATCCGCGCCGCCCGCGCGGTGTGGGACGCCAAGGTGACGGCGGCCGAACACCTCGACCGGCTGACCGAACCCGATGCCCCCGGCCTCTTCCTGCTGTTCTCCTCGGCCACCGTGCCCATCGGCAGCCCGGGCCAGGCGGCCTATGTCGCGGCCAATGCGGGCATGGAGGCGCTGGCCCGCCGCCGCCGCGCCCAGGGCCGCCCGGCGCTGGCCGTGCAATGGGGCCCGATCTCCGATGCCGGGATGCTGGCCGGCCAGGAGGCGCGCGCCGAGGGCCTGGCCCGCCGCCTGGGCGCCGTGGCGCTGACCGCGCGCGAGGCGCTGGACCGCCTGCCGGCCTTGCTCGCCTCCGGGGTCGCGGTGGCGGGCGTGGCGCGGCTCGACTGGCCCGCCGCGCGCCGCAGCCTGGCTTTGCTGGCCGAACCGCCCTTCCTGGCCCTGGCCGGGCAGGTGGGGGCGGAAGGCGAGGCGGAGGAGATCTCACTCCCCGCGCTGCGCGCCATGGCGGAAGATGCCGCACGGGAGGCGATCCAGCGTATGGTGGGCGTCGAAATCGGACGGATCCTGCGCTTGCCCGCCCACAGCATCGCGCTCGACGCGCCGCTCGCCGGCCTCGGCCTCGACAGCCTGGGCGGGCTGGAACTGCGGACGGCGTTGGAACGGCGTTTCTCGGTGTCATTGCCCCTCCAGGGCGTGGGCGAGGGGCTGACGGTGCAGAGGGTGGCCCAATTGCTGCTGGAGGGATTGAAGCCCGGCCGCGAGGCGGCGGAATGAGCGGCGGCCCCCCGCGTCGCCGCGGCCTTTCCCCGCAGGAGCGCGCGGCGCTGCTGGGGCGCATGAACGCGCCCAGCGCCGCGCCCGCCAGCACCAGCGCACGCGACTTCTCGACGCTGCCCGCTTCGCGCGAGGTGGCGGCGGTGCGCAACCTCTCGCGCCAGACCGGCATCAGCAGCCCCTATTTCCACAGCCATGAGGGCATCGCGGGCGCGCATACGCGCATCGCGGGGCGGGAGATGATCAACTTCTCCTCCTACAACTACCTCGGGCTGAACGGGGACGCGCGCATCCATGCGGCGGCGACCGCGGCCATCGCGCGCTATGGCGTCTCGGCCTCGGCCTCGCGCTATGTCTCGGGCGAGCGGCCGGTGCATGCGGCGCTGGAGGCCGCGCTGGCCCGGCACCATGGGGTGGAGGATGCGGTGGCGATGGTCTCGGGCCATGCCACCAATGTGACCACCATCGGCCACCTGGTGGGCCCCTCCGACCTGATCCTGCATGACGCGCTGATCCACAACAGCGCGGCCGAGGGCATGCGGCTGTCCGGCGCGCGGCGCATGGCCTTCCCGCACAATGACGCGGCCGCCGCCGGGGCGGTGCTGGCGGCGGAGCGCGGGCGGCACAACCGCGCGCTGATCCTCATCGAGGGCCATTACTCCATGGACGGCACGGTGCCGGAGCTGGCGGCCTTCGTGGCCCTGGCCCGCAAGCATGACGCCTGGCTGATGGTGGATGAGGCGCATTCGCTGGGCGTGCTGGGCCCGACGGGCCGCGGCATCGCCGAGGCGCAGGGCGTGGACCCGCGCGAGGTGGACATCTGGATGGGCACGCTGTCCAAGGCGCTGGCCTCCACCGGCGGCTACATCGCGGGCAGCCACGCGCTGGTGGACATGCTGCGCCACACGGCGCCGGGCTTCGTCTATTCCGTGGGCCTGCCGCCCCCGCTGGCCGCGGCGGCCGAGGCGGCGCTGGGCCTCATCGCGGCCGAGCCCTGGCGGGTGACGAAATTGCAGGCCAATGCGCGCCGCTTCCGCGACCAGGCGCGCGCGGCGGGCTTCGACGCCGGGCAATCCACGGGCTTCGGCATCGTGCCCATCGTGCTGGGGGATTCCTATACGGCCATGCGCGTGGCGGACCGGTTGGTGGCCGCGGGCATCAATGTGCAGCCCATCTGCTTCCCCGTGGTGCCGGAGGGGCAGGCAAGGCTGCGCTTCTTCCTCTCCTCCGAGCACAGCGAGGCCGATCTCGACCGCACCATCGAGGCGCTGCGCGCCGCCGCCCGGGAGGCGGCGTGAGGAATTGCGGGTCGCGTTGTTCACCCTGGAGGGCGCCGCCAGCGCGGAGGCCACGTTGCGTTTCGCCGAAAGCCTGGGGCCGCGCCTCGTGCTGGTGGGGCACTCCTCCCCCTTCCGCGCCACAAGCGCGACCTGGCGCGCGCTGCGGCGGGGCGGCCTGGGGCTGCTGCCCTATCTCATGGTCAACCATGCCCTGCCCATGCTGGGCGGGGCCTTGCGAAAGCCCCCCCGCCTTTCCGCCCTCTGCGCCGCGCGCGGCATCCCCGCGCTGCGCCTGGGCGCGCCCGAGGCGATGCGGGCGGCGCTCAGCGCCGCGGGGGCGGAGCTGCTGGTCTGCTACCACCTGGACCGCATCCTGGACGCCGAGACGCTGGCCCTGCCGCCGCGCGGGGCGATCAACGTGCATCCCTCGCTGCTGCCGCGCCACCGCGGGCCCATCCCCACCTTCCACGGCCTGGCCGAAGGCGCCACGGGCGTCAGCATCCACCAGATGGCGCCGCGCATTGATGCGGGCGGCGTCTGGGCGCAGCAGGCGGTGCCCCTGCCGCCCGGCACCAGCGCCAGCGCCGCCGCCCGCGCCCTGCACCTGGCCGCCCTGCCGCTGCTGGAAGAGGTGCTGGCGCGCATCGCGGCCGGCGAGGCCCCGCCCGCGCCGCCCGAGACGCTGCCCTATCGCGGCTGGCCCACCCCCGCCGCCCGGCGCGCGGCGGGCGTGAAGCTGCTGGGGAAGGGTGACGTGGCGGCCGCCTGGCGTGCGCCCGCGGGGGGCTGGGCGTGAAGCGCTTCCTTTTCCTGCAAGGCCCCATCAGCCCCTTCTTCGACCGGCTGGCGGCGGAGCTGCGCGCGCGCGGCCACGCCACCCACCGCATCAACCTCTGCCTGGGCGACAAGCTGTTCTGGCGCGGGCCGGGGGCCGTGGACTTCACCGGACGGCTGGCCGACTGGCCGCGCTTCATCAGCGAATTCCTGGACCGCGAGGCCATCACCGACCTGGTGCTGCTGGGCGAGCAGCGCGTCTATCACCGCATCGCCATCGGAGCGGCGCAGGCGCGCTCCATCCCGGTCGCGGCCACCGACTACGGCTATCTCCGGCCGGACCGCATCATCCTGGAGCGGGACGGGCACAACGCCATGTCCCACTTCCCGCGCGAGCCGGCGGAGATCCTGCGCCTGGCGGAGGCCTCGCCGCCGCTCGCCTCCCCCACGCCCTTCCGTGACAGCTTCGCGCGGCAGGCCCGCTGGGACTGGGCCTTCCACATGGCCAACATGCTGCCCTGGCCCTTCCGGCATTTCGAGACGCATCTGCTGAACTCGCCCATCCCGATCTATCTGGGGACCGGGGTGCGGCTGGCGCTGCGGCCCCTCGCGCGGCGGCTCGGCCAGCGCCTGCTGGACCGGCTGCCGGCGGAGGCGCCGCTCTTCGTCTTCGCCATGCAGATGGAGATGGATTTCTCGCTCCGCGCCTATTCGCCCTTTCCCGACCAGGACACGCCCATGCGCGAGACGGTGGCGAGCTTCGCCGCCCATGCGCCGCCGCAGGCCCACCTGGCCTTCAAGGTCCATCCGCTCGACCCCGGGCTGAAGTGGTGGTCGCGGCGGGTGATGCGCATGGCGCGCGCGGCCGGTGTGGCGGGGCGGGTGCACTTCGTGGATGGCGTGCCGATCGGCGCCCTGCTGGCACGATCGGCGGGGGTGATCACGGTGAACAGCACCGCCGGCATGAACGCGCTGGAGGCCGGCAAACCCCTGCTGGCACTGGGCGAGGCGGTGTACCGCGTGCCGGGACTGACCCATGAATCGGGCCGGGACCGCTTCTGGACCGCCCCCGAAGCGCCCGACTGCGCCTTGTTCCAGGCCTTCCGCCGCGCCATCAGCCATCATCTGCATGTGGTCGGCGGATATTACGATGACGAGGCGCTGCGCCACGCCATCCAGGGCACGGCCGACCGGCTGGAGGCGGGGCTGCCGCTGCTGGGGGCGTGACCGTCGCCTTCAGCCCGCGGCCTCGGCCCCCATGCGCTGCGCCGCGGCCTGGATGCGCCCGACCACCGCGGCCGCCCCGTTGCGGCGCGACATGCTCAGCGCCTCGTCGAGGCCGAGGCGGCCCAGGAATTCCGGCCCCGTTTCCATGATCTCGGCGGGGCTGCGGCCGTCATAGACGCGCAGCAACAGCGCCAGGATGCCCTGCACGAAGGCGGCATCGCTGGCGGCGCGCAGCCGCAGCCGGCCGCCCTCCGCGCGCGTGGTCAGCCACACGCGGGACTGGCAGCCGGAGACGCGGTTGGCCTCCACCATCTCCTCGGGCGCCAGCGGTTCCAGCTCGCGGCCCAGTTCCATGAGGTAGCGGTAGCGGTCCTCCCAGTCGTCGAAGAGGGCGAAGCCTTCCTCGAGTTCGGCGATGACCTCCTCCGCTGTGCTCATGCGCTCGACTTGGCGAAGGCCACCAGGCGGTCGCTGGCCTCCAGCCGGTCGATCTTCTCGATGGCGGCGTATTCGGCGGCCAGGCGCTCCAGCGCCTGCTCATAGATCTGGCGCTCGCTGAAGGACTGGTCGGGCTGGCCGGCGTTGCGCTGCAGGTCGCGCACCACCTCCGCGATCTGGATGGGGTCGCCGGAGTTGATCTTGGCCTCGTATTCCTGGGCGCGGCGCGACCACATGGTGCGCTTGATGCGCGCGCGGCCCTTCAGCGTATCAATGGCCTGCTCGAACTCCTTGGGGGTGAACAGCTTGCGCAGCCCGGCCGTCGCCACCTTGGTGACGGGCACGCGCAGCGTCATGCGGTTTTCCTCGAAGGTGACGACGACCATCTGCAGCGCGTGGCCCGCGGCCTCGATGGTCTCGATGCCCTGCACCATGCCCACGCCATGGGTGGGATAGACCACATGGTCCCCGGCCTTCAGCTCGATCTTGGCGGCGGGCGGGCGCGGGGCGGGGTTCTGTCCCTCGGCGAAGCCCGGGCGGCCCGGGCTGCGGACGGCGAAGGAGGGCGGCATGTTGGGCCGGCCCGCCGCCGCGCGCGCGGCCATGGACCCGCCCCCGCGCGAGGGCGTGTCGGTGGGGGCCGCGATCACGATGGAGGGCCGGGGCGTCGCCTGGGCCTCCGCGGCCGGCTCGGAAGCGGGGCGGTTGGTGTCGGGTGCGGTGGTGGACGCCTTGGACTTGGTCACGGGACGGGATGATACCTTGCTGTGGAATTCGACGGGGCGCTGGGGCTGCGCTGGCGGCGCCGCGGGCGGCTTGACTTCGGGGGCCGGGGCTACCTTCGCAACCCTTGCCCGGGGCGGTGGTTCCTTCGCGGCCGGGGCCGGCTTGGTCTTGGCGGCCGTCTTGGCCGGAGGAGACTTCACGGGCGCCGGCTTACTGACCTTCGCCTGGGCCTTCGCCTTGGCCGCTGGCGCCTTCGGCGCGGGAGGTGCGGTGGCCGGCTTGCCGCGGGAAGGGGTGGCCATGGCGTTCGCTGCTCCTGCCGTCCGACAGATATGGCAGCGTCACCGACCTCAGCCTGCGCCCCGGGCACTTAACATCCGGTGCATCAGGCCCTGGCGCACGCCGACCATCCTCACGAATCCTGGAACCCTAGCACAAAAATGGCGCGCCGTCACGCGCGCCCCCGATGGAGCGCCTTACGCCGCCTGGGCGTAGCGCAGCACCACCAGCGCGCCCTCATGCGCGGCCTGGCGCACGGGCACGCCCTCCACCGCGCCGGGCTGGGCGTCGAGCCAGGCCTGGTAGAGCCCCTCCAGCACCGGGATGATCCAGGCGCCGGCGGGGTCCTCGGGCAGGGAGACCAGGGGGGCGGCGGCGTGGCGCAGCACCATGGCCGCCTGCGCCTCGTCCAGCGAGACCTCCACATAGCCCCATTCGGCCTCGGCCAGGGCGGCGTTCATCGCGGCCTCCAGCGCCGAGAGGCTGTCGCAAGGCGGCAGCTTCATCTCCCGCGCCATTCCCTCGCCCAGGGCGCGCAGGAAGGTCTGCCGCGCCTCGCCGGGAAGATGCGCCTGGGCGATCCCCATCAGGGCACGGACGAAGCCCCGCCATTGCGGCGAGACGCCCCGCCGCGCGAGGTAGGAAAGCGCACCCTGGTCCGCCATCTGCAGCTTCGCCTTCACGCCCGCATTCCCGCTCTATCCTTGCGACAACTTCATCATAGGCGGCCCGCGCGGCCGGGTCATCAGCGATTGCGGCGCGCCGCGTTCTGTTCTAGCCCGAAACCCCAGGTTTTCCGAGGCCGGACCCCGCCCATGCGCCCCCCTTCCCGTCCCGCCCGGGCCC
Source organism: Roseococcus microcysteis (assembly GCF_014764365.1). Classification (NCBI taxonomy): domain Bacteria; kingdom Pseudomonadati; phylum Pseudomonadota; class Alphaproteobacteria; order Acetobacterales; family Roseomonadaceae; genus Roseococcus; species Roseococcus microcysteis. The sequence continues at coordinate 2,644,471 of NZ_CP061718.1, forward strand.
GCCGCGCATGATCTTCGCCTCCTTCGAATTCCTGTTCCTGTTCCTGCCGGCCTTCCTGCTGGCCTATTTCCTGAGCCCCCGCGCGCGCGCAACGCCGTCATCCTGGCCTTCTCCTGGGGCTTCTACGCCTGGTGGCGGGTGGATTTCCTGGCGCTGCTGGTGGGCGTCACGGTCTGGAGCTTCTGGATTGCGCAGGCCATGGAGGGGCGGAGCGAAGCCGCACGGACACGGCTGCTGGTGCTGGGCCTCACCGGGCAGCTTGGCGTGCTGGGCTGGTTCAAATACGCCAATTTCGGCGTGCAGACCTTCAACGACGCGGTGATGGCCCTGGGCGGCACGCCCATGCCCTGGGCGCAGATCATCCTGCCCGTGGGCCTGTCCTTCTACGTGCTGCAATCGGTCAGCTACCTGGTGGACGTGTATCGGCGCGACGTGCCGACCAGCCGGGATTTCGTGGCCTATGCGGCCTACAAGGCCATGTTCAGCCAGCTCATCGCCGGGCCCATCGTGCGCTATGCCGAGGTGGCGGAGGATCTGCGCGCCCGCACCCATAGCCTGGAAAAATTCGGCCTGGGCGCGCGCCGCTTCATGGTGGGCTTCGCCATGAAGGTGCTGGTGGCCGACACGCTGGCGCCCGTGGTGGATTCCGTCTTCGCCCTGCCCGCCCCCACCACCGCCGAGGCCTGGGTCGGCGCCATCGCCTACACGCTGCAACTCTTCTTCGACTTCGCGGGCTATTCGGCCATGGCCATCGGGCTGGCCATGATGTGCGGCTTCCGCTTTCCCGAGAATTTCGACAACCCCTACCTCGCCGGCAACATCCAGGAATTCTGGCAGCGCTGGCACATGACGCTGAGCCGCTTCCTGCGCGACTACCTCTACATCTCGCTGGGTGGAAACCGGCACGGCCCCGTTCGGACCTATGCCAACCTGCTGCTGACCATGGTGATCGGCGGGCTGTGGCATGGCGCGAACTGGACCTTCATCGTCTGGGGCTTCTGGCATGGCGCCCTGCTGGCCCTGCACCGCTTCTGGCGCGCCTCGGGCGGCGGCCCCATGCCCTGGATCCTGGGCCATGCCTTGCTGATGCTGGCCGTGATCCTGGGCTGGGTGGCCTTCCGCGCGCCGGATTTCGCATCCGCCTTCACCCTCTACGCCGCCATGTTCGGGGCGAATTGGGGCGGCATCTCGGACGCGCTCGCCTGGCAAATCACGCCGGACCAATGGTGGTTCCTCTGGCTGGCGCTGGGCCTGGTCTACCTGCCGCTGCTGGCGGGGCGCCTGCCCTTCCTGCGCCTCTCGCCCGAGGGGCTGTCCGGCCTGTCGCGTCCCGTCTGGATGTGGTGGCCCTTCGCGGCCTTCCTGCTCGGCCTCGTGCTGCTCTACAGCCGCGCGGCCGTGCCATTCCTGTATTTCCAGTTCTGAGGCGCCGCCGATGACCAGCTGGACCCGCACCCCCGCCACCGCCCTGGCCCTGCTGACCACGGCGCTGCTGGGCTGGGGCGTCTATCAGGGCGTGGCCGCCCTGCGCTCCGACGCCGCGCAGGCGCGCCTCGCCCCCACGCTGAACGCCGAGGCCTTCCTGGATGGGCGCACCACGGCGGCGGTGAACCATGTGCTCGCGCACCACCTGCCGGCCGACCCCTGGGTGCGCGCGGCGGGGGGGCTGTTCCGCTGGGGCATCTTCAACTCCGGCGGGCCAGCGGTGCGGGTGGGCTGCGAGGGCTGGCTGTTCCTCACCGAGGAACTCCGCCCCTTCGACGGCGCCGAGGCCGCGATGGCCGCGCGCGTGGAGGCGCTGCGCCGCATCCAGGCCGCGCTCGCCGCGCGCGGCATCGCGCTGGTGCTGGCCGTGGTGCCGGACAAGGCGCGGGTGCAGGAGGGAATGCTCTGCGGCGCCCCCCGCTCCGCCCAGGCCGAGGCGCGGCTGCCGGCGCTGGAGGCCGCGCTCTCCGGCCTGCCCCAGGCGCCGCTGTTGCCCGCGCTTTCGGCGCTGGCCGCGCGCGAACCGGCCTATTGGCGCACCGACACGCATTGGAACCAGCAGGGCGCCGTGGTGGCCGCAGCCGCCATCGCCGAGGCCACCCGCGCCCTGCCCTTCGAACGCCGCCCCGGAATCGCCACCACCCGGGCGCCCACCGAGACCGAGGCCCCGGCCGACCTGCTGCGGCTGATGGGCCTCGACCTCCTGCCCGACCCCTGGCGCCCCCGCCGCGACCGCCAGCACGAGGCCACCACCACTGTGCCGGCGGGCGAAGGCGGCGGGCTGCTGGACGAGGCGGTGCCGGAGGTGGTGCTGCTCGGTTCCTCCTATTCGCTCAACGCCAATTTCCATGGCGCCCTGCAACAGGCGCTGGGGGCGGCCGTCACCTCATTGGCCCAGGCGGGCGGCGGCTTCCATGGCGCGGCGGCCGCCTTCTTCGGCGGCGCCACCTTCCGCGAGACGCCGCCGCGCCTCGTCATCTGGGAATTCCCGGAGCGCGTCATGGGCCAGCCCATCAGCCCCGCCGAGCGGGAATTCCTGGACGGCTGGCGTGAGAGCGGGATGCGTTGAGATGGGCTCACCAACGGCGTGAATCAGCCGCTCGGCAACACCGAAAGGGCTACAGCGCCGCCCGCACCCCGCTGAGGAAGGCGTCGGTGCTCATCGCGTGCTGCGGAAAGGCGGAGCGGTTGCTGGGCAGCAGGACCATCGCGCCTTCCAGCAGGCTCAGCACCAGCAGCAAAGGCCGCTGGCGCTGGAAGGTCTGGGAGCGCAGGTAGGACAGCAGCGTCTCATAGGGGCCGAAATTCGCCGTCTTCCAGTCCAGCGCGACCGGCCGGTTCAGCCCGGCCGAGAGCGCCGCGGCGAAGTTGAACTCGGGCGAGAGGAAGCTGCTGCCGACCACCGCCACATCCGCGCGGTCCTCCTGCACCAGGGCCGCGCCGCCGCGGGGAATGGGCGCGCGTATCAGGAAGGGTTCGGCCGGAAAATCCCGCCGTTCGGCGGCAGGGACGAAGTCCAGCAGGTCATTGCGCCCCCTGACGCGCTGCACCTGCGGCCCCAGCCGTTCACCAGGCCCGGGACTGGCGGGAAAACGGAACGCCGCCTGGATGGCCGAGGCCATGACCCCCGCGGCCAGCTCCGCGCCGGCCGGCGTCCAATGCGTGTCGGCCTTGAAGAACAGGCGCGGTTCGGGCCTGGCGGCCGCCTCGCGCGCCATGGGCGTCATCAGGTCCGGCACCAGCCGGACACCGCCCTGGGTCAGGGCGGCGCGGGCGGCCTCATAGCGTCGCAGCGCCACGGGCGAGGGCGCCATGCCAGGCGGCAGCATGTTCCGATAGACCATGGCCTTGGACGGGATGAGGGTGATGACCGTCTCGACATGGGCCGCGCGCAGCATGCCCACCGCCTCGGCCAGGATTTCACAGACCCGGGGCAGGTTGGTGGTGTCGGCCTGCTGCACATTGTCCCAGGGCGCGAAGAGCCACCCATCCCGCCCCCGGATGGCCGAAAGGCGCTGCGCTTGCGCGGCGGGCGCGGCCAAGGTGGCGCCGGCCGCCAGCGCCACAAGGCCGCGACGCTTCAGGGCGGGTGTGGGCAGGTGGGTCATCGGCGCCGCTTCCCCTCGTGATCGACCCCGGATGCCGCCCTACCGGACGGCCGGCGCGCGGGCCTCCAGGGCGGCGCGCAGGGCGCCTTCCAATGCTGTGGAAAGTATAGCGTAACCATAAGGTGTCAAATGCAGTTGATCGTAGGACACCAGAGAGGTCAGGCGCTGCCTGCCATCGAGCAGCACATCCGCGGCATCCAGCCCGAACAGCGTGCGCCCATCCGGGCAGGGGGCCAGGAAGCGATTCACCTCCTGGTTGAAGGCGCGCCCCGCGTCATCGGGCTCGGTCCCGCGGGGCAGCAGCCCGACCAGCACCACATGCACGCCGGGGGCGCGGGCCCGAATTTCCTCCACCACGCTGAGGATGGCCTGGGCCGTGGGCAGGGCATGCCAGCCGAAGCCGGCATTGTTGGTGCCCACCAGCACGACCACCGCGCGCGGGCGCAGCGCGGCGGGCCAGCCGCCCTGGCGCAGCCGCCACAGCAGCGTCTGGGTGGTGTCGCCCGCCACGCCCATGTTGAGCGCCCGGCGGTGGCCGTAGAAATGCTGGAACAGGGCGGGCGTCCAGCCCGCCACCAGGGAATCCCCCAGGAAGACCAGTTCCACCTCCTCCAGCCGCATGGCCGAGAGCCGCCGCGACAGGGCCCGGTTCAACTCCGCCCATTGCGGCCAGGGGTGGGGCGCGGGCCGGGCATCGGGCGGCAGGGTGCGCATGTCCAGCGGGCCGGGGCAGGAGGCCAGCGCGGGAGGGGCCAGGGCCGCCAGCCCAGTCAGGACCAGAAGGGCCCCGAGGGCGCGAAGCCAACTCACCATACGGGACGGGTCGCGCCCGAGGGCATCCGCACCAGTTCCGGCGCGCCGGCGCGATAGCTGCTCACCATCGGGTCGTTCACATTGGGGTACACGGTGGGCGCGCCCGCGAACAACGGCTCCAGGTCGGCGCGCGGCCGGTCGAGCCGGTAGCGCAGGTAGAAGAAGCCCGCCGTGTCCGCGAAATTCCCCACCCGCTCATACCGGGCCGCCGCCCCCAGGCGCAGGTTGGGCGTCATGGCGTATTCCAGATTGGCGAAGATGCTGCCCGTGGGCCCGCTGCTGCGCTGCCCGCCGATATGCGTGTCGAAGACACCCGGGTTGGCCGCCGCCTGCGCCTCCAGCGCCGCCTGGTAGCCCCGGTTGGTCGGAAAGACGGGGGCCAGCGCCGTGCGGAAGCTCTGCCACCCCACCGCGCCGATGCCGCGGAAGGTCCAGTCGCCCCATTGCGCCCGATACTCGCCCTGCAAGGAGCCGACAAAGGAGCGCGCCGGGCTGAAATACCCGCCATGGCCGAAGGTGAAGCCGCCCGCGTTGCGCGAATGGCCGGTGTGGCGCAGATCCACGCCCACCGTGACCTGCTGCCCCGGCTGGCGCAGCACGGCGTAGTAGACGCCGCCGAACACCTCCCACCGCGTGTTGTCCACCACATTGGTGCCGCGCAGCATGTGGGCGCCGCCGCCGCCATAGAAGCCCAGCCGGTCGCTGGTGGAATATTCCAGCGTGACGCGCCCGCCCGTGCGCGTCACCGCGCCCCAGAAAGGCCCGTGCGAGGGCGATTGCTGATAGCCCGCATAGGACAGCATGGAGCTGGTCTCGGGCGTGCGCTCCGCCGTCAGGCGCAGGCGCAGCCCCTCCGTGATCCGCGGCACCGCCTCCAGCATCCCGGTGAAGGTGGGCCGATGGAAACCGAGCGGCGTGGAACCCACCTCCGCCCGCATGTTCTCGCGCAGCCAGGTCATGCGCAGGGCCACGCCGTCAATATTGCCCTGCGGCCGCTGGAAGGCGGGCGCGGTGACGTCCCGCTGGAGGAAGAGCGGGTTGGTGCCGAAGGATTGCTGGTCCCGGAAGCCCGAGCCGAGCCGCCCCGATTGCAGCGCCACCATGTCCGCGCCCAGCGTCAGTCTGCCGCCCACGCCCGGCAGTGGGGCCGAGACCTCGGTCGGCGCCGTCAGCGTGGTCAGGCGCGAGGTGCCGCCCGAGCCGGGCCGGGCATGGATCTGCACGCCGCTCTGAAGCCACACCGCCGCCTCGTCGCGCGCGCGGATCAGCTCCTGCGCGATCTGCGAGGTCAGCGCATCGGTCAGGCGCACGGCGCGCGCGGCCCCCGCGCCGGGGCGCATGGCCTCGGCGGCCGCGGCGGCGGCCCCCACCTCGCCATCGGCGCGGAGTGCCGCGAGGCGCCGTGCGGCAGCGGCCTCCATCAGCCGCAGGGTCGCGGCCTGGTTGCCCTGGGCGCGGTTCAGCCGCGCCTCGGCCAGCGTCATCCTGAGATCACCCGGCGAGAAGAAGGCGCCCTCCACCAGCGCGGCATGGGCGGCGGCCCAGTCGCGCTGCTCGACCGCGATGTCCACGAGGGCGATGCGCGCCTCATGGTTGCGCGGGTCCTCGCGCAGGATGTCCTCCACGATGCGCCGTGCCTCGGGCAGGCGGCGGCGGGCCATCAGCAGCCGCACCATGGCGAGGTTCTGGTTGCGCGCGGCGGGTGCGGCGCCGCGCTGGGCGTCGCGGGCGGTCAGCGCGGCCTCGGCCTCGGCGAAGCGGCCGCGCAGGGTGGCGTCATCGGCCACCGCCATGGCCTCGAAATCCAGCACGGCGTTCAGCTCGCGCCGCTCCTCCGCCGTCAGGTTCTGTGCGCGGGTGAGCGGCGAGGTGATCTCCTGCGCCACCGCCGGCCGCTTGGCCTGGATCAGCGCGCCCGCGATCAGGATGCGCGACATCACGCTGGCATCGGGGTTGGCGCGCAGCGCGGCCTGCGCCGCCTCCACCGCCGCCTGGGGTTCGTCGAGCCGCCCCAATGCCCGGATCACGGCCGGCGCCAGCAGCCCGCCCGGGTCGCGCTGGCCGGCGGCGGCGACCATCGCCCGCAGCGCGTCGGGCCGGCGGGCGCGCACCGCGTCCTCCAGCTGCTGCACCTCGAATTCGCGCCGCGTCAGCGCCGCGATGCGCGCCATGTCCGGGTTGCGAAGGCGGGCGGGCACGCGCTCGAACAGCGCCAGCGCATCGCCGAAGCGCTCGTCGTCGAAGGCCAGCAGGGCGGCGGCCATGGAGGATTCCGCGTCGGTGCGCGCCTCCAGCCCGCGCTCCAGCCGGCGCGCTTCCTCCGCCTGGCCAAGTGTCTTTAGGCGCCGCACCAGGTCCACCACGGGCCAGGGGTTGGCGGGGTTCAGCGCGATGGCCGCGCGCAGCTGCTCCAGCGCCTGCTCGGGATGGTCGAGGCGGCGCGCATTCTCCACCAGCGCGCCCGCATGGGCGACGCGCGCGGCCTGGCTGGGGGCGAGGCCCGTCTCGCGCCGCAGGCTCTCGGCCTCGGCGAAGCGGTTCTGGCGTTGCAGGGCGGTGTAGAGGCCCTGCAGCGCGTCCTCCTGCCGCGGGCGCAGGGCCAGCACGGCGCGGAAGCGCTGCTCGGCCGCCGCCAGCTCGCCGCGTTGCAGCGCGATCGAGCCCAGGATCAGCTCGCCCTGGATGCGTTCCTCGCCGCGCTGCCGCGCCGCCACGCGGGCCAGCCGGTCGGCGCGGTCGAGGTCGTTGCGGGCCATGGCGCGCCAGGCCAGCACCGAGGCCGGCACCGGCGGCGGTCCCTGCCGCACACCCACCTCCACCGGGTCGAGGCTGCCCACCGAACGCTCGAACTCCTCCTGGCGGTCGGGCGCGAAGGCGATGGCGCGGTCGAGGAATTCCCGCGCCTCGGCGAAGCGGCCCTGGATCTTGCGAATGACGGCGAGGCCCACCAGCGCCTCGGCATCCTCCGCATCCTCCAGCAGGGCGCGTTCGAACTGCACCTCGGCATCCATGAGGCGCTGCTCGGTGATGCGGGCCCAGGCCAGCGCGCGCGCCTCCTGCCCCGGCGTCACGCCGGCGTCCTGGATGCGTTCCAGCTTGGCGTCCAGGTCGCCATCCTGGCCGGTGAACACCAGCAGATAGGCGTTGATGCGCGCGGCCGTCTCGGGGTCGTCGCCGCTCCAGAGCAGGGCCTGGCGCCAGGGGTTGCGCGTGGCGTCGCGGATGCCCGGCCGCGCCGAGAGGAACTGCATGCGGTCAATGCCCTCGGACCGCGTGTCCTCGCGATAGGTCAGCAGCTCCGCCAGCAGCAAGGCGAGGCGGCTTTCATTGGGGTCGGCCGAGACGCGGTCCTGCAATTCCGCCACGGCGGCGCGGTAGCCCTGCTCCGAGGTGGCGGCGAGGGCCTGATAGTATTCATTGGCGATGGCCACCGGCACCGCCCGCCCGCCGGCCAGCTGGCGGTAGCGCTCCACCGCCTCCGCCTGGCGGCCGGCGGTGGCGAGCTGCCGGGCCGCGATCAGCGTCGCGGCGTCGTCGGAGAGCAGGCGCGCCACCTCCTCCGCCGTGGCCAGCCGTGGGTCACCGGGAATGAGGCGGCGCAGATTGGCCAGGTTCCGCTGCACCGTGGCCGGCTGCGCGGCGAGTGCCGCGGCCTCGATGCTGGCCACCATGGCATCCACATTGTCGGGCTCGACCAGCAGGATGCGGTCGAGCGTCTGCAAGGCGCGCTCGGGCTGGTTCTGCGACAGCCAGTAGAGCGCCTGTTCGAACAGGGCGGCCGTGGCCCCCAGCGTGCCGCTCAGCCGGTTGTCCTCCGGCCGCTGCGCCTGGGCGCCCGCCACGGGCATGAGCAGCGCGAGGCCCAGCGCGGCCATGGCGCGGCGCATCCGGCGGCGGGGCGCGGCGCGGGTCATCGGCGGAAGGGCGCCGTGCTGTCGCGCAGCAGGAAGGCGAGCGGCGCGGCCCCGGGGCCCGGCACCAGCCAGATGGAATACATGCCGCCCGCCTCCAGCCCGTGCAGGCCGAATTCGGGCGAGACGCGTTCGCCGCAGGTGGCCCGCACCTGGGCCTGCACCGGGTTCACGCTGCGCGCGCGGTTTTGCAGCGCGGGCACGTCGCTGAACACGGCCTGCCCGCCGGGCAGCAGCGCCAGCCCGGCCGCCGGGCAATCGGGCAGGGCGTTGTAGAAGGCGATGCGGGCGCGGGCGCGGTTGAAGTCCGTGTCCTCGACCAGCGCCGTCATGGCCGGGTTGCCGCCGGGCCCGCGATGCACCAGCACCGTCACGAAGCTGCCCGGCGTCACGGTCAGCGTGCCGGTGCCCCGCCGCGGCCCTTCCGTGATTTCGAGGCGCAGCGTGCGGCCGGCTACGTTCTCGACCACCGTATAGGCCGTGACGCGCTGGTGTGGCAGCGCGACGCCCAGCCGCTGCGGCGGCAGGAAGTCGGGCCGCACCGCCACCTCGGCCGGCAGCGTGTTCATCAGCCGCACATAGGCCGAGCCGGGCGGCGGCGCGGGCTCATAGACCTGGCCCTGGGCGCGGGCCTCCTGCGGCGGCGCCAGGGCCAGCCCCAGCGCGGCGAGCAGGGCGAGAAGCGGGCGCCTCATGCCAGCACCGCCTGCCGCAGGCCATTGAGGAAGCTCTCGGCGTTGAGGCCCGATTGCCGCCAGTTCGGGTTGTTGATGGGCGTGGACATGTCGCTCTCGAGGTGGTTCCAGACGATGACGCGCGGGCGGCGCTGGCGGAACTCGCTGCCCCGCACATACTCCAGCAGCGCCGCATAGGGGCCGACATTGTTCGGCAGCCAGGACAGACCCACCGCGCGCTCCATCTGATTCGACAGCACGGGCACGAAGTTGAAGCGCGGCTGGACATTGCTCGTGCCCACCACCTGCATGTCCGAGGCATCCTCCTCCAGAAGCGCGGCCGCGCCGGCGGTGGCGGGCAGCACGTTGCGGATGGGGCTTTCCTCCGGCCCGAAGGCGCCGCGCTGCTCGGGCGGCAGGTATTGCACCAGGTCCCCCACCGCCAGGCGCAGCATGCGGATGCTGCCCAGCCGCACCCCCGCCTGCGGCGGCGGCGGCAGGCGGAACTGCGCGCGCATGGCCCTTGCCAAAGCGACCGCGCAGATCTCGGCGCCCACCGGCGTCCAGTGGGTGTCGCTGCGGAAGAAGACCGGCCAATGCGGGTCGGTGGCGGAGGCCTGGCCCAGCGCCTCCGCGAGGTCCGGCACCAGCCCGCCCGCCGCCCGCAGCGCCGAGACGAGGTTGGAATAGCGCCGCTCCACCACCGGGGCCATGCGCCGCCCGGCCGGCAGGAAGCGGCGATAGATGCGCGCCTTCATCGGGATCAGGCAGTAGGCCACCTCGATGTTGCCGCGCTTGAGCAGGGCGATCACTTCCGTGTGCAGGGCGAGGACCTGGCGCATCGCCACCTCGTCCAGCTGGGTGAGGTTGTCCCAGAAGGGAAACAGCCAGCCCTGCTGCCCGGCGAGGACGAGGGAATCCCCCGTGCCCTGCGCGCGCGCACCGCCCGCCGCGAGGGCGAGGGCCGGCGTGGCCAGCAGCGCGCGGCGCGGCGTCACAGCGAACGCTCCCTCAGGCGGCGCGCGGCGCGGCGGCGCAGCACCCAGTAGAGCGGGGCCGCCAGCAGGATCAGCGCCAGGGTCGTCACCAGCACCAGCGTCCAGGGGTTGTTGCCCAGGTAGTATTCCGGCCAGAGCCAGGGCGGCAGCAAGCCCACCGTATAGGTCGGGCCGATGCGGAAGGCATCCACCCGCCCGCCCGAGAGCAGTGCCAGGTCCCCCTGCACGCGCGGCAGCTGCTCGCGGTCGCGCAGCGCCACGATCATCGCCTCCACCCCCTCCTGGCTGGAGCCCGTCAGCGCCACCACCGACCGGCCCGCGCGCAGCGGGCTCTGGAAGCCGATCAGCGCGCCCAGCGCCTCGCCGGGGGCGGCGAGCTGGGCGGAGACGCGGTCCACCATCTCCTGCCGCTCACCGCCGAAGATGTGCCGGAAGGCGGGCAGCCCGTCATTGACGCGGACCGTCAGCCGGTTGCCCTCCATCTGGATGGGGCCATCGGCCAGCAGCCGCGCCAGGGCGGGCTGGCGGGAGAGCTCACCGAACACCAGCAGGTCGCGGTCGGCCACCGCCTGCAACCCGTCGGGCCGGGCCACCTGCATGCCGATGGGCGGGTAGCCCACGATGGCCGACAGCTTGCCCATCAGGGTGAAGACCGATTCCAGCTCGGCCGCCGTGGGGCGTTCCGGGATCACGGCGGCGGTCTGCGCGAAATCCGCGAGCCGCGTGAAGGGAAAGCCCGAGCTGACGAAATGCGCGAGGTTGGGCAGGGTGGCGAAGCGATGCGCCCGCGTCAGGTCCAGCGTGCTGTCCGGGTCCACCGCCGCGCGGATGTCGCCCGGCACGGCCACGCAGTCGCCGCGGTGCAGCGGGCGCATGTCGAAGCGCAGCTGCAACTCGTTCTGCCCGAACATCAGATAGGTGGGCATGCCCACATTGGCCTGGCCGCGATCGGTCGAGAAGAACTGCTCGCGCACCCAGCTCAGCGGCCAGCCCGGATCGGAACCCGCCAGCGGCACCGAGCGGAGGAAGACGTCGTTGATGGCGACATCCATGCGCGACACCGCGACATCCAGGATGGGCCCGGGCGGCGCGCGGAAGCGGATATCGGCCTGCAGGGGCCGGCCGCGCCAGGTGTAGAGGTCGGGCGCCGTGCGGAAGGGCACCTGGATGGGGCCGGGCACATAGCCGAAGGCCTGGAGCTCCGAGGGATCCATCAGCTCGCCGAAGCGCACGGGGCGGTCGGTGCGGACCCAGCGCGGCGCGTCATAGGGAAGGCGCGCCGGGATGTCCTGCGCGCTGACCAAGGCGAGTTCACCCGTCAGCGCCTCGCGGCCCGCGCCCAGCGCGGTGGCGGCGGCCACCATCTCGATGCCCGTGCGCCCGGCCACCACCAGCAGCAGCCCCAGCGGATCATTGGGGTTGTCCACCACCGCGAGCGTCGGGCCATCCAGGCGCGGAATGGCCAGCCCCGGCACGCTGTCCAGCCCCGCCAGGAACACCACCGCATTGCCCTGCATCGGGATCTCGGAGGCCACGGGGAAGGTGGCGCCACGATAATCCGCCTGGATGGCGAACCAGGAGGAGACGATGGCCCCGGCGCGGATCATGTCGTCCGAGGGGCTGCCCGGCATGATTATGGGCAGCACCAGCGGCTCGCGCAGCAGGCGCGGGTCGAAGAAGGGCTCGGGCAGGCGCGCCAGGTCGCGCACCGTGGGCAGCCGTTCCAGCGTCAGCGTCAGCGTGGAGTTGTTGGAGATGGAGGCCCAGAGCAGGCCGGAGACGGGGTCGTTGCACTCGATGGCGTAGCGGCCGGAGAAGCGGAAGTTCAGCCGGTTCGCGTCCGAGAAGAAGGCCGGGTTGATCGGGAATTCCAGCGGGCCGAAGGCCGGGCGGCCACGGTCGGGCTGCACCGCGCCCACGAACTGCTCGTTCATGGTGATGGCGATCTGGCTGAGCTCGGGAATCAGCGCGGGCGAGGTGGCGCCCTCCAGCAGCAGCACCGCCTGCGTCACCACCTCGTCGCCGCGCACGCCGAACAGCACGCCCTGCAAATCCGACACGCCGCGCAGCTGCATGGGCCCGGCGAGGCCGAGCTGGCTCAGCGTGCGCGTCTCCTGCCGGATGCCCGTGGCGGGGGCGGCGCCGAACAGGCCGGGCAGGCCGAAGGGCTGCGCCGCGGGCGCGGCAGCGGCGGGCGGCTGGGCCGCGACGGGCGGCGGGGCGGCCGAGGGGGCGCCCAAGGGGGCGGCGGGGCGCGGCACCAGCGTCAGCGGGGCGGCCGGGGGCGGCACGGGCGCCAGGCTCGGCGCCGGCGGGGGCGCGAGGCTGGGCGCCGCGGGCGGCGCCGCCTGCGGGCGGGTGGCGCCCGGCGGGGGCGGCAGGGGCGCCAGCGGCGGCGGGGCGCCCTGGGCCAGCGCGAAGCCCGGCACCAGCAGCCCCAGCACCAGCGTGGCCGTGGCGGCGGTGCGGTGCCAGAAGCGGCGGCGGCGGGGCGGCGGGGCCTCCTCCTCGTCCTCCTCCTCCTCCTGGAAGGTGGCCACGGGCGGCGCGGCCTGGACGGGCTTGGCCGCAGCATGGCGCGGGCGGGAGAACTGGGATTCACCGGCGAAGAGCCCGCCGATGGTGAAGACCACGTCCCGCAGCGAGCGCAGGGGGCGGTCGGCCGGCACGTCGTCCCAATCCACCCAGGCATCGGCCCGGCCCAGCACGACGCGCACGATGGCGCCTTCGTCGCGCATGTCCTGCGGGGCGAAGCGCACCTGCAGCCGGCCCTCCTGCCAGCGCAGCACCTCGGCCGGCACGCGGGTGCGGTCCATGCCGGTATCCACTTCGATGGTCACGAGCGCGTCATCCTCCACGCCCTCCGGGCGGTCCAGGCGCAGGGCGGCACCGCCCAGGGAAAGGTCTTCGGTCACGCCCTCGACGCGGCGGCCATCGGGCAGGATGGCGCTGGCCAGCACGGTGGCGCGCACCCGCGCGCGCTCGCGCAATTGCCGCCGCTCACGCCCCACCGCGATGCCGGCCAGAACCGAGATCAGGCACAGCAGCGCCCAGAACACGTTCAGCGCATAGGCCTGGAATTCCAGGCTGGCGGGCGGGTTCGTGGAGAGGCCATAGACCCCCAGCATCAGCCCCGTGATCAGCGCCAGCGCCAGGATCATGCTGGGGCCGACGGCGCGGATGTCGAAATAGCCTTCCTCCAGCGTGCCGCCCTTGTCGGTCACGTTGAACTTGCCCCGCTTGGGGTCGAGCAGCGTGGCGAGCATCACGGGCAGGAGATAGACGGTCAGCACCGTCTCGTAGATCTCGGACCAGAAGGAATGGCGCGTCGTGGTCTGCATGCGCGAGGCGGTCACGATGGAGTGGATGATGTGCGGCCCCGCATAGGCCACGATCGCGAGCGGCGAGGCCGCGATCACGTTCTCCTGGAAGATCAGGAAGGCGAGCGGCGCGGTGAGGAATACGAAGCGCGGCAGCGGGAAAAGGTAATGAATGGTTGACAAAAAGTAACAGATTCTCTGCGGGAGGTTGAGCCCGCGGGCAAATAGCGGGTTCTCGATCCGCAGGATCTGGATCATCCCGCGCGCCCAGCGCATGCGCTGGCCTATGTGCAGCACCAGGCGCTCCGTCGCGAGGCCCGCCGCCAGCGGCACGCGGAGATAGGCCGTGCGCCAGCCCGCCATCTGCATCTTGAGCGAGGCGTGGCAATCCTCGGTGACCGTCTCCGTCGGCACGCCGCCAATCGCTTCCAGCGCGGCGCGCCGGATCACGGCGCAGGAGCCGCAGAAAAAGGCCGCGCCCCAGAAATCATTGCCCTGCTGGATCAGCCCGTAGAAGAGCAGGCCCTCATTGGGCACCTTGCGGCCGACCACGAGGTTCCGCTCGAAGGGATCGGGGCTGTAGAAATGGTGCGGCGTCTGCACCATGGCCAAGCCCTTGTCGCGCAGCATCCAGCCCATCGTCAGCTGGAGGAAGGCGCGCGTCGCCACGTGGTCGCAGTCGAACACCACGATGTATTCGCCATCGGTCTGCGCCATGGCGTGGTTGATGTTGCCGGCCTTGGCACCCTTGTTGTCGGGGCGGATGATGTAGTTGCAGCCGGCCTCGGCGGCGAAGCGGCGGAACTCGTCGCGCCGCCCGTCGTCCAGCAGGTGGACGCGCAGCTTGTCGGCCGGCCAGTCCATCGCCAGCGCGGCGAAGACGGTGGGGCGCACCACCTCCAGCGCCTCGTTGTAGGTGGGGATGAAAACGTCCACGACCGGCCATTCGTCCGGGTCGTCCGGCATGGGGGCGGGCTTGCGCTCCAGCGGCCAGAGCAGCTGGACGTAGGCCAGCACCAGCACCACCAGCGCATAGAGTTCCGCCAGCACCAGCCCGGTGCCGAGGAAGGTCTGCCAGAAGCCGTGGAAGTCCAGCGTCTCGGTGACGCGCCAGTAGATGTAGCGCAGCGACACCAGCGCCGAGAGCACCGCCAGCATGATGGTGACGGTGCGGCCCGGCAGCCGGTTGAAGATGAGGAAGACCAGGAAGCCCAGCAGGCCGAAAACCGCCTGCTGCTCGGCCTCCATCGGCACGACGATGACCAGCAGCGCGAAGACGCCGCCGAAGAGCGCCATCAGCGTGCCGAACAGCTTCGTGCGCGCCAGCGGCAGCCGGGCGAGCCATTCGGACCTGCGGGAGGGTGCCGCGCTCAACGCGCGCCCCAGCCGGCGCCAAAGGCGTCGGGCCCGCTGGGCAGCGCGGCCTCGATCCCGCGCGCGATCTCGCGCAGGTCCTCGGCCGCCTGGCTGGCGGGGGCGAGGTCCAGCACTAGGCGCTGCGCGGCCAGCGCCTCCGCCACCAGCTCATCCCGCGCCACGGCGCCCAGCAGGCGGGGGCCGATATGCCGCGCCACCGTCTCGGCCGCCGCGCGGGAGAGGCGGGCATTGGGGTCCACCCCGTTCAGCACCACGCGCAGCCTTCCGGCGAACAGCGTCGCCATGGTGCCCGCGCCGAGGAAGCGGCCGCTCTCGATGTCCGGGATCAGCGCCGCGCTGGTGGCATCGGGCAGCAGCACGGTGCAGACCAGGCTCGCCATGGGCGCGATGATGTTGAGCGCGTGGGAGGCGCCCGGCGGCGTGTCCGCCACCACCAGCAGGTTGGGGTCGCCCAGGATGGAGCGCATGGGTGCCGCCAGCAGCTCCGGGTCACGCTCCAGCGCGTGGGCCAGGCCGAGCGTGCCGCGGATGTCGCCCGAACCATGCGGCAGCAGCATCACGCCGGAGGCGGTCTGCCGCACCAGGTCGCGCCAGTCCGGCCGCTTGGGCAGCTCCACCATGAAGCCGCCCGTATCGGTCAGCGGCACGCCGAAATGCAGGCGCAGCGTGTTCTGCGGGTCGAAATCCATGACGAGCACACGGCGCCCCTGGCGGCGCAGCGCATCGGCGATATTCGCCGCGAGCGTCGTCTTGCCGACACCACCTTTGGGCGAGGCGAAACAGAGAAGGGGCATGGAGGCTCCAGGGACTAGCGTGCGGGGGGTGCCTTGGCGGCACGCGCATCCTGCCTTGCGGCGAGCCCCTCGGCTATCATGCGCATCACCTCCGCGAGCGGCGTCGTGACCTCGGCCGCGGGCAAGGGTTCGGGCGGCGGCGGGGGCGCGGGCGCGTCCTCGGCCGCCACGGCGCCACGCAACAGGGCCAGCGTGCTGCGCGGGGCGGGAGGAGGCGTGGGCGCGCCCATCTCCTGGCTCGACAGCGCATCCAGCAGGGAGAAGCCGCTGCTGGCGGGCGTGGGCGCCGGGACCGGCGTGGGACGAGGCGGCGGCGGGGCCATGACCTGGACCGGAGGGGATGGCTGGGGCGGCGGCGGGGCGGGCGCGAGGTCCAGCAGCGGCGGCGGGGGCGCGGGCGGCACGGCGTTGGCGACCGGGGCATTGGCGACCGGGGCGATGGCGGGCGGGGCGATGGGGGCCGGCGGCGGCGCGGGTTCAGGCTCGGCCGCCGCCGCGGCGAGCGCGGCCCAATCGATCATGGGTTCGACCATGGGCTCCGGCACGACGGGAGCGGCGGCCAGTTCAACCGCGGCGGCAGGCGCGGTCTCGGCCGGCGTCGGGGCGGGCTCGGCATGGGCGAGCGGTCCGAACGGCCCCATCCCCGCGCCCAGCGGACCAAAGGGGCCCATGGCGGGACGCGGCTCGGGCACGGCCTCGGAAGGCCCTTCCGCATTCGGGGCGGGCATGGTCTCGGCGGGAGGCGGGGCCTCGGGCTCACCGCGCACGGGTTGGTTGCCGAAGCTGCGATACTTCAGCCCAGGGGTATTCAGGGCCGCGCGAATACGGGCGACGTCATTCTCCATGGCGATGCTGGCTTTCGAACCCTCGGTGCGCGTCTAACATGGACGGGAAACCCCGATCGGGAAACAGCAATTTTCGTCATCTTTGCACAAAAATGTTGACGTTTGATCAGCATAGACCCGAATCTCTTGCAGCCAATGCAACCAACAAGGACAGCGAGGCGGAGTAATAATCGGAAACGGAGCCGCCTTCTTGTGTGGGGCACGTCTGGATTGTGGCTGGCGACCGCAACACGCGGATCAGTTGCGCGACCGCCGCGATGCCGGGCGAAGCCGCGTAGGGCGATACAACATCATTGGTGAGATCGGCCCAGGCAGGAAGATGCCGGTGCGCCCGGTCGGACCAGAAGCGTGCCGCGGCGGTCAACGCCGGCTCTTCGGTCAGCCCCACCCAGGCGAAATAGAGCGGCACCCGCACCGCGTCGTAGGAAAATCGGGGCGGCCAGCCGGAAGCGGGACGGACCCGCCCATTCTCCCGCTCCAGCTTCAGCCAGTCGGGCGGCAGGCCCCAGCGGCCGAAGCGCGCCCGGCGCAGCAGGCCCAGCCCGTCCGCCGCCAGCCGCAGCCAGGCGGGGTCCGGCACGGCGGCGGCCAGGGCACGAATGGCCGGGAAGGCATAATAGGATGGGTTCAGCACCACATGCGCCTGGTGCTCGAAGCCGCGCAGGCCGGGCATCAGCACCAGATGCGCCCCCACCATGCGCACCAGGCGCCGCAGGATGTCGCGCGCCAAGGCCGCGCCCTGCGCCGCATGCCCCGCATCGCCCCAGCGCGCGCCGGCCTCCAGCAGCGCCCAGGCGATGAACAGGTCACCATCGGTTGCGTTGTTCGCGTCACTCACCGGCGTGGCGAGGGCGGGGGCATAGCGCCAGGAAAACAGCTCATCCTGCGGGCGTTTCAGCACACGCATCGTCCAGCCATGCAGGCGGTGGAAGCTGATGGGGTCATCGGCCCGGACGGCGCAGAGCATGGCCCAGCCCTGCCCCTCGGAGTGGGAGACGCCGCCATTGCCCGTATCCACCACCCGGCCCTCCGGCGCCATGAACTGGTCGCGGAAGCGGGACCATTGGCTGCGCAGGGCGTCCACCGGGTTGGCCACGGCCGGGCGGGCGAGCAGCAGCGGGCCCGCTTTCAGCACGGCACGCCGCGGGGCCAGGAAGCGCGAGGTCATGGGCTGGCAGCTCCTTGGGGGCGGGAAGATGTCGGCCACGCCCTTCCTGCGCGCCCCGCCTTGCCAATCCATGAACACCCCCCCGGCTTGCCAAGCCGCGCCGGGCGCGTCCCTATTCGGGAAACCCTTCCGGAAGGATCACGACATGGCGCTTCGTCTCGTCACCTTTGCCCCGCACGGGGGCGGCCCGGCCCGCGCCGGCGCCCTGCTCAATGACGGCGAGGTGCTGGATTTCGCCGCCGCCGGCCTGCCCTATGCCGAGATGACGCAGGTGATCGAGGGGGGCGCCGAGGCGCTTTCCGCCATCCGCGCCGCCATGGCCGCCCCCGCCGCCACCGCCCGGCTGCCGCTGTCGGAGGTCACGCTCTGCGCGCCCATTCCGCGCCCGGCGCGCAACGTCTTCTGCGTGGGCCGCAACTACATGGACCATGTGGCCGAAGGCGACCGCACGCGGGGCATCACCAACAGCGAGCTGCCGAAATTCCCGCAATTCTTCACCAAGGCGCCGGACACGGTCATCGCCCATGGCGCCACCATCCCGGACCACGGCGCCACCGGCATCACGAAGTGGCTGGACTATGAGGCGGAGCTGACCATCGTCGTCGGCACCGCCGGCACCAACATCGCGCCCGAGGACGCGCTGAAGCACGTCTTCGGCTGGACCATCGCGAATGACGTGACGGGGCGCGACCTGCAGCGCCGCTACGGGCAGTGGTTCAAGGGCAAGTCGCTCGACGGCTCCTGCCCCATGGGCCCCTGGATCATCCCGGCCGATGAGCTGGACGCCTCCGACATCGCCATCCAGCTCTGGGTGAATGACGAGATGCGGCAATCCTCGCGCACCAGCAAGATGATCTTCGACGTGGGGCAGATCATGCACCACCTCTCGCTGGGCTTCACGCTGCGCCCCGGCGACCTGATCATGACCGGCACGCCCGAGGGCGTGGGCTATGCCATGGACCCGCCCCAGGTGCTCAAGACCGGCGACGTGGTGAAGATCGCGGTCGAGGGGATCGGGGAGCTGGTGAACCCGGTGGGCTGACGGCGGGTTCGCCGCGCCTCCCATCGGAGGCCAGCGCGCCGAACACCATCTCCAGGTGGCCCTCCAGCAGGGCCTCGCGGGGCAGGGGGTCGAGCCGCTCGAAGTTCAGCCGCCACATCGCGGCCATCAGCGCGGGCGCCATGATCAGCATGGGCGCCCGCAGCAGGGCGCTGTCCCGGAACTCGCCCGCCGCGACCCCGCGCGCCAGCACCCGCTGGATCACCTCCTGCCCGCGCGCCATGGACAGGCGGTGATAGGCTTCGAGCAGTTGCGGGAAGCGCGGCCCCTCGGTCAGCACCATGCGCATGATCTGCGGCATGTCGCTGTCCATCACGCCGCGATGCGCCTCGATGATAAGGGCGCGCAGCATCTCCGTGGCCGTGCCGGGCGGGTCGGCCAGGGCCGCCTCGGCGCCGGCCAGCACGGGGCCCAGGCGCGACTGCACAGCGGCCTCGAACAGCGCCTCCTTCGTCGGGAAGTAGCGGAACACGGTGCCCTTCGCCACGCCGGCGCGGCGGGCGATGTCCTCCATGCGCGCCGGGCCGAAGCCACGCTCGGTGAATTCGGCGAGGCCCGCCTCCAGGATTTCACCCGGCCGCGCCTCCTTCCGCCGCCGGCGCGGCTTTGCTGACCCATCGGTCATTACTGCTTCCCCTTACGCGCGCACCATGATAATGACCAAAGGGTCAATATCGCAAAGGAACATGGTGCGTGGCCCTCGATACCACCCGTGACGGCGCCTTGCCGATGGAGGTGGCGCCTCCCCCGCGCGCCGTCGCCTGGGCGGGCTCGGCGGGCTGCTCGCGGCGCTGGCCGTGGGCGCCGTGGCCGTCATGGCCTGGCCACGCATCGCCCCCCCGCCCGCGGCCCCCGCCGTGGAAACACACCAGCTCCGCTCCGCGGAGGGGGGCCCAGCCCGATCCGTGGAGGCGGGCCCACCCCCGGTGCTCGCCATCGGCCGGCTGGTGCCGCGCAGCCGCGTCATCACCATCGCTCCCCCCTTCGGTGGTGGTGATGCGCGGCTGGCGGAGCTTCGGGTGCGCGAAGGCGACACGGTGGAGGAGGGCGCCATCCTCGCCACGCTCGACAGCGCGCCCGCCCTCGCCGCCGCCCTGGCCGCCGCCGAGGCGCAGCGCGCCCAGCGCGAGGCGGCCCTCGCCCAGACCCTGCTCTCCGTCGCCACCAGCCTGGCCGAGGCGGAGGCCGCGCTCGCCCGCGCCGAGGCCTCCCTCCCCGTGCTCCGCCGCGACCTGGAGCGCGCGGAGGCCCTGGCCGCGCGCGGCGCCACGCCGGCCCAGACGCTGGACCAGCGGCGCCTGGCCCACGCCCAGGCCGAGCAGGACGCTGCCCGCGCCCGCGCCGCCCTGGCCCGCCACGCCGGCCCGCCCGACACCCAGCCGGACATCCTGCTGGCCCGCCGCAACCTCGACGCCGCCGCCGCCGAGCGCGACCGCGCCGCGGCCGACCTGGCCCGCGCCACCATCCGGGCCCCCAGCGCGGGCACGGTGCTGACCCTGCACGCCCGCCCCGGCGAGCGGCCGGGCAATGCCGGGCTGATGACCTTCGCGCGCCTCGACGACATGATCGCGGAGATCGAGGTGCATGAGGACCGCGTGGCCCGCCTGCGCCCGGGCGCGCCAGTCACGCTCGCCTCGCCAGCGTTGGAGGCGCCGCTGCACGGCACGCTGGACCATCTGGGCCGCGAGGTGCAGCGCCAGACCCTGACCGACCCGAGCCCCGCCGCCGCCACCGATGCGCGCGTGGTGCGCGCCGTGGTGGCCTTGGAGGGCGAAGCCGCCAGGCGCGCGGCGGCGCTGGTCAACCTCCAGGTCACGGCGCGGATCACGCCGTGATCGCGCTGGCCACCCGGCTGCTGGGGCGGCTGCCCATCGGCTGGCTGCAGCTCGCGCACCGGCGCGGCCGCTTCCTCGCCGCCGTGCTGGGCGTGGGCTTCGCCAATTTGCTGGTCTTCATGCAGCTGGGCTTCATGGGCGCGCTGACCGGCACCGTGGGCCTTCCCTATGCCGCGCTGGAGGCCGACATCCTGATCCAGGCGCCCGATGCGAACACGCTCACCGATGGCAGCCCCCTGCCGCGCCAGCGCATGCTGGACGCGCTGGCGGTGCCCGGCGTCGCCGCCGCCGCACCCGTCTTCATGGGCAAGCTGGAATGGCGCTCGGCCGATGGTTCCGCGCGCTCATTGGACGTGATGGGGGTGGACCCGCGCCTGCCCTCGCTGCGCGCGCTGGAAGGCCGGCGCGACGTGCTGACCCTGCCCGGCGCCGCCTTCATTGACCGCGCCACGCGCAACGTGCCGCCCGGGGTCTTCGCCGGCCTCGACGCCGGCACGCCGCAGCGCTTCGAATTCCAGGGCCGGAGCCTGACGCTGCATGGCAGCTTCCGCATCGGCGGCAGCTTCAGCGGCGATGGCTGGCTGGTGATGTCGGACCAGAGCTTCATGGGCCTGTTCCGCAACCGCTCGCTTCGCGCGCCCAACCTGATCCTGGTGCGCGCCGCGCCGGGGCAGGATGCGGCGGCGCTGGCCGCGCGCATCAACGCCGCGCTGCCGGGCGCCGACGCCGTGGCCCGCACCCTGGACGTGGCCCTGGCGCGCGACCGGACCTTCCAGACCACGCAGCGCCCGGTGGGCATCATCTTCGGCATGGGCGTGCTGATGGGCGCGCTGGTGGGCCTCATCATCGTCTACCAGGTGCTGTCCTCGGACGTGGCGGACCATCTGCGCGAATACGCGACCATGAAGGCCATGGGCTACCGGCAGGGCTTCTTCCTCGGCATCATCATGGAGCAGGCGGTGGTGCTGGCCGCCTTCGGCTTCATCCCCGGCAGCCTCATGGCCTACGGGCTCTACGCGCTGCTGACGGCGGTGACGGGCATTGACGTGCTGATGCCGCCCGAACGCCTGCTGGGCGTCCTGCTCGGCACGGTGGTGATGTGCGTGGCATCGGGCGCGCTGGCCACGCGGCGCCTCGTCCGCGCCGACCCGGCGGAGCTGTTCTGATGGACCCCGCCATCACGGTGCGCGGCCTGGACCACCATTTCGGCGCGGGCGAGGCGCGGCGCCAGGTGCTGTTCGGCCTCGACCTCGACATCGCGCGCGGGGCGCTGGTGGTGCTGATGGGCGCCTCGGGCTCCGGCAAGACCACGCTGCTGACGCTGCTGGGCGGGCTGCGTTCGGTGCAGGCCGGATCCGTGCGCGTGCTGGGGCGGGAGATGGCCGGCGCCTCCGCCGCCGCGCTGGCCGAGGCGCGGCGCCGCATGGGCTTCATCTTCCAGGCGCACAACCTGCATGAGAGCCTGACGGCGCTGCAGAATGTCCGCCTCGCCCTCGACGTGCACGGCGCGGTGCCCGCGGCCGAGGCCGCCGCCGCCCGCGCCCTGTCGCTGGTGGGGCTGGAGGACCGGCTGCACTACCACCCGGCGCGGCTCTCGGGCGGGCAGAAGCAGCGCGTGGCGGTGGCGCGCGCGCTGGCCGGCAGCCCCGAGATCATCTTCGCCGACGAACCCACCGCCGCGCTGGACGCCGAGAACGGCCTGGCCGTGGTGGCGCTGCTGAAGCGGCTGGGCCGGGCGCGCGGCACCACCACGCTGATGGTGACGCATGACAACCGCGTGCTGGACCTGGCCGACCGCATCCTGACGATGCGCGACGGGCGCCTCATGCCAGCCTGACGATCCCCGGCGCCACCTCCTCGTGCCGCGCCATGACCTCCGGGTCATGGCCCGGAATCACGTGGTCCCCCAGCTTCGGCAGCAGGGCCAGCGCGTCGAGATAGTCCTTCACATTCACCACCACCGGGAAGGGGTTCCCGGTGCGCGCATTGGCCGCGAAATGCATGGCGTCGGACGCCAGCACCACCCAGCCCTTCTTCGTGTGCACCCGCACCACCTGAAGCCCGGGCGCATGTCCGCCCACCTGCCGCACCGTGATGCCGGGCGCCACCTCGCCCTCCGCGCCGTGGAAGCGCACGCGGTCGGCGTAGAGCAGGCGGACGAAGCCCACCACATGCTCCACATCATAGGCGCGGCGCAGGAAGGGCTGGCACATGCAGGGGCCGGTGGCGTGCGCGATTTCGCAGGGCTGGGCGTGGAAGCGCGCGCGCGGGAATTTTCCGAAATTGCCGGCGTGGTCCCAGTGCAGGTGGGTGGACACCACATCCTCCACCCGCGTCGCGTCCACCCCGATGGCGGCGAGGCTCTCGGCCGGGCAGCGCAGGAAATCATTGCCGCGCGCGGCGCAGGTGGCGGCGTCGGCACCGCTGTCGATGACGACCGCCCGCCCATCCTTCACCGCGCACCAGATGAAGAAATCCATCGGCATGGCGGCGTCATGCGGGTCGCCGGTGGCGCTGATGAAATTGTCCCGCGCCAGGCGGCGCGGATTGGTGGCGTAGCGGATGGCGTAGAGGTCCCAGGTCATTGGCGTTTTCTCCCTGGGGCGATGCTGGACAGCCGGGCGCACGGCGTCCAGCGTGCGCGTTGTTGCGGGGCCGATTCACGTCGGCGTACCGCCGCCGATCGGACCCGGGCCGAAGGAAACGACCATGCGCATGAAGGCCGCCGTGCTCTATGCCCAGGGGCTGCCGCGCCCCTATGCGGAGACCCATCCGCTCTCGGTCGAGGAGGTGGAACTCGCACCCCCGGCCCCGGCGAGGTGCTGATCGAGATCGCCGCCGCCGGCCTCTGCCATTCGGACCTTTCCACCATCGAGAACCAGCGCCCGCGCCCGCTGCCCATCATCATCGGGCATGAGGGCGCGGGCATCGTACGCGAATGCGGGCCTGGCGTGACGGGCCTCCAACCTGGCGACCATGTGGTGGCGCTGTTCGTCACCAGCTGCGGCGAATGCCGGGACTGCGCGCGCGGCAAGCCCAATATCTGCGGCGCCTCCTTCGACGCGCGGGCCAAGGGCACGCTGATGTCCGGCGCGCGGCGCCTGGCGCGGCTGAACGGCGGGGCCGTGAACCACAATTCCGGCCTGTCGCTCTTCGCGCAATATGCGGTGGTGATGCGCGACAGCCTGGTGAAGATAGACCAGGACATTCCGCTGGAGGACGCCGCCATCTTCGGCTGCGCGGTGATGACGGGCGCGGGGGCCGTCTTCAACACGGCGAAGCTGCGCCCGGGGGCGGAGGTGGCGGTGGTGGGCCTCGGCGGCGTGGGAATGAGCGCGCTGCTGGGTGCCGTGGCCGCCGGTGCCGCGCGCATCGTGGCGGTGGACCGCAGCGCGGAGAAGCTGGCGCTGGCCCGGCAATGGGGCGCCACCGACGCCTTCCTGGCCGACGAAGACTGCGCGGCCGCGGTACGCGAGGCAACGCGCGGCGGGCTGGACACCGTGATCGAGACGGCGGGCGTCATACCGGCGCTGGAACTCGCCATGGGCATCACGGCGCGCGGGGGCGAGACCATCACGGCCGGGCTGCCGAACGTGAACGCCCGCCTTTCCGTCGCCCCCGCCGCGATGGTGAGCGAGGAGCGCAGCCTGCGCACCAGCTACATGGGAAGCTGCGTGCCCAAGCGCGACCTGCCGCTGATGCTGGACCTCTACCGGCGCGGCAAGCTGCCGGTGGACCGGTTGCGCTCCGGCTTCGTCACGCTGGAGGGGATGAATGAAGGCTTCGACCGGCTGGCGGAGGGGAGTGTGCTGCGGCAGATCCTGCGGCCAAACGGGTAGTTGTCCTGGACTTTTCCGCGCGCGCGGGCGCATGGTGAAGGCCGCCAATGGGCGCACCGCGCCCGCCGCGACCATCACGGGTAAGATGGTAAGATAGTAAGATGGTAAGGCGCGGCCGGCGTTCCCTTAGCGGCCGATTCACGCCGCCGGCTACGCCAGCGACGATCGGACGCCATCTGAGCGGCCGATTCACGCCCCGGCTGCGCCGGGACGATCGAACGCCATCTGAGCGGCCGATTCACGCCCCGGCTGCGCCGGGACGATCGAACGCTACCTTAGCGCCCTCGCCACCCCATCCAGCCCCTCCAGCGTCATCGGGAACATCCGCCCCTCCACCGCGTCATGGATCAGGTTGATGGAGGTGGTGTAGCCCCAATGTTTTTGGGGCGTCGGGTTGATCCAGGCCACGCGGCGGAAGTGCGACGTGATGCGCTGCAGCCAGACCTTCCCCGCCTCCTCGTTCCAATGCTCCACGCTGCCGCCCGGCTCCACGATCTCATAGGGCGCCATCGAGGCATCGCCGACAAACACCACGCGCCAGTCGGGGCCATAGGTGCGGAGCATTTCCCAGGTCGTCACCGTCTGCTCGGCACGGCGGCGGTTGGACTTCCAGAACCGCTCATAGGGGCAGTTGTGGAAGTAGAGGTGGACCAGGTGCTTGAACTCGGACTTGGCTGCGCTGAACAATTCCTCCGACGCCATCACGTGGTCGTCCATGGACCCGCCGATGTCCAGCAGCAGCAGCACCTTCACCGCGTTGCGCCGCTCGGGCCGCATCTTCAGGTCCAGCGTGCCGGCGTTGCGCGCGGTGGCGCCGATGGTGCCGTCCACGTCCAGCTCATTCGCCTCGCCCTGGCGCGCGAAGCGGCGCAGCTTGCGGAGAGCGAGCTTCATCGCGCGCGAACCCAGCGCCGCATCATCGTCCAGGTCGCGGAACTCCCGCTTGTCCCAGACCTTCACGGCGCGGCGCTGGCGTGAACCCTCCTGGCCGATGCGGACACCTTCCGGGTTGTAGCCCTCGGCGCCGAAAGGGCTGGTGCCGTTGGTGCCGATCATGCGGTTGCCGCCCTGGTGGCGCTTCTTCTGCTCGGCCAGGCGTTCGCGCAGCGTTTCCATCAGCTTCTCGAAGCCGCCCATGGCCTTGATCTTGGCCATCTCCTCGGCGGTGAACATGCGTTCGGCCAGCTTCTTCAGCCATTCCTCGGGGAGTTCGCGCTGGATCACCTCGCCGGTCAGCGTGGTGGGCGGCTCCAGCCCCTTGAACACCTCGCCGAAAACGCGATCGAAGCGATCAAGGTGGCGTTCATCCTTCACCAGCGTGGTGCGCGCCAGGTAGTAGAAGTCGTCAATGTCGTAATCGGCCACGCCCGCCTTCATCGCGCCCATCAGCGCCAGCCATTCCGTGATGGAGGCGGGCAGGCCGGCTTTCCGCAATTCCAGGATGAAGGGGGCGAACATGGCCTATCTCCGCGCGCGGGAGAGGAAGGCCAGCCGCTCGAACAGATGCACATCCTGCTCGTTCTTCAGCAGCGCGCCATAGAGCGGCGGGATGGCCACCTTGGTGTCGCTGCTGCGCAGCGCCTCGGGCGGCATGTCCTCGATCATCAGCAGCTTCAGCCAGTCCAGCAATTCGCTGGTGGCGGGCTTCTTCTTCAGCTCGTTCACCTCGCGCATCTGGAAGAAGACGTTCAGCGCCTCCCGCGCCAGTTCCGCGCGCAGATCGGGGTAATGCGCGGCCAGGATGCGCTCCATCGTCTCGCGGTCGGGGAAGCGGATGAAGTGGAAGAAGCAGCGGCGCAGGAAGGCGTCCGGCAGCTCCTTCTCGTTGTTCGAGGTGATGATGACGATGGGCCTATGCCGCGCCACCACCGTCTGCTTCGTCTCGTAGACATGGAACTGCATGCGGTCGAGTTCGAGCAGCAGGTCATTCGGGAATTCGATGTCCGCCTTGTCGATCTCGTCGATCAGCAGCACCACGGGCGTCTCGTGCTCGAAGGCCTCCCAGAGCTTGCCCTTGATGATGTAGTTGGAGATGTCCCGCACCCGCTCATCGCCGAGCTGCCCGTCGCGCAGGCGTGACACGGCGTCATATTCATAGAGGCCCTGCTGCGCCTTGGTGGTGGACTTGATGTGCCACTCGATCAGCGGGATGCCGAGGCTGCGCGCCACCTCCTGCGCCAGCACGGTCTTGCCCGTGCCGGGCTCGCCCTTCACCAGCAGGGGGCGTTGCAGCGCCACGGCGGCGTTGACGGCCACCTCCAGCTCGCGCGGGGCGATGTAGCGCTCGGTGCTCTGGAACTTTTGCAAGGCGGGGCGTCCTTCAGGCTTCGCCCCCATGTTCGCGCGTTCACGCGCCGCCGCAAGGGTGGCCTTGTCCGAGCGGCTGATTCACCGCTCCGGCATGCCGCCTTCGCGGATCAGGCGCTAGCCGGCAAACCGGGAAAAATCCACCGCCAGCCGCTCATAGATCGCGCGCTTGAACGGCACCGCCATGGCCGGCAGCTCAGCCAGATGCGCCCAGCGCCAAGCGTCGAATTCCGGGTGCGGGTCCAGGTCGAGGCGGATGTCCGCATCCGTGCCCAGGAAGCGCAGCGCGAACCATTTCTGCTTCTGCCCGCGCCACTTGCCGCCCAGCGCCTTGCCCAGCAATTCGGGCGGCAGGTCATAGGTCAGCCATTCGGGGTGCTCGGCCAGGATTTCGGCATGGGCGGTGCCCACCTCTTCCTCCAGTTCGCGGAAGACGGCCACGGCGGGGTCCTCGCCCTCATCCATGCCGCCCTGGGGCAATTGCCAGCCGCCGGCCGCACCCTCGGCATTGGGCATGTCGGCGCGGCGGGCCACGAGCACGAGGCCCTGCGGGTTGAACAGCACGGCGCCCACATTGGGGCGATAGGGCAGGCTCACGGTCAATTCTCCGGACGGGGCGGCAACATCAGCGCCGAGGGCGGCACCAGCACAAGCCCCCGCGCGGCCACGGCCGCCGCCCAGGCCGAGACACGCTCCACCGCCACCGGCGTCGCCTCGCCCAGATAGCCCATGGCCGAGCCCCGCTCGCGTGCCGCGCGTTCCAGTTGGGACAGGCGCAGCTCGATCTCGGCGCGGGTGGAGGGCGCGTCCAGCACCACATCCACGCTCCGCCCCCAGACCAGGCGCGGCGCCGGCTGGCCCGGGCGAGGGTCTATGTAGAGGAAGCCCGCCGCCTCCACCTGGCGCTGCATGGCGTCGAACTGGTCGGGCAGGGCGGCGAAGCGCTCGCCGCGCAGCGGGCCCAGCGCGCCCACCACCCCCACATGCCCGCCATGGCGCCGCAGCAGCCATTCGAGGCGCTGGGCATTCTCGGCGCGCGACACGCCGGTCAACAGGGCGCGGGGGCCGGGGTCATTCAGGGGGAAGCCGGTGGGCTCCAGCGGCAGGGCCAGCAGCGTCTCGAAGCCGCGCAGCCGGGCCTGCTGCAGCAGGGGCCCTGGCTCGGTCGCATAGGGGCTGAAGGCGAGGCCCACCGCCACGGGCAAGGACTGGATGGCCTGGGCCGTGACCTCCGCGCTCATCCCCAGGCCGCCGGCGATGATGGCGACCGGAATGCGTCCCTGGGCGGCGGGGGCGGGGCGCGCGAAGGCAAGGCGCGGCGGCGTGGCGGGCGGGGCCGCGACGGGGGGTGGGGTTGGGGGTGGGGGTGGCGGCTCGGGCGCGGCCTCCGGCGGCGGCTCCGGCGTCATGGTGTCCGGCGGGGACTCGGTGACCACCTCCTCCTCGGCCGGCGGGGGGCCGAGCGCGACCAGCACCACCCCGCCGCCGAGCAGCGCCACCAGCACCGCGGCCCAGAACAGGCCCAGCAGGCGCCAGCCCCATGGGCGGCGCGCCACGGGTTCCGGCCCTTCAGCCACGGCGCGGGTCGGGCGGGGTCAGGAATGGGCGCATGGGGCTGGATTCACCGGATTGCGTGAAGATTTTCGCAACGGCGGCGCCGAAACACCAGCCCGGCGGCCCGCCCATGGTAATGTTCCATGACAAGGAGCCACGGCGTCGGGCCGCCACCGACGCCTGATCGGAACGCCCATGGACCCGCAGATTTTCGCAGACGCCCTGCTCTCGCCCGCGCCCCATGCCGACATCCCGCCGGACCAGCGGATCTTCGAACCCTTCATCGGCAGCTGGGCGCTGGAGGTGCGCTGGTACGGACCCGACAAGGCCCTGATCCGCGAGGAGGAGGGCGAATGGCATTTCGCGCGGGTGCTGGAGGGCCGCGGCATCCAGGATGTCTGGATCGTCCCGCCGCGCGGCCGGCGTGAGGTCAGCGCCTATGAATACGGCACCAGCCTGCGCTTCCATGACCCGGCCCTGGGCGCCTGGCGGTCCACATGGGTCGGGCCCATGCACGGGGCCGTCCTGACCTTCACGGCCCGGCGAAACGGCGATGCCGTGGTGCTGGAGACGACGTCCGACGTGGCGCCCGCCCGCCGCTGGAGCTTCCGCGACATCACACCCTCCGCCTTCACCTGGGTCCATGAAGCGCGGGAGGGTGAGGAATGGCGCCTGGTCCAGAGCTTCGCGGCGCGGCGACTGGCCTAGGTCGCTTGCCCTGCGGCCGATTCACGCCCCCGGTTCCACCGGGGACGATCGGACGCTGGCTAGCGCTGCGCCCGGCGCGGCGGGTTGGCCACCAGGCCACGCACCAGAACCAGCCCCTGCTGGAGCTGGAAATCCGTCTCCGGCCGGGTCAGGTCCAGCGTCGGGAACCCCTCGGGCGGCTCGCGCTGGATGCGGTCGGCCAGGCCGGCCGGCAGGTTCAGCGGCGCGGGCTGGACCGTGGGCGGCGTGGTGGGCGTCGTCGTTTCGGCCCGCAGCGCGCGGCGCAAATTGGATTCCCGGTCCCGCTCGCGCTGGGGGTTCGCCTCGGCCGTGGTGGTGGTGGCGCGGCTGGCCAGCACCTCGATGTCCGGCTCGATCCCGGTGGCCTGGATGGACCGGCCGGAGGGCGTGTAGTACCGCGCCGTCGTGATGCGGATGGCGCCATTGTTGCCGCCCAGCGGCATCACCGTCTGCACCGAGCCCTTGCCGAAGCTGCGCACGCCCAGGATCACGGCGCGGCGGTGGTCCTGCAGGGCGCCGGCCACGATCTCGCTGGCCGAGGCGCTGCCGCCATTCACCAGCACCACCATGGGCAGCCCGTTCGCGATGTCGCCGCTGCGCGCGTTCCAGCGCTGCGCGTCCTCGCTGCGGCGGGCGCGGGTGGAGACGATCTCGCCCTGGTCCAGGAAGCTGTCCGTCACCTGCACCGCCTGGTCCAGCAGCCCGCCCGGATTGTTCCGCAGATCCAGGATCAGGCCGCGCAGGTTGTTGCCGGCCTGCTGCCGCAGGCTGGACAGGGCGCGGCGGACATTGGCCTCCGTCTGCTCGTTGAAGGAGGTGACGCGGATGTAGCCGATGTCGTTCCCCTCCATCCGGAAGCGGACGATCTGCGGCCGGATCACGTCGCGGACGATGGTCAGCTCGATGGCGGTGGGCGTGTTCTCGCGCCGGATGGTCAGGCGCAGGGAGGTCCCGCGCTCCCCACGCATCGTGTCCACGGCCTCCTGCAGGGTCATGCCCTGGGTGGAATTGCCGTTGAGGTGCGTGATGTTGTCGCCGGGACGGATGCCCGCGCGCGCCGCCGGCGTGTCGTCAATGGGCGAGATGACGCGGATATAGCCGCCCTCCTGCGTCACCTCGATGCCCAGCCCGCCGAACTCGCCGCGGGTCTGCACCTGCATGTCGCGGAAATTGCGGGGGTTGAGGTAGGCGCTGTGCGGGTCGAGCCCGGTCAGCATGCCGTTGATGGCGTTCTCCACCAGGTCACGGTCCTGCACCGGCTCGACATATTCGGCGCGGACGCGGGCGAAGACATCGCCGAAGAGCTGCAACAGGCGGTAGGTCTCGGCCCGGCCGCCATCCTGCTGCGCGATGGCGCCCACGAACGGCCCGGCCAGGATGCCGGCCGCGAAGGCACCCGCGAGGGCGGTGGCAGTGCGCAGCTTCAACTTCATCGGGCAGGCCCCATTTCTTCCGTGAACACGACGGTCGGCGGGCAGGATATACCTCCGGGCCGGTGGCGGGAACGGCGCAGTTGCAGGCAACCCTCCGCCGCAGCATGTGGCCCGGCGGTCCGGGCGCACAACCCCGCCGTGTTTCCGCCATGGCGCCGCGGGCGGGAAACATTGTAAGGATTTGTTGCCTGGGAGTTTACATGGATGCGTGATCTCGACCTGCTGCGGCTGGAGCGGCGTGTGGGTCAAATGCTCGTCCCGCTGGCCGAGACGCCCGGGGCCGCAGTGGGGGTGGCGCGCGACGGCATGCTGCTGCTGCGCCGTTCCGCGGGCCTTGCCTCCATCGAGCTGAACGCGCCCATCGGCATCCCCACCACCTTCCGCATCGCCTCCGTCTCCAAGCAGTTCACCTGCGCCGCCATCCTGATGCTGGCGCGCGATGGGCTGTTGCGGCTGGACGACACGCTGGGAGCCCACCTGCCCTGGCTGCCCGCCGAACTCGGCGCCGTGACGCTGGACCAGGCCATGCGCAATGCCGGCGGGCTGCGCGACGTGCTGGAACTGGCGCGGCTGGGCGGCGCGGACCTGGCCACGCCGGTGACCGAGGTGGAGCTGGACGCGCTCATCGCCCGGCAGGAGGGGCTGAACTTCGCCCCCGGCACGCGCTTCCTCTATTCCAACACGGGCTTCCGCCTGCTGGGCCAGGTGGTGGAGCGCGTGGCGCGGCAGTCGCTGGCGGTGTTCCTGGAACGGCGCATCTTCGGCCCGCTGGGCATGACGCG